>JAZLLB010000147.1:0-2514 GCA_045597925.1 Acutalibacteraceae bacterium
AACCACTCCAAACTCATTAACAGTTACAATGTCAAATAATTCAGGAAAAGTTGAAAAGGGCGACCCTGTTTTTACAGTATGCAAAAATTGCGAAAAAAACACATATGTGGTTTTATGCAGTGAAACTGATTCGCGTGATAAGATGCTCTGCTATGCCCATAATAAAGCAAAAAACAACACCGTCTTTTACGCTTGGGAGTGTCCTCGTTGCGGTGGCTGTAATTGGAATGTTTACGCTGTTCATATCACATATTGATTTGGAAGAACATTCTCTTTCGGTTATCATTTTGATACAGGTAAAGCGTTAGGAACACCTGTAACCAAAAAATAAAGTCACTTAAAGCACTTATCAGGCAGAAAAAACACCCTGTTACCGACAAAAAAGAATTATTTATATTTAATCAAATATGTCAAAATCCAAGTGAGCACTGCGTTATCTGTAGAAAATCAAATTCATGACAAAGACCATTCTTTCGTTGTTGATGATATTGAAGTGCGAAAAAATCCGGCTGTTATGTCACAACCGCAGTTTACGGCTCATACGATTATCCGCAAGTATGGATACTTCGCCGATACCGAGAAAACACTCTTGCAGAAACGTGGCAGGGCAGAGCATTCATCAGAAAGTACTACGCTGTCAGCTTTACGTTGTAAAATGGTTTGGTAAAACAGAATGGTTGAAAAATTACAGCCCGATGGTTATGAAAGCACGCGGTGTTTAGATAAATAATTTGATTTGTAACGCAAAGTCTTAACACGGACGTTGCGTTTTCCTTTCCGCTAATACGTAAACGGTTTAATCAATTCGGAAATTTATTGCTTTTTCCGTAAATTTCTATTAATATTACCGTCTAAGTACGCAGTACTGATAAAGCGATACAAAAATGACTATACAGTCAACCGTTTAATTATTGTAACGGATAGCTGCGGTGACATCAAAAATTATCATCTGTATAAAATATTGATAATATGTGATGTGAAGTTCTTGACTTGATATTCACGATAGTTTATACTTTTACAAAGACTAAAATCGAAGGAGTATTTGCTTATGCTGACTAAAATAGGGGCGTTTTTTATGGCGATTATATCTTTTTTCAATATTCTTTTTGCGGGGTACATCAGGCATTATCCTGATAACAGAATATTACTTAACCAATATTACAGCGACAGTAAGGACGAGAGACAGAAATACGACCTTGTATTCCCTAAAAAAGCAAAAGGCAATCTCGGACTTGTCCTCTGTATTCACGGCGGCGGCTGGGTTGCAGGAAGCAAGGACGAATATACCAAAAATCTTTTTCAGGTCAGCGAAGATAAAGGTGTTGCCGCTGCCTGCATGAACTACCGTTATGTTTCCGAAAATGTAAGCTATGACGATGTTCTTGATGACATTACATCCGCGCTTGCGGCAATCCGGGCAAAGGGTGCCGAATACGGCGTGAATTTTGACAAAGTACTTTTAACCGGTATTTCGGCAGGCGGTCATCTTTCTTTACTTTATGCTTACACCAAGAAAGATGTTGCTCCGATTAAGCCTGTCTGCGTAGTTGAGCTTTGCGGTCCAACCGATCTGGAAAGCCCGTTTTTCTATTCTGTCGAAAACCGCGTCGGCGCGTCGGTAGGCGTAGAGTATTTCCGTAATATTATAAGCAACGGCATCGGTTTTGATATTGACCTTGACAATTTTGATACTGCACGCAACGCAATGAAGAAATACTCTCCGATAAATTATGTTGATGAAAACACAGTGCCGACTGTTTTGGGTCAGGGCGAAATTGATGACATTGTTCCTTATCAGAATTCACTCGACCTCGATAATAAGCTCACCGAGTTTAATGTTGAGCATACATTTATCTCTTTCCCGGATTCAAATCACGAGTGCGAAGATAAAAAGTCTATGTCGGAAATTATGAAATTATTCTTTGAGTATATCGACACTTACCTTAAGGAGGAGCGGTTATGAAAAAAGTCAGAATAGGCGTTATGGGTGCCTACCGCGGCACAAGTATGATAAACTACTGCGAAAGTGCGGACAACGCGCAGGTTGTTGCAATCTGTGATAAATGGGTTGAAGGTCTTGAAAAACAAAGAGAAATGCTTAACGACCCGAACATTACCTACTATACGGATTTTGAGAATTTTATAAAGCACGATATGGATGCCGTTGTTCTTGCCAATTATGCAAATGAACACGCTCCGTTTGCTATAAAAGCAATGAAAGCAGGCAAGCACGTTTTTTCAGAGGTTCTTCCGTGTCAGACAATGAAAGAGGCCGTTGAGCTTATTGAAACGGTTGAGGAAACAGGAAAGGTTTATGCTTACGGTGAAAACTATTGCTATATGCCGGCAACATATGAAATGCGCCGCCTTTACAGAGAAGGAAAAATAGGCGAATTTGAATACGGCGAAGGCGAATATATTCACAACTGCGAATCAATATGGCCCAGCATTACATACGGCGAGGAAGACCATTGGCGAAACAATATGTATTCAACCTTTTACTGCACTCACTCA
>JAZLLB010000148.1:0-3131 GCA_045597925.1 Acutalibacteraceae bacterium
GAATACTGGCAAATAATTCTTTGTCTGGTTTATACGGTTTAGTTTTTGTAAATAACCTAAAATGCTTAAGAGCCTGGACTGCCAAGACGGCAGCTCAGGCTCTTAGTAAGCGCGAAACCACAGGTACCTACAAAAATCAAAGAAAAGCTGATAAAATACAAAAAGTATATGGAATAATTGTATTTTATGGAGGGCATATGGATAATCGGACAATGATGGTAAGGGCAAACAACTGGGCAAGAATTATTGAAGAATGCAATAACAGTGGAAAAACAGTTGCCGAATTCTGCAAAGAGCATAACATAGCAAAATCGACGTATTACCTCTGGCAGCAAAGGATTCGTGGAATGATACTGGATAAAGCAGATGGCATGAGCAACTTAATGACAGTCGGTGATGAATCATCGTTTGCGGAAATTTCTGTTCCCGTAAGAAACACAGGTTCGTTTGCAGATGTATGTCCGTCGGTTGAAATAAATATCGGTTCGGCAACAATTAAATTGTCAAACTCCGTGTCACCGGAACTGCTGAATAATCTGTGGAAGGTGATACAAAATGCTGAATGATGCTTCGGGCTTTGACAAAATATATATTGCTTTGGGATATACTGACCTCAGATGTGGAATTGACGGCCTTGCCGCAAAAATTCACACAGAGTTTGAACTTTCTCCGTTTCAGGAAAATGTTCTGTTTCTGTTTTGCGGACGAAGCAACAACAAGATTAAAGGACTGGTGTGGGAAGGCGACGGATTTCTTCTTTTATACAAAAGACTTGAAGCCGGCAGATTTCAGTGGCCGAGAAATACACAGGAGCTTAAATCATTATCACCCGAACAATTCAGATGGTTGATGAAAGGGCTTCGGGTTGAACCCGGAATTCAGCGGATACAACCAAAACAACTATTCTGATTGTATAAAACAGAGAATTTTTAATGCTGTTTTCCCTTTAATGAAATTCAGTTATACATCGTCATAATCTGCATATACAGTCCGATACGAAATGAATAGCGTCTTTAACAGGAGTAAACGCTTTGAAAGAGCGTTGCTCCTGTTTGTTAATATACGGCGTTCTCCTGAGCCTCAAGGTATGTCATATTGACGAAATCATCATTTGCGGAAATTTGATTTATTTCCTTAAAAAATGTATAATAGACATATCAAATCAAAGAGGTCAGGCTCATGAAAAAGTACTCAAAAGAACAACTGAATAAACTTTCAAGAGAGGAATTGATAGACCTCGTTGTCAGGACACAGAACGAAAATATTCTTATGGCAGAAAGAATGGCTGTAATGAATCAACATCGTTTCGGACAGAAATCAGAAAAGCTGGAATATATAGACGGACAAATTAAATTCAATGAATTTGAGGAAAGCTATTCCCCGGCGGAAGAGGAGCCTGCTCCTGTAACATCTGCTGCTGAACCTTCAAAGAAAAAGAAAGGCAAAAGAGAACTTGACCTCAGTAAGCTTGACCGCGTTGTTGTAAATCACGAACTGACAGACGAACAGCTGAATGAAAAGTTCGGGGAAAACGGATGGAAAAAGCTTCCTGACCAGGTTTATTCAAAAGTTGCAATGCATCCTGCAAAATATGAAGTTATTGAGCATCACATAGCAGTTTATGCAGCAAAGAATGAGGACAGAATTGAGAAAGCACCTCATCCGGCAGAGCTTCTTAACAACAGTATTGCATCAGCATCACTTGTTGCAGGTATTATGAACGGAAAGTATACAAACGCTCTTCCTCTTTACCGTATCGAACAGGAATTTAAAAGAAACGGTATTGAGATATCCAGGCAGACAATGTCCAACTGGGTAATCAGATGTACGGAAAGATATCTTTCTCTGATATATGATGAACTGCACAGATGTCTTCTCGGCAATCCTGTTATTCAGGCTGATGAAACAACGTGCACAGTTCTTAATGACGGCAGGGAGTCAGTACAGACTTCATATATGTGGTTGTACAGAACAGGTAAGTTTCAAAAGAAGAAACCTGTTGTTCTTTATGACTATCAGACTACAAGAGCAGCTGAGCATCCTATCGCATTTCTTAACGGTTTCAGAGGTTATCTTGAATGTGACGGATACAGTGCCTATCATAAGATTGATAATGATATACCGGAGATAACGGTAGCAAACTGCTGGGCACATGCAAGAAGACATTTTGCCAATGCAATGAAGATTGCGAAGACTGCCGATAAATCAGAATCTTTTGCTGCAATTGCGCTGAAAAAGATTTCGGCGATTTATGCGGAAGAGGACAAAATCAGCGATGTGCCGTCGGGAAAAAGGATAAAGGTACGCAAGCAAAGAATAACCCGGCTTGTCGATGATTACTTTAACTGGATTAAAGAAAGACAATCGGAGGTATTACCTGAATCCGAGGTTGGCAAAGGAATTCAATACAGCCTTAACCAGGAAAAATATATGAGAGTATTCCTTGATAGCGGAGATGTACCGATAGACAACTCTGCTTCCGAGGCAGCTATTCGTCCCTTCACGGTAGGCAGGAAAAACTGGGTGATGATAAATACAATAAACGGAGCAAAAGCAAGTGCTGTTGTTTACAGTATTGTTGAGACAGCAAAAGCAAACAAACTTAATCCGTATGAATATCTCAATCATCTGCTTACGGTTATTCCGCAGCATATGAACGATACAAATACCGACTTCGTAAAAGACCTGCTTCCATGGTCAATTGCCTTACCTTCAGCTTGTCACAATAGAATATGAACTAATTTTACCGTCCATCCGGGCGGTTTTTATTTTGTCTTGTACCTGTGGTTTGTCGCTTACTCACTTTTTACGATTTCTCTTGCACGGTTTTGAATGAGCGCACTTGAATATTACAACAATACCTGCAGAAGAAACGTAACCGTGACACAAGATAAATAAAAATCCGTGCTTGCATCTCTGAAGAAAAGGGGAATGCTGACTGAAAAGCAGCGCCGCCTTTGCGCTGAAGAAGAACATAAAATTATATAAGCCGAATGCAATGCACTCGGCTCAATTTTTTATTTATCAAACGCAGGGTTGAAAGCATAGAAGTTTTTGTCGTTCATTTTGTCTGTTGCAAGGCGGAGGCCCTCGCCGAAGCGCTGGAAGTGGACAATTTCGCGTTCACGCAG
>JAZLLB010000149.1:0-8838 GCA_045597925.1 Acutalibacteraceae bacterium
AATATTTTATTGAGTTCTTTCAGGGATTTCTCGACTACATAGAAGAACATAAACCGCCAATGGACTTTTTCTCATGGCACAGTTACTCGACAACTGCTGTAAATGCACGCTGGATAAAATATGTAAACGAAAATCTTGAAAAAGCAGGCTACGGCAATGCGGAAGTAATCTGCGACGAGTGGAACTATAATCCTACAGAAAATGATAAGATTGACCGACGCTACGGTGCTAATCAGGCTTCGATGCTGTGTATGTTCCAAAACGAGGGTCTTGATATGGCGCATTACTACTGTGCAATCGCTACAGGCGCCCTTCACGCCGGTATGTTCCTCAAAAGCGGTGAACCGTCAACTGCTTATTACGGATTTCTGGCATTCGGTCAGCTTTATAAAATGGGCAGTCAGGCAGAAATAAAAAATAAACTTCGCAAGGATATGTACGCGGTGGCAGCCAGAGGCGAAGACGGAGAAGCCGCTCTTCTGATTTCAAATATTTCAGAAAAAAGAGACAGAAAGCTCAAAATTGACGCAGGCGATTACACTGTTGACAAATGCATGACCGTAAATGAAAACTGCGAATGGGTTGAAATATCTCTTCCCGAGAAAATCGAAAGCGGCTCAATGCTCTACATCACATTTAAGGCTGAACCGCATAATTAAATAAATATGATAATAAGCTGTGGCGAATCAAAAACGTCACAGCTGTTTTTTATAAAAAAGCAAAAGAGACTGCCTCGTTAAACCGCGGCGGCCTCTGTTCATATTCAGTTTTCCGATAACTGACTATCTGGGTCGTGACGCCGAAACCTTATGTGCCCTGTTTTCGATACTGTCATCAAGAGGTGCTAAATTGCACGGCTCACCCGTTTTGCGTTCAACAGCTTTTTCGATAAGATAATCCGCCACTTTCGGATTTTTCGGAAGAACAGGACCGTGAAGATATGTTCCGATACAGTTTTTATATCTCATGCCCTCGGTACCGTCACTGCCGTTATTTCCCGCGCCGACAAGAACCTTTCCGAACGCCGAACTTTTGTCACCGATATAAGTCAGCCCCGAATGGTTTTCGTACCCTGCTATTTCACCGAATTCAGGTGATTCTATGGTGATATTTCCGATAAGTCTCGTAGATCCCGCCTCTGTATACAGGTCGAGAATATCTATTCCGTTGATATTATTATCCTCGTGGGTATGAAAATACTTTCCGAAAAGCTGATAAACTCCGCAGATGATAAGAGCAGGAGTTCCCCCGTCAATCATCTTTTTGAGCTTCGGAGCGATTCTTATAAGGTCTTTTTCGATTTTTGACTGACCTGAATCCTGACCTCCGCCGCCGAAAATAATGTCAACATCATCGGGGATTTCATCGCCGGGTTCATGCGTGTAAACTTTTGTTTCAATTCCGCGCCACTCACAGCGGCGTGTAAGAGCGAGAACATTGCCGTGGTCGCCGTAAAGATTCATTTCTTTAGGGTATAAATGAAGTATATTAATTGTCATATGAGACTCTTTCCTAAAATTATTTTTCGCAGTTCAAGCATTGATGTGTATGTGGAGAAAATACGTTTGGGTCTGTCGCTGCTTTGCGTGAAGCTTTCAAGTGCTTTTGTAAGATTTTCCTCGATTACGCCTACCTTCACTCCGTCATATTTCAGCCTCAGCGCCATATCAGCCGCGCGGATTCCGCTGACGCACTTAACCTCGTCAAGGCAGGTAAAATCAACATTCCACAGCCATGAAACATCTCTGCCGTCTGCATCTTTATCATTGATGCAAATCATGTATTCATATCCGTCACCGGCGAAAGACGTAAGACTCAGCTGAAACGCTGACGGATTCTTTACGAGAAGAAGCTCAACATTCGCACCGTTTATGACGAAATCCTCTCCCCTGCCGAACGCCGATTTAACACCGCCGAGGTCACTGACGAGCTTCTCGGGTGAAGCATCGGGAAGAATTTCAAGACACAGTGCCAGCGCTGCCGCGGCGTTGTACGCGTTATAATTTCCCTTGAGTGTAAGCGTGCAGTCATGTGTGCTGCCTCCGATAGAATACGAAGCGTTTCTGCCCTCAAGTGACTTGAAAATGACTTTAGCTTCTGTTTTGGAAATACGTGCGTCTTCCGCTGAAAGCAGGCAGTCGTCTGACGGGAAGAAACTGACCATTCTTTCACTCAGTCCGAAAAACGCCTTGTTCTTTGCCTCAATTTTTGAAACTCTCGGGTCTTCACGGTTAAGAACAACCGTCTTTTTTACATTTGAAGCAAGCTTCTGCAAAAGCCCCGCGGTATAGTCTATCTCGCCGAAACGGTCAAGCTGGTCACGCTGAACATTGAGAAGCAGCGCATAATCAACATCCGCTACCTCACAGAATTTAACCGAATACGCCTCATCAAGCTCCAGAACGGCAATATCATAATCGAATTTACCTGTGATACTGATACCGTCAAGTATGGCGGATATAACTCCGCGGACAAAGTTACTGCCTGTTTTGTTTGTGAACACCTTAAGCCCCTGCTTTTCAAGAAGCTCGGTTATTATTTTAGTTGTTGTGGTTTTGCCGTTGGTGCCTGACACAACCGCAACACCGTACGGAAGCCCCGACAGAACCTTTCTGATAAAATCACGGTCTGTTTTTTCAACAACCAGCCCCGGCAGTGCAGAGCCGTTGGAACCTTTGATTTTTGCTATTTGTTTTACGCCCTTGCCGAGCAAAATACTTAATGCTTTCATTTTAAAATTCTTTCATACTTATTTTGTGCGGAAGCAAACTTCCACATATATTATTTATCATAAAACAGCTGAAAAGTCAAGAAAAACAAAGATAATACCGACTGTTTTCGAGTTGGATAAATCAGTAATATCATAAATTAAAAATATTACTGATTTTGAAAGTGCTGCTAAAACATTTCTGAACAGAAAATTTTACCTGCTGCGCTTTCAAAGTGAAAAAAGTTATTGAAAAACCTGATGTTTTATATTAGAATAATTTTGATAATATGAGCTGAATGTTTTTAACAGCGGAATTTTCGGAGGCGCAATATGAATTTTGAATATCTGAAAAATTTTATGGACAGGCTCTGCGAATGGAGAATACCCGGAAACAGCGTCTGTGTCTGCCATGACGGGAAAGAGATTTTTCATTACAGCTCGGGCTGGTCAGACATTGAAAACGGAATTAAAATGAACGGCAGCGAACTTTTAAATATATATTCCGCCTCAAAGGTATGCACTGTTACGGCGGCACTTCAGCTTTATGAAAAAGGCTTTTTTTTGCTTGATGACCCTGTTTATGATTTCATCCCCGAATTTCATACTATTTTTGTAAAAGGAAATTCTGGAGAGGTGAAAAAAGCCGAAAACGTTATGACGTTAAGACATCTTTTCACAATGACATCCGGGCTTACATATAACACAAAAAGCACCGCATTTGAAAAAGCGAAGCGGATAACCGACGAAAAAATGAATACGCTTGAGGTTATCAGATGCCTTGCACAGGACCCGTTAGCGTTTGAGCCGGGTGAAAAATGGAATTACAGCCTGAGTCACGACGTTCTGGCGGCGGTTGTTGAGGTCGTTTCCGGAATGACATTCAGAGATTATGTCAGAAAAAATATCTTTGAGCCGCTCGGTATGAATGATTCATTTTATCACAATGAGAACGTCAGAGACAGAATGGCGCAGCAGTATCAGTTTATAAGCAGCCAAAATGACGATATTGTCGAAGCACAGAAATCAGCGTCACGTCATGGCGGCAAAATTATAAATGCAGGCAAGAGAAACAGTCTTGTTTTCGGCGATGAATATGACAGCGGCGGAGCCGGAATTGTGACCACTGTTTCGGACTACGCAAAACTTGCCCAGGCGCTTGCGTTAAAAGGTAAGGGAATGAACTCCGAAAGAATACTCAGCGAGGGTACAGTTGAGCTTCTCAGAGCAAATCAGCTTACGGAAAATCAGATGAAATATTTTGACTGGGATGTTGCGCGCGGCTACGGTTACGGACTTGGTGTCAAGACAATGATTAACAGAGCACTCAGCGGCTCCAACGGGAGCATCGGCGAATTCAGCTGGGGCGGTGCGGCAGGAGCAAGCATATTCATTGACCCTGACGAAAAACTTTCACTTTTTTATGCTCATCACATGCTTAATCCGCAGGAAAATTATTATCAGCCGAGACTGCGTAACGTACTTTATACATGCTTTAAAAGCTGATATGTAAAAAACAGTACATAAAAAGCTATCCGAATATAATGACTTTATAAAAATTTCTGTTGCTATTACTGTTATGATAGAATAAAATATCATCTAGATATATTTTCGGAGGGAAATAAAATGTTTAAACCGCATTATGAAAAGAAAACTGAAGGTTATTTTACGTTCGGTACAAAGCTCAGAGTTTCGGCGAATATCTGTCTCAACAATGATTCATTAAAAGATTTCTGGAAAGGATTCTGCTGTCAGTCGTGCGAATTGGAAATTACTCCCAGCGATGAGCTGATTTTTGCAATCGGAGAAGCGCAGAAACCCGAGCTTAACGGTAATCAGTATGCCGTTAATGTAGAGAATACGGGACTCTGTATTGTCGGAGACAGCAAAAAAGGTTTGATTAACGGATACATGACACTGCTTCATCAGATTAAGACAAGAAAAATCACCGATGAAGAATCTGTTTTTGAAATCCAATGCGGTGTGTTTAAAGAAAACCCGAAAATTTTAAATCAGATGGTTCACTTCTGCGTTTTTCCAGAAACGGAGCTTTGGGAAATTGAAAGATTTATAAAACTTTCAGCCGCTTTGAAATACAGCCACATAGTTATTGAATTCTGGGGAATGCTTCAATATGACTGCATGAAAGAACTTAGCTGGAGCCATGCTTTCAGAAAAGAACAGATACGCCCTCTTATTAAAACCGCGAACGAACTCGGAATTGAAATTGTTCCGATGTTCAATCACTGGGGTCACGCCCCCGCAAGCAGAGTAATACACGGAAAGCACGTTGTGCTTGACCAGAATCCGCGACTTCAGCCGCTTTTCAGTGATGACGGCTGGAACTGGAACATTCAGAATCCTGATACGCTTGAGCTTCTGCGAAATATACGCAGTGAACTTATTGACCTGTGCGGAAACGGTAAATATTTCCATCTGGGCTGTGATGAGGCATACAATTTTGAAGTCACTCCCGAAAATTATACTGTACTCACGGATTATCTCAACGGCATATCCGACGAGTTGGCTCAATCCGGCAGACGTGCGGTTGTGTGGGGTGATATGCTGATTTCAAAGCGTGATTCATTCAGCCAAAATAACCGCTACACAGCTTCATGTGAAAATGAGAAGCTGGAGCAGATGATACTTTCCGCACTTAACAGAAATATCGTAATCGCCGACTGGCAGTACAACGTCAAAGAAGCTCCCGTTGAAACCGCACTGATTTTCAAGGACGCGGGATTTGACACCATTCTTTGCCCGTGGGACACTACATACGGCAGCCAGTCAATCAATCCGTGTGCCGATACCGCTGTTGAAAACAACCTGTTCGGGATTATGCATACCACATGGAATACCTTATCATGGGGTATGTCAGATGTTGCCAGAGCCGCCTATAAAGCATGGTCTGACTGCGAAAGCGATAATCAGCTGCCGCGCACATTTTTTGCCACGAACACCGCGAAAATTCTGCGCAGCGTTTTCCCTGTGAACGGTGACTATGAAAAAGCGGGATGGTCAAAATATCAGACCGCGCCAATTACAAAATAAAATAATAATAGTAATTATTATTAAAATATATTGACTTGTTTTTTAAAAGTGTTATAATATATACGAAAACGGCTTAAATGCCGAAAAAAGTTCGGAGGTAATTATATGGCAAACAAATACGCAGGTACACAGACTGAAAAAAATCTTGAGGTCGCTTTCGCAGGCGAGTCTCAGGCAAGAAACAAATACACATATTTCGCATCAAAGGCAAAAAAAGAAGGCTTTGAGCAGATTTCAGCTCTGTTTTTAAAGACAGCCGACAATGAAAAGGAACACGCAAAAATGTGGTTCAAGGAGCTTGAGGGAAGCGGAGACACAGCCGCCAATCTTGCCGCAGCAGCTGACGGTGAAAATTTTGAATGGACAGACATGTATGAAGGCTTCGCGAAAACAGCAGAGGAAGAAGGCTTCACGGCTCTTGCCGTAAAATTCCGCATGGTAGCCGCTATTGAAAAACAGCATGAGGAAAGATACCGCGCGCTTCTTAAAAATGTTGAAGCACAGCAGGTATTTGAAAAGAGCGAGGTTAAGGTATGGGAATGCCGCAACTGCGGTCATATTGTTGTAGGAACAAAAGCTCCTGCCGCCTGCCCCGTATGCGCTCATCCTCAGTCATATTTTGAGGTTCACGCAGAGAATTATTAATTTATAAAACCGTAAAAAAGGAAGCTGTATCCGTCTGATATGACAGGTACAGCTTTTTTATTCTATAATGATAATTACAATTTATAAAAGATTTTCTTTAAAAATTGCGATCTACCGCTTTAAAAGCGCCTCATACGCTTTTTCGTAATCATCAATATCTTTAACAGCTTTTTCCATAGGGCAAATATCATCGCCCTTTCTGTTGATAATCTCATTACACAACACGGTATAAGAATAATTTATGCCGTATTTTTTAAGTACCTGCTCCCCTTTTTTGCTTAACACTTCAGCGTAAACATTTTCAACGCCCATTTTCGCATAAAGAAATGCCGCGGCTTTGCCGACAATTTTATCCGCCGCGGAAAATCCACGGTAATCACCTCCGTCAGCGCAGAAATCGAGGAGCCGTTTTATACCTTTTTCACTGCTCGTGAAAACAGCATCACCCCTGCACAAAACGCAGGAGCAGCCGCCTTTCGAATATATAGCTTTAGCTTTTTCTGTATCTGTCATATCAATACTTAAAATCATATCCGTGAAGAAGTTCAAGCATCTCATCATAAGTCTTGCCTCTGTATCTTTTGATTTCATTCTGCTCTATACATTTTTCTTCTTCGTGAACCGTAAATCCGTTTTTATTATTTTCGGCAATAAATTTATAAGCTTCAAAATTTGATTCTTTTTCATAAAATCTGTAATCCTTTGCCGAATTTACTTTGCCGTCTTTAAATTCGGCGACAATAACCTGAGTTTCGAAGTCATCACCGAAAAACGCCACTATTTTTTTGCCTTTTTCGGTAACTCCGAGGCTGTCGACAAACTTACGCTCTTTTCTGTTAAGCTCTTTCAGAACATAAGAGTAATCCACCGTCGTTGAAAGCTTATGTTCTTCCTTTGAGGCGGAAACCGCAGAAGAAACATTATGCTCCGCACTGTCTTTTTTGCCGTTTTTCCTGCCTATCTGGCATGAGGTAAGGTTCAGTGCAAACAAAAGCACCAATAATAAAGAGGCAAATCTTTTCATAAAATCACCTTCAAATCAATCCGTTCTGAATTTCAGCGGCAGTAACAGTATTCTGCATGAGAACCGCAATTGTCATAGGACCCACTCCGCCGGGAACCGGTGTAATATACGATGCTTCAGGTTCAACGGAATCATAATCCACATCACCGCAAAGCTTGCCGTTGTCCATACGGTGAATGCCGACATCAATAACAACTGCGCCGTCCTTAACCATATCGCCCGTTATAAATTTCGGTTTGTTCATCGCAACCACAAGAATATCTGCTTCTTTCGTAACAGCTGCAAGATTCTTTGTTCTCGAATGACAGACGGTAACTGTTCCGTTTGCCGCCATAAGAAGTGCCGCCATAGGCTTGCCGACAATATTGCTTCTGCCCACAACAACGCAGTTTTTGCCTTCAATTTCAACTTCTGCGTATTTCAGCATTTCCATAACTCCCGCAGGTGTGCAGGGTTTAAGAAGTCCGCTTCCTATATGAAGTCTGCCGACATTTTCGGGGTGGAAGCAGTCAACATCCTTGCATGGAAGAATAGCGTTTATAACGGAATCCTCATCAAGATGTTTCGGCAAAGGAAGCTGGCAGAGAATACCGTTCACTTTTTCATCTTTATTAAGTTTATCAACCAGCTCAATAAGTTCCTGCTGAGTGGTGTTTTCAGGCAGAATATATTCAAGGGATTCTATTCCGCACGCCTCACAGGCTTTCTTTTTGTTATTTACATATACTTTTGAGGCAGGGTCATCACCCACTAAAATAACAGCAAGGCTTACGCTGATTCCTTTTCTGTTGAGTTCCTTAACATTTTCAGCCGCTTTTTCTTTAAGAAAAGCCGACACTTCTTTTCCGCTGATAACTGTTGCCATAAAAACATCTCCTTATTCATTTGAGACAAGCTCATTATATCGTTTGCTTTTTTCCATAAGTTCTTTATGCGTGCCTCGATCCTCAATAACACCTTTATTCATAACTATGATTTCATCGCATGAACGTATTGTTGACAAACGGTGCGCAATAATAATGCAGGTAATTCCGCGCTGACGGATAGCCTTGACAACGTCATATTCCGTTTTCGCATCAAGAGCCGAGGTTGCTTCATCAAGAATAATTATTGTAGGCTCCTGCGCGAGAACTCTGGCGATTTCCATACGCTGACGCTGTCCGCCGGAAAAATCCTTTCCGCCTTCAATCAGTCTGTGCTGATATCCGCCTGTGCGCTGCATAATATCGTCATGAAGCTGTGCGTCGCGCGCGGCGAGAATCATTTCAAAATCTTCAATGCTGTCGTCCCACATTTTTATGTTGTTGGCAATGGTATCTTCAAAAAGAATGATCTCCTGATCCACCACGGCGAGCGAACTGCGGAAAATGGTGCTGCCGATCTCCTTCATCGGCTTTCCGTCAAAAAGAAT
>JAZLLB010000150.1:0-19007 GCA_045597925.1 Acutalibacteraceae bacterium
GCGTTGACGCTCTGATGGCAGAACACAAAAATCGGTTTGCCGCTTTTGGCTGCTTTTTCCATCACATCACAGAACCATTTTATTTCCGCTTCACTGAAAGCGGCGCAGTCCTCGTTTTCGGGTATTTCATCTGTTCCGAGAAAAATCAGGTGATATCCTTTTACAGTTCGGGAAAAATACGGCTTATCTGTATTGTTTTTACAGATTTCTCTGCTGTATTTGTAAAAATTCTTTATTCCGTCATAATAGCCTTCGTAGCCGTTTTCACTCCACGAATCATGATTGCCGAGGGTGAAGAAAATTTTTTCCGCGGGATTCGTTCCTTTGAAGCACTCCCTGACGGTCTCCCAGTTCTCGGTTAATCCTCTTGATGCTGTGTCACCGACTGTTATGTACGCGTCAAAGCGTTCGGTGCTTTTTTCGGCATCTTTCAGTACTTTTCTGACTGTTTTCGTTCTCTGCCTGTTGGATTTAGCGTTGGTGTCAATATGATTGTCGCTTGTGATTGCGATGTTAAGCCTTATTTTGTCATATACGGGTTTTATTCTGCTCATTGTTATCTGCTCCGTTATCAGTATATTATGTTTCCGACAATATTTGTTATCAGTTTTATCGGCGTAAGAAATACGTCAACAAGAATCCGGCACGCTTTTGAAGCGATGTAATACCGTTTTGTTTTTTCAAGTCCGGGGAGCTTTGAGCTTTTCTCAAGGGCAAGGTCGTTGGCGTAAATCATATCTGCTTTGTATTTCCGGGGATTCTTTTCGTTAAGCTCAACTGTCATAATCCCATGATAAATAAAGCTGTAGTAAGAATTATATGTACAGCCGGGGACATTTACCGCGTCAACGCCTTTTACGTTTGCGCAGAATGAATTTACATGGTCATGACCGAAAAATATCGCCAGTACATCGCCGCGTTCTGAAAGCGAATCCATCTGCCCTTCATTTTCTGTTGATGAGCATGGTATTTCACCTACAAAGCCCGATTTAAATCCGAAAATGTTCGGGATAAACGACAATGCTGTTCCGTCTTCAAGGTTATGACCGGTGTGTTTTTTGAAATGGAACGGTACTGTTACCATAACCTGCTGAGCCACATCGGCAGGCACAATATGCTGAAACATAAGCGATGGCACTTTTGCGCCGTTCTTTTTTTCAAGAGCTTTGCTTGTTTTTTCATACCATTCAATCTGGTCTTTTCTTACGCAGTCATAATGGCTCCCGGATTTTTCAGTGTAGGCGTAATCACCGCTGTCCATCATCCACAGATTAAAAGCCGTGCGCTTACCGTCAGATGAAGCAACAGTCAGATTATGCGTTCCGCAGCCGTGAAGAGAGGGTACCGCGTCATAAGCGAGGCAGCCGTCATAGCTTTGATAAATTTTAAGCATTTCCTCTTTTGTCATTACGGGACTCGACTCAGAGTCATGATTTCCGAAAACAAGCGTGAACGGGATTTTGCGCTCAACAATGGGATTGAGCATCTGGTCATAGCCTTTGTAATAATTTTCAACGCTTCCGTCAAAAGCGTTCATAATATTGTCACCGAGAAATACAACTAAATCCGGCTTTGCCCTGTCGAGAGCATCATTAAGAAGAATCAGGTAGTCCTCCTTTACGGGATATCCGTCCTGCGGGTCGGCAAGAAGCATAATTTTAAATTTTCCGTTTTTATTGAATCTGAGCACGGTTTCTGTATTGTTTTTCGCAAAAGCCGTGACTGTACAGGTAATAAATATAATAACTGCGGAAATCACCGCGATAATTCGCTTCATAGCTTTATCTCCTCAGAATATTGCATTTCATTATAGCATAATATGCCTGATTTTTCAAGTGCTAGGCACTTCCATATAATGTATCACTAAAAGGCCCGTCTTATTTTTTTATCATATTGAAAAAGGTTGCTTTATATGATATAATACAGAATGGTATTTTACAGATATTGACATTATATTTGATTCAGAGCTTCACGGAGGGATACGTATGACAGACAGCCTTAAAGACAGGAATCTTACAATGCTGACGGATTTTTATGAAATAACCATGGCGAACGGTTATTTTAAAAACGGACTCGGTGACAGAATCGCGCAGTTCGATATGTTTTTCAGAGAGGTTCCCGATGAAGGCGGCTTCGCAATTATGGCGGGAGTTGAGCAGCTTGTAAAGTATCTTGACGAGCTTTATTTTAATGAAGATGATATTGATTATTTAAGAGGCAGAGGATTCGGAGAGGATTTTCTCGATTATCTGCGTAATTTTAAATTCGCCTGCGATGTATGGTGTGTTCCCGAAGGTACTCCCATTTTTCCGTATGAGCCTATTGTCACGGTACGGGGACCGGCTATTCAGGCTCAGTTTATTGAAACAATGGTGCTTATCTCAATAAATCATCAGAGCCTTGTCGCCACAAAGGCAAACAGAATCGTACGTGCCGCGAAGGGCAGGGGCGTTATGGAGTTCGGGTCACGCCGTTCACAGGGTTATGACGGCGCGATTTACGGAGCCAGAGCCGCGTATATCGGCGGTTGTATCGGAACAGCCTGTACGATTTCAGACAGAGAATTCGGCGTTAAGGCGGTCGGCACAATGGCTCACAGCTGGATTCAGCTTTTTGATACGGAGCTTGACGCTTTCTGCGCTTATGCCCGTGAATATCCTGATAACTGCACGCTTCTTGTCGATACATATAATGTGCTGAAATCAGGTATTCCCAATGCAATTGAGGCTTTCAACAAAGAGGTTCTGCCCAGAGGCTTCAGACCTAAAGGAATACGAATTGACAGCGGAGACATTACATATCTTACCAAAAAAGCAAGAAAAATGCTTGATGAGGCGGGCTTTCCGGACTGCGGAATTGTCGCTTCGAATTCGCTTGACGAGTATGTTATAAGAGATATGCTTCATCAGGGTGCTGAAATAACTTCGTTCGGCGTCGGTGAAAGGCTGATTACAGCGTCCTCGGCACCTGTTTTCGGCGGGGTTTATAAGCTCTGCGCTGTTGCGGACGAAAAAGGTGAGATGATTCCCAAAATAAAAATCAGCGAGAATGTCGCCAAGGTTACAATTCCCGGCTGCAAGAAGCTGTGGAGATTTTACGATAATGAAACAGGCAAGGCGTTTGCCGACCTCATTACGCTTGAAGATGAGATTGTCGATGATTCACAGCCTTATGAGCTGTTTGACAGAGATTTCACGTGGAAACGCAAGATTGTCGAAAACTACACTGCCAGACCGCTGCACATTCAGCTTTTTGACAAAGGCAGATGCGTTTATGAGTTTCCCTCGCTTGAGGATATAAAGTCCTATTGCGGGGAGCAGGTTGACACTCTTTGGGACGAGGTTAAGCGTTTTGAAAGGCCGCATAATTACTATGTTGACCTTTCACAGAAATTATGGGATTTAAAAGACAATCTCCTTAAACAGTACAGAAAATAATCAAAGATAATTCAGTGAGGCGGCTTTATGGCGATTATTAAATGCAAAATGTGCGGAGGCAATCTTATGCCTGCCGAAAACGGCTTTGGTGTGTGCGATTCCTGCGGACTTCAGCAGCCTTTGATTCAGCGGAACGGTTCTGACGGGCTCAGCGGATTTGATAAATATATTTCGTTCGGAGCTTCAGCTGCCGAAAAAAATACAGACAGCAGCATTGAACCGCTGATCAAAAGAGTTTTTCTTTTTCTTGAAGACGGTAACTGGAAAAGCGCAGATGAATACTGTGAAAAGATACTTGACGTTGACCCTGAATACGGACCGGTTTATCTCGGCAAGCTGATGATAGAGTACAGAGTCACAAAACCTGAATATCTTGCGAATCTGTCGGCGGATTTTGAGAGAAGCGGAAATTATCAGAAAGCAGTACGGTACGGTGATGAAATACTGAGAAACGAGCTGACAGGATTTCGCAGTCAGGCAAAGGCGAATGTTGATAACAAGATAATTGAAGACCGTTTCAATGCCGCTGTTTCAAAAATGAACGGCGCGAAAACGCAGAAGGATATGATTCAGGCCGCTGTGATTTTCAGACAGACAGGCGACTATAAAAACTCCGCGGAGCTTGCCGATATCTGCGACAGAAAAGCGGAAGAATTACGATGTGATGAAATATATTCGGCTGCGGTTAAGGCAGAGGCAAAAGGCGATAACGATTCTCTTCACGAAGCGGTAAACGGCTTTAAGCAGATACAGGGCTACAAAGATTCTTATAAGAGGATAGAAAAATGCGAGGAAAAATTAAGACGCTCTTCCGCTAAGAGAATGACCGGAAATATTGCGGTATATATTGCGCTCACGGTATTTGTAATTATAAAGTTCATCTGTTCCGCAAAATGGGCTTCTTATCTAGATATGAGGACAATTCTCAGCGGTCCGGGAATACTCAGCTGGCTGAAGGTTCTGCTGCGTGTTATCGGTCTTATGGCTCTGGAGGTTGTACTTACCTCGTGCGTGAGCATGTTTTCCTCAAAATGTAAATATAAAAATTTCCGTTTAGGCGGAATAATCATGTTTGTCATAACTTTCTTTGAAAGTTTTATGATGTCATCAATAAGCTGCACACAGATTTTCGGCGAAAAATTCACTAAAATTTTTGTATTTTACTTTGTTTTCTCAATAATATGTAATTTTACACTTTACATTTTAATGCTGATTTGTCAGAAAGCAAAAAAATCATTAACCAGATAACC
The DNA here is from genome assembly GCA_045597925.1 of Acutalibacteraceae bacterium. Classification (GTDB taxonomy): domain Bacteria; phylum Bacillota; class Clostridia; order Oscillospirales; family Acutalibacteraceae; genus CAG-488. Next base: position 4,688 of record JAZLLB010000150.1, read on the forward strand.
GGAGGAATATACATGAAGATTGCAGACGTAATAAAGTATGAGGGCGATAATTCAACGTTTATATGGAAACACCCGCGCGAGGATTTTAATGTAGGTACACAGCTTATTGTTCATGAATCGCAGGAGGCGATTTTCTTCCTTGACGGTCAGGCGCTGGATTTGTTCGGACCGGGCAGACATACTCTTGAAACAGAAAATCTTCCGCTCGTAGGAAAATATCTTGACAGGAATTTTGACGCGAAGACGCCGTTTCACTGTGAGGTTTATTACATCAATAAGACTGAGCAGATGGCTGTCAGATGGGGCACGGATTCAAAGGTTCAGTTTATTGAGCCTGTATATAAGTTTCCGATTCAGATAGGCGCGAGCGGTGAAATGAGCCTCAGAGCGGATAATTCTAGAAAACTTCTCTTGAAGCTTGTCGGAACGGAAAAAACTCTCGGTCAGCAGAAAATTATTTCGTATTTCAGAGCTTTTCTCATGACAAAGGTCAAGTCGTATCTTGCCTCAATAATAAAAGAAAAAAGCATAAATATTTTTGAAATAGACGAGTATCTTGAGGAAATTTCAAACGACCTCAGAAAGAAGCTCATTGATGATTTTGCGGATTACGGTGTTGCGCTTGAGAGATTTTTTGTAACAACCGTCGTAAAGCCCGACGGTGACCCGCAGTATGAAAAATTCAAAGCTCTTTATTTCAGACAGTATGCCGATATAGCGGAGGCGAAGCTTCATCAGCAGGTCAGTATTATTGACGCCGAAACACAGGCGAAAAAGACGGTAATTGAGTCTCAGGCAATCGCTCAGAAGCGTGCGCAGGAGGGCTATACATATCAGCAGGAGCGCGGCTTTGATGTCGCGAGAGATGTTGCTCAGAATGAAGCGGCGGGTCAGTTCACCAATATGGGAATCGGACTCGGAACAATGGCGGGAGTCGGCGGCGCGGTAGGCGGACTTGTCGGCGGCGCGGTAGGCGGTGCTCTTAATTCAGTCAATGAGCCTGACAGTTCTGTATGCGCGAAATGCGGCGCGGCTTTGCCGGCAAACGCGAAATTCTGTCTTCAGTGCGGCGAAAAAGTTGTCGCTTCAAATATGATTGTCTGCCCCGAATGCGGTCAGACGGTAATCAGGGGCAAATTCTGCCCGCAGTGCGGTCACAAATTCACAAATATATGCCCCAAGTGCGGAACGGAAGTTCCCGAAGGCGCGAAATTCTGCCTTGAATGCGGAGAAAAGTTCTGAGGAGGAAACGGTTTATGAAAATTGATTTTAAGAAATACGGAATTATATGGGCAATTCTGTTTGTGCTTTTTAATGCTCTCTGCTTTATTACGCCAAGCGAAATTAACGGTGAATCAAAATACACCGGAGGCTTTTGGATTGGGTACGCATTTATAACGGTGGCTTTTGTCGGTCAGCTTTTCTGCACTTATCTTGCGTTTAAACCCGGAAAGGTCAGGGAGCTTATTTACAGCTCATCATTTATCACAATAAGTGTCGCGGGTCTTGCCGTTATGCTCCTGGCAGGCGGTATCACAATGGCTGTTCCGCAGATTCCGGAATGGCTCGGGATACTCATATGCCTGTTTGTTCTCGCGTTCACAGCTGTTAAGGTCGTAAAGGCGTCTTCGGCTGTTGACGCTGTTGAGCAGATTGAAAAAAATGTAAAGACCAAAACGCTTTTTATCCGCTCTCTTACAGCGGATGCACAGGCGCTTGTTTCAAAGGCGGAGTCAGAAGAAATCAAGACGGAAGCCAACAGGGTTTTTGAGGCGATACGTTATTCGGACCCGATGTCAGATGAAGTGCTTTCGGGAATTGAGACTCAGATTGAAAACGCTTTCCGCTCATTTAAAGCGGCGGTTGCCGCAAATGATGCCGTCATGGCGAAATCAGCGTCAAAAACAGTTGTTGAGCTTGCGGAAGAAAGAAATCTTAAATGCAGACTTATTAAATAATACGATTAACGGAATTTGGCAATTGACCGCATACGCGCGGATTAATATTTCATATGCGGCTATTATTGTTAAAAACTGTTGACAAAATAAAGTGTTTGTTATAAAATAAACAGGCAATTGAATATAACCTCGTTAGAGGGGAGTAGCTTTAAAACTGAATTGTCAACAGCCGTTGGTCAGCCAACTGGCATTCAGTGCATATTTTATGTCAGCAAGACCTTTAACATAGCCGGGTTTGCTATGTTAGAGGTTTTTTTAGTTGTAAAAATTGAAGAAAGAGTGATGTTAATGAAGCATTATCTTGAAGAAGCTCAAAGTGTTTTGAAAGAGCTTAAAACCACAGAAAACGGTCTGTCTTCCGCCGAGGCGGAAAAAAGGCTCGCCGAAAACGGCAAAAATAAACTTAAAGAAGCCGAGAAAGACAGCCTTTTTAAAAAGTTTATAAGCTCACTTGCCGACCCGATGATTATTATGCTTCTCGTTGCGGCTGCCATTCAGGCGGTTGTTGCCGTAATTGAAGCAAAGGGCGTTCCCACAGTTAAAGATTTTGCGGATGTTCTTGTTATTCTTGTTGTTGTTATTATCAACACAATAATGAGTCTTGTTCAGGAAAGCAAGTCTGAAGCGGCTATGGAAGCTCTCATGCAGATGACTGCCGCAACCTCAAAAGTCCTTCGTGACGGCGAAATGAAAGTTGTCAAGAGCGAAGATATGGTTGTAGGCGATGTTGTTCTTCTTGAAGCGGGCGATGCTGTTCCGGCTGACTGCCGAATCCTTGAATCATATTCAATGAAGGTCGAAGAAGCCGCTCTTACAGGCGAGTCTGTTCCCGTGAGCAAGATTATTGATGTACTTATGTGTAACGATGCTTCAGGCGAGGTTCCGCTTGGCGACAGAAAGAATATGCTTTACAGCGGTTCCACTGTTGTTTACGGTCGAGGCAAGGCTGTTGTTACAGGTGTAGGTATGGATACCGAAATGGGTAAAATCGCAGATGCTCTCTCTCAGGCTGAAAAGGAAGAAACTCCTCTTCAGAAAAAGATGGGTGAGCTTTCAAAATTCCTTACAAAGCTTGTTATCGGAATATGTATTCTTGTATTCGCAGTAGGACTTATAGAATCGCTTGTTCTTTCAGATAAAGCGTTTTCGGCAAGTCTGCTCGGTGAAGTATCACTTGCAACATTTATTTCCGCTATCGCACTTGCTGTTGCGGCTATTCCCGAAGGACTTCCCGCGGTTGTTACGATTATTCTTTCAATCGGCGTTACCGCCATGTCAAAAAGACAGGCTCTTATCAGAAAGCTCACCGCGGTTGAAACACTCGGCTGCACACAGATAATCTGCTCTGATAAAACAGGTACTCTTACACAGAACAAGATGACTGTTGTTGATGAGTTCACAGATGATAAAGAGCTTCTTGCACGTGCTATGGCTCTGTGTTCTGACGCCGAAATCAAACCCGGCGAGGAGCAGTCAACGGGCGAACCCACAGAATGTGCTCTTGTTAATTACGCGAATAAGCTCGGTCTTCCCAAGTATGAGCTTGAAAAAATCAGTCCCAGAATCGGCGAAGCTCCGTTCGACTCGGGCAGAAAGATGATGTCAACGGTACATGAGGTTGACGGTAAATTTATTCAGTATACCAAGGGCGCATGCGATGTAATGCTTTCAAGATGCACCGGTTATCTTAAGGGCGGCAAGGTTGTTCCCATGACAAAGGAGCTTATTGACGAAATCAATAAGTCAAATAAAGAATTTGCGGACAGAGCACTGCGTGTCCTCTGTGCGGCATTCAGAGTTTACGATACAAAGCCTTCGTCATTTGACCCTGAAGACCTTGAGTCTGACCTTATTTTCATCGGTCTTACCGGTATGATTGACCCGTGCAGACCTGAGGTTTATGAAGCGATTAAGGAATGCCGTATGGCAGGTATCCGTCCCGTTATGATTACAGGTGACCATAAGGATACCGCTGTTGCAATCGGCAAGGATCTCGGTATTATTGATGACGCATCACAGGCTATTGTAGGCGCTGAGCTTGATAAATACAGTGACGAAGAGCTTGTTGAAGAGGTTACAAAGTATTCTGTTTATGCCCGTGTTCAGCCTGAGCATAAGACAAGAATCGTTAAGGCATGGAAAGCCCGCGGCATGGTTACCGCTATGACAGGCGACGGTGTTAACGACGCTCCGTCAATCAAGGCTTCCGATATCGGTATCGGCATGGGTATCACAGGTACCGACGTTACTAAAGGCGTTGCGGACATGGTTCTCGCGGACGATAATTTCGCTACAATCGTTCACGCTGTTGAAGAGGGCAGAAAGATTTACGATAATGTTTGCAAGGTTCTTCAGTTCCAGCTTTCAACAAACCTTTCCGAAGTTCTTATAATGTTCTTCGCGACAATTTTCCATTTCAATATTCTTGATGCTGTTCATCTTCTCTGGATTAACATGGTTACAGACTCACTTCCCGGTCTTGCTCTCGGTATGGAAAAAGCCGAAGGCAACCTTATGAAGCGTAAGCCGCGTGCGACGACTGACGGCATTTTCTCCAACGGTGCAGGTATTGATATGGTATGGCAGGGAATTTATCTTGCGGTGATAGAAATTGCTTCCTACATCCTCGGTTTCTTCCTTGAAAACGATTCACTTACCGGCATTATGAACGGTGAACACTGCGCCAACGCTATGGCAATGGCGTTCCTTACAGTCAACTTTGCTGAAATGATGTGCGCTATCAATATGCGTTCCCAGAAGGGTTCTCTCTTCTCAAAGGGTATGTTCAAAAACATGAACTGGTGGCTTGTAGGTTCATTCTTTGCGACAACCGCTCTTACGCTCGTTGCGATTTATATGCCCGGTCTTCGTGATGTATTCGGAATCCATGAGGTTTCATTCAGCTGGAGCGCAAACGGCTTTGACCTTGAGGAGCTTGCTATATCTGCGGGTCTTGCACTCTCAACAATTCCTGTATTTGAAATCGGTAAAGCGATTCACAGAGCTGTTGATAAGAAAAAGAGTAAAAACTGATTTTGATTTTAGCCGTGCTGATTAATTTCAACACGGCTTGTACTTTTATATTTGACTTCACCATTGCTTTGTGTTATATTTAAACAGTAGTTGTGTAGATTTTGATTTGTTGGTGGGTTTATGAGAAATTGTCTTATTTTGCTTACAAGCTGTTTTCCGTATGACAACAAAGAAACTTTTCTTGAAAATGAAATTAAATTTCTTGGCGGGAATTTTACCAAAGTTATTATTCTTGCGCAGGAATTGAGTCCGTCTGTTACAAAGGCGAGAAAAATTCCTGATAATGCCGATGCATATAATATTTCTGTCAAAAAGAAGCAGATAGCTCGTTGTGGTGATGTTTTGCGTGGGGGATTAAGACTTTTTTACCCGTCAGACGCATGCAAATCCGACAGGGAGCGTATCGGAAAATCTGTTTCAAAAAAAGCGTTTTGTGAATATTTTGAGCAGCGTTCACAGCGTCAGTTCAGAGAAAGTCTTGAAATTATAAAAAAATATGATTTCAATGAATTTGATGAAATAATAATATACAGCTATTGGTTTTTCGCGAACTGCAGAACAGCAATATTGATTAAGAATTATTTTGAATCACAGGGACTGAACGCAAAGGTTTATTCCAGAGCGCACGGATATGATTTATACGATTATGTGAATAAGCTAAATTACCTGCCTCTGAGGCCGTGCATGGCGCGTGAAGTTGAAAAGATATATACCTGTTCTCAAAACGGTTGTAACTATCTTAAAGGCGTTATTCCCGAATATTCTGACAAAATTGAATGTTCGTACCTCGGCACATTTGATAATGGTGTCGGATTTTATGATAAATCTTTTCACATTGTTACATGCTCCAGAACCGTTGAACTTAAACGGCTTGGCCGTCTGGTTGAAGCGTTGTCATCTCTGAGAGATTGTGTGGGTGAAGTATATTGGACTCATATCGGTGACGGACCTCTTCAGACTGAAATTGTGTCATTAGCAAAAGAAAAACTTGATTTTATGAATTGTGAGTTCGTAGGCTGTTTTACTAATGAACAAGTTATTGATTATTATTTGACTCACCCTGTCAATATGTTTATAAATGTAAGCAGAACAGAAGGTCTGCCGGTTTCAATTATGGAAGCGATTTCATTTGGTATTCCTGTTTTAGCAACAAACGTGGGAGGAACAGGCGAAATTATAGTTGACGGGTTTAACGGATATCTTCTTGATAAGGATTTTTCCGATGAAAATTTTAAAAAAGCGTTTAACAAAGTATATTGCGTTGATGATGAAAAATACAGAAAGCTTAGGCTGAACGCACGTAAGTATTGGGAGGAACACTTTAATGCCGAAAAAAATTATCCTGAATTCTGTGAATTGATATCAGGCGGGTGAATTATTGAATCATAAAAATAACGGAGGTTTTGCGCCTCCGTTTAATTTTTATATATTGTATATTTTTTTGAATTCCTGAGTAAGTGAATACATCTGGTCAATTTCAAGCTGACGGTTTCTTGTGAACTCGTCGGCGTTTTTATTTCTGCACTTGATTGAGATATCAACGCCGTCAAGGCCGAGATAGTATTTAGCGTTAACGGGATACATCTGACATTCCGCAACAGAGAAGAAACCGACAAAATCCTGAACGATTTTCGCCTTTTCCGGTTCCTTTTCGAAGTTTTTGCAAAGATAAGAATAAATCTCAGGGTGGAAGTTAGCCATGACTCCCGAATAACCTGATACGCCGAGCTTAAGTGTTTCGAGCAGGGTAGCGGCGTTTGCGTTGAAAATCTTGAAGTCGGTGCCTTCTACCGCGTCGAGCTTTTCTTTAATCTGCTCTGTGCTGCAGCAGGTATCCTTAAGGAATCTGAATCCGCCCATATTCGCAAGCTCTTTCATAACAGCGGGAGTTATGAGTCTCTTATAGGGGTATGGACACTCATATATGCCGAGAGCGATTTCGGGGAGCTTGCTTACTGCGTATTCAAAGTTTTTAAGAAGAACAGAATCGTCTTCATCTTCTTTTGCGAAACGGTTTGAAATGAAAACATAAGCGTCAATGCCTTCGTCAATGAACTTGTTTGCCTGATAAAGCTGGGTTTCGATATCATCTTCTGTATGACCCGAAGCGACAATGCTGACACCTTTGGGAGCGTTCTTCATAATGAACTTCAGAAGCTCAAGTCTTTCTTCAAAAGAAAGATAGAAAATTTCGCTGGACTGACAGATTGCGAAAATGCCGTCAACGCCTTTTTGCTCATACCATTGAAGAAGCTTTTCAACGCCGTTGTAATCAACCTTGTTGTCTTCTGTGTAGGGTGTTATCATTGTGGGAAAAACACCGTTCGGAATTGTTTTAATCATAATTATCCTTCCTTTATCTTGTTAAATAATCTAACGGGTTTGTATATGCTCCGTTATAAATGATTTCAAAATGTAAATGCGGTCCTGTGGAATTGCCGGTGCTGCCGACCTGCGCAATCATCTGCCCCTGTTCAACAACATCACCCGGATTGACGATAATTGAACCCGCAAGGCAGTGAGCGTATCTGGTTTTTATTCCGTTGCCGTGGTCAATCAGAACGCTGTACCCGTATCCTGTATAGCCCGCTGTTACGAGCTCGACAGTTCCGGGAGCTGAGGCGATAATCGGCTGACCTAACGCGTTTGCTCCGCTTATGTCAAGGCCGCGGTGGAAATTCAGCTCGTTATAAAGCATTCTGTATCCGAATCCCGAGGTTACATAATCAACACCGACGGCGGGCCAGATAAACATACCTGTTTCAACGCCGTAAAGGTCAACATATGCGGGAACGGGTTTTGTGCCGACGTAAACCGTCGCGTCAACAGGCTTGCTTTTCACAACAGAGCTTATCTCTTTTTCGGAAACCTTTACTCCGTTGACGTAAGTTATAAGATTTGTGATTACCTTTTTGCCGTTCTTTCCTCCGGCTACGGTTTTTCTCGCTCCCTGATAAAGCATATCCGTTTCAATAGTGATTGTATTAAACGGAATTTCTTTTGTCAGCTTTTCTGTTTCGGAAACGGAAATGTTGATATAAGGAATATTTCTGATTACGTTCAGCTTTTGACCGGTTCTGATTACACTGTCTTTTGTGATTGACGGGTTAAGCGCGTAAAACTGGTCTTGAGTGAGACTGTATTTTTTGATTACCGATTCAACCGTATCGCCGCTCTTAAATGTATAAACGCTGCTTTCGCTTTTGCGTCGGCTGTTAATATACTCTTCAATTTCTTCTGAAGACATTATGGTATTTTCGGAATATAATCCCTGAACATAAGTTATATCCTCAACAATATCAACCATAAACTGGGAGTCATTCAGGTCAATCTTATGTTTAACACAATAATCATTCAAAAGATTTTTAAAAACATATGAAGCGTCGCTTTCATTTTTTACGCTGCATAAGAATTTTTCGTCAATATACACTCCGCAGGCGGTTATCAGTCCGCTGTCTGAGTTTTCTATAATCTTTTCACAGATTTCATTTGAATCTGTAAGCTCGTTGGGGTGAACAATTGATATTTCATATTCTGGATGTGAAACGATTTCAGATGTGTATTCCTGACCGCCGAAAGCGAGTCTTTCTTTGATAATATCCTCAGCGTCTCTGAACACCTGCTCACTGTCGATATAACCTATACCTGTGTTATTATAAGTGACTTTAAGCGCAAAATCAAGATTATTATTATGATTTATTACTATCAGAAGTACTATTATTGAAAATACAGGCAACGCAATGCTGAAAATATATTTTAAAAACTGCTGATGATTTTTAAGAGCCGCTTTAATAAATTTACAATAAAGAGAAAAAGAACTTTCTTTTTTGTCGGCATCAGCGTTTTTATTGATTTTATAAATTTCTTTTGCCTGTTTTACATCGTTATTAAAATTTTTTCGTTCGTTTTTAATATCTGAGTTGAATCTTTCAAAGTTTCCGATGATTACAGCGGATAGTTTTTTTAATAATTCAGACAAAAACAGCAGCGGAGAAATGATTATTTTAAAAACAATCATTTTGCAGCAATAAATGAAAATTGAGCCGAGAGATTCTATGAAGCTGTAAATTTCACAGAAAAATCCGTTTTCACTTTTCAAACGCCGTCACCTCCGTAAATTTGTCTGACAATATTATTTTACAGGATATATAAGGTTATCCTCTTTCCAGTTCTTTAAAATCCCGAACATCATGTCCGCTTCTTTTTTTGCTCCGTCAAGGTCATGGTCTTTATAATTACCGCATTCCTTTGCGCTGACGCCGGGGATTTCGCCGTCAAATTTTCTGATAAAATCAAAGGCTTCAACCGTGAGCTTTATTGAGTCCTCCTTTGATACATTATCTCTTACGAGAAAATAAAATCCCGTGCGGCAGCCCATGGGGCCGAAATAAATAATGCTGTCAGAGAAAGCGCTGTTTCTCGCGAATGTCGCGAAAAGATGCTCAATTGTGTGCATCGCACCGTTTTGCATAACTTCCTCTTTATTCGGAAGGCGCATACGGATATCGTATGTTACAACATCACCGTCAACACGTGATGTATACATTCCTTTCGGGAGAATTGTGTGGTCAATCTGAAAACTTGCTATTTTTTTCATGAATTTCATTCCTTAATTTAAAAATTTGTTATTTCCGAAAAGACGGTTAACAGCTTTTTTCAGTCCGGTATTTTCTTTTGAAGATAATTCTGGATCGGATTTCAAAATCTCTTTTGCGAAAGTGTTTGCTTCTTTTAAAGTGAATTTATCTGTGAGCATCGCGATTTTCATTTCAGGCAGACCGTGCTGTCTGTTTCCGAAAAAATCGCCGGGACCGCGCAGCTTTAAATCCTCATCGGCTATTTTAAAACCGTCAGATGTTTGTGTCATAGCTTTAAGGCGGGCAAGAGCGGTATCACTTTCAGCGTCTGAAATAAGAATACATGTTGACTTATGCTTTCCGCGCCCGATTCTTCCCCGAAGCTGATGCAGCTGAGAAAGACCGAAACGCTCAGCGTTTTCAATAATCATAATAACGGCGTTCGGTACATCAACTCCGACCTCAATAACCGTTGTGGAAACAAGAAGCTGAATATCGCCGCTGACGAATTCTTTCATCACTGCGTCTTTGTCCTTGGGCTTCATTTTACCGTGAATAATTCCGACACGGTAATCTTTAAAATCATTTTCCGAGAGCTTTTGTGCGAAATCCTCAGCTGAGGCGAGCTGCATAACGTCGCTTTCCTCAACAAGAGGACACACAATATAACCCTGTCTGCCCTCATCAAGATGCTTTTTTACATAATTATACGCTCTTTGACGCTTGGATGAATCAATAAAATATGTTTCTGTCGGCTGTCTTCCCGGCGGAAGCTCGTATAGAATAGAAATATCAAGATCACCGTATATCATCAAAGCCAGAGTTCTCGGGATGGGAGTGGCGGACATAACCAGCGTATGCGGTGTGTTCCCTTTCATGGTGAGCGCGTTTCTCTGCTTTACGCCGAAACGGTGTTGTTCGTCAGTGATAACCAGACCGATATTTTTAAAAACAACATCTGACTGAATAAGCGCATGGGTGCCGATTATTATATCAATATCGCCGTTTTGAAGACGTTCTTTTATAAGATTTTTGTTTTTAGCTGTCATAGAGCCTGTAATCAGCTCGATTTTAAAATCAGTTTCGGCAAAAAACATCTTTACTGTTGAAAAATGCTGTGACGCGAGAATTTCGGTCGGAGCCATAAACGCACACTGGTATCCGCTTTTAACCGTGCTGTGAATCAATGTCGCCGCAACCATTGTTTTACCTGAACCCACATCGCCCTGAAGCAGGCGGTTCATGACGTATCCGCTTCGCATCTGAAAAAGACATTCGTTTATCGCTTTGCTTTGCGCGCCGGTCGGATTGAACGGAAGCGATTTAAAAAATTCATCACTGCAATCGTTAATCAAAACACTGCTTTCGGATTTTTTTATGCCTTTTATGCTCATTAACCCGAGCTGTAAAATAAAAAGCTCTTCAAAAACAAGTCTTCTTTTTGCTTCTGAGAGAAAATCCTCGTTTACGGGAAAATGAATCTCTCTTAATGCATCATTTATTTTCATTAAGCAGAGTTTTTCTCTTATCCCATCGGGAATAACCTCTTCGCACGGGGCGGAGTTTTGACTGAATACATTTAAAACGAGCTTTTCAATATATTTTGAATTAATACCCTGTGTCTGCAAATAAACCGGGTGAATGATTTCGTTTGTTCCGTCGGCTTTTAAAATATCCGGTGCGGACATTTCTTTCGATGTGAAATTTCCGCCGATTTTGCCGTAAAAGATGTATTCCGCACCCTGCTCAAGGCTTTGCGCGGCAAATCTGTTGTTGTAAATTATTATATTCATAACATCGGTTCCGTCAGTTACCTTTGTTTTGAACAGGGTCAGGCCTTTTCTTATTTTTGCGCCTGACGGAGTTTTATCCACCACGGCTCTGACGCAGCATTCCTCGCCGATAACAGTGTCTGAAATTGACTTTACATTGCTCCAGTCACGATACGCTCTGGGATAATAGCGCAGCAAATCCCCAACGGTAAATATTCCGAGCTTAGCGAGAATCTCAGCTCTTTTTTCACCGACGCCTTTTAAATATTGAACCTTACTGTTTTCGTCAATCATTTACAGTCTTCCATTTATCTATGTTGTAATAATAATCCGTAACAATTGAGCTGTCGGCTACAGCCATAAGAGAGTTTGAAAAAATGTTTCCGTTTCGATATAAAAGCGGAATTACCGGATATTCTTCTTTGAATGTTTCAATAAACGATTTGATTTCAGTTTCACCGTTTTTATATGATGAATACGCTTTCGCACATTCCGAAGTTGTATCAATTCCTGTTGAAAGTGAATCGCCCGATGTGAAAAATCCCGATAAATCAAGATTAGTCATCATTTTGCTTTCGCCGAGATATAAGTCATACGTGCCTGACGACAGCACATTAAAGAAATCATTTTCTTCATATCTATATACATCAATTCTTATATTGACTTTTTTGAGCTGCTCTTTGATTTTTTCAGCCGCGCTGACTTTAAATTTATTGTTTTTACAAACCGCGAGCCTGAATTCAAGCACGTTTGACGAATTTTCAGGATTGTATCTGAAGTTGTATTTACTGTTTACGGCAGTGTAGCCGTTGCTTTCCAAAATTTTAATCGCATCTCCGGCTGTTTTATTTTCGGGCTTTATATCTTCGGTTTTATAGTAATCCGCATGGAAAGGAAGCTCGGCGGGGGTTGCGTTGCCGACAAAAGAATAGTCGCAAAGCTCTTTTCTGTCAAGCGCGGAGCTGATTGCTTTTCTTACAGCGGGGTCTTTAAGAGCCTGTGAATTTTTATTTGGAACGAGATAAACAAAATTAGGCAGAACAATTTTAGTCTGGGAGCCGATTATCTGTGTGTATTCGCCTGACGGGTATGTATCAAAAATTATATTTGCTCTGCCGAGAGAATACATTGAATGAAGCTGTTCGGTATCCGCTGTCGCAGCGAGACCGATATTTTTATATTTGGGGAAATACCCTCCGAGACGCTGCGGGTTGCATCTCAGATAGAAAACCTTATTGCTGTCCTTGGCAAGAAAATATCTTCCGCTTCCGAGAGGAATATTAAACACGCTCTCGCTTGTTTCGTCACTTGAGAATACGTCAGTATAATTATAGGTTCCGGACGCAGTCTCATTTCCTTCCGGTTCGGTATTATACTCAATTTTTTCAACGGGAAATGTCAGAAGCGATACCGCGTCTGCAATATTTTCTTTCATGATGAAAGTAACATCGTGAGTCCCGGTAGCCTCTGCGCTTTCAAAGACGGCAAGCTCATTTTTATATCTGTCGCACTTCTTTGCCATATCAAATGAATAAATAACATCTGAAACGGTAATGAAGCTCCCATCAGTAAAAGTCAGACCCTGCTTAATTGTGACGGTAAGGTACCGGTCTGCGGCTTTAAAGCTGTCCGCAATAATACCGACCGGCTGAAAGCTGTTTGTTACGGCAAAAAGCGAGTCATACAATAACGGAGTAAGATTCCGGTTTATTTCACTCTGAGCCTTGAACGGGTCAATTGAATCAGTGCTCAGATACGGAAGATTGAAGATTATATCCTCAACCGGGGCATACGCGTTTTCATTTACGGTTTTTTGGGTGTTGTGCTTGTCTGCTATTGCTGAGGGGTCAAAACAGCCCGTAAGATTAAATATTGTAATAAAAACCATTATCAGAGAAAAAAATCTGAGAGTTTTTTTCATATCAGTCACCTGTAATTATACTTTGCGCCGACAGTGCTTTTCCGCTTTTTTCATCTATTTCAAAAATGCACCCCTCAATCGAACAGGGAGTATCGGCATTTTTAAAACGCTCCGGAAGTCCTGTTTTCAATGCACGTATTATTATTTCGGGTTCAACTCCGAGAACCGAGTATTTAGGTCCGCACATTCCGAGGTCTGTTATATATCCGGTTCCCTGCGGAAGAATTTGCGTGTCAGAAGTCTGTACATGAGTATGAGTGCCGAAAAAAGCGGAAACACGTCCGTCGGCATAAAAGCCGAGAGCTTTTTTTTCGCCTGTGGCTTCGGCGTGAAAATCAACGATTTTTATTTTGCACTCACTTATTCTTTCAAGCGCGCGGTCAAGAGCGTCAAAGGGATTTTCACTGCCCTGCATAAAAGATTTGCCTAAAAGATTAATTATGCCTATCTTATATCTGCCCATGTCGACTGTTCCGAATCCGCAGCCGGGACTTGACGGATGAACATTGAAAGGACGGATAATTCTTTCGTTATCATCAAGAAAAGAATATATTTCGCTTCTTCTGAAAGAGTGATTGCCGCCGGTAATAAAATCAACACCGCTCGCGAAAAGATGCCCGGCACTTGACGGCAGAATCCCGTTGCCTGCAGCTGAGTTCTCACCGTTGGCTATACAGAAATCTATATTGTATTTTTTTTTGAGAGCGGGAAGACTTTTCCTGATTTTTTCACATCCGCCGCTGCCGACAACATCACCGAGAGCAAGAATTTTCATGGAATCACAGCTTTCATAAACATACACACTCATTATATCAAATTTGATTTGAATATTCAACCGAAACAAATAAATTTATCCTGTAAAAAAATAAATATTTTCACCTATTCACTTTACATTTTTTATGAATGTGTTATTATATTCAGGCAAGGCATACGCTTCTGACTGTGCGGTATCGCCTTAAAATATTCAGCGAGGTGTTTTTTATGGAAAAGAAACTCAATGTTGCAATCATCGGCTGCGGAAACATAGCCAATGCTGCGCATATACCGAATTATCTGAAG
>JAZLLB010000151.1:0-16867 GCA_045597925.1 Acutalibacteraceae bacterium
AATCAGCCGCCCTTGACATGCCCCGATATTTCCGCTATGATGCAGACAAGGCGTGTAAGCCGACCTGCGGCTTACACACCCTGTATCTACTTTACTTTTTATACCATTCTTTGCAGTTTACACAGATTTTGAAAAACTGCCGGGTATTTTGCTATATTTAAGTCATTTTATACTTTAATGCTAACTGGAAGATAACGATTCATCTTTCAGTTATTTTTATCTATGCACCCAGAAAAGCTATTTTTATACAATTTTTTAGTTTGCACCCGGTCTTATTTTTTCCCTATCGCTTGTCATATTTTCACCCAGCATTTAGTTTTGCACCCAATGCATTATAGCGACATCTTTAAAAAGCCCGCACTTCCACGGGCTTTAATAATATAAGGTGCTCACAGTTTTACTGTGCTATTCCGGTAGTTTTACCGGCATTTCATTTCCGTCTCTGAAACGGAAGGTAAGAGTTTTATCTGTGTCCACTTTGACTGCCTCTACTAAAATATTCCATAGTGTTGCATCGAATTCTGAAACCTCAACCTTTGTGTTTCGGATAGTTTCAAGGCAGATACGCACTCTTTCGCGTTTTGCGGATTGCTCCATAATTCTGGACTTTATTTCAGATATCAGTTGCTCACTCTCTTTGCATTTCGCATCGAGGGCAGCAAACTTTTCTCTGAAAACATCCTGATCCTGCGATCTGACAGTATTTAGTTCTATCAAATCGCGCATTTGTTGAGCGAATTCAGCATGTTTTTGATTTGTTCTATTGTCATAGTTTCATAAAAGCGCTCCGCGCCGTACCGTCCGGGCCACGGCGGATCCAATAAGAGTGTGTTATATCTCTTTTGTTCTTTCTCAGATTGAATATGCTTCAAAGAAATCAACCATTCTCTTTTTGAGTCTTGCCTGAGCGTTCTCGCAGGCCTTCTTGCGTTTTGTAAGTCTGTCGATTTCAGCCTTGAACATTTCTTCATCAGCGGAGAGCTGTCTGATTATCTGACAGTAACCTTCAAGCTTTTCAGCTGTCATAGCCTCTATTGTGTCAAGATAAACGGTTTCGTCAATCTCATCGTTCTGCAGGAGCTCATACAGCTCCTCTGTCTGTTTCGTCATGTCATAAAGTGTTGCCATAGTATTTACCCCTTTCATATATTAAATCTTCTCTGAATTCTATAGGTTTGATTTCTCCGTTCTCGTCAAACGGATTGCTGCTGTCAATGAATACTCCGTATCCCGCGAATATCAGTTCATCTTCTTTTATTCCGTCGTAACAGTCACAGATAAAGAATATTTGACTGAATAGTATTTGTCCTGATAATTGGGATAGGCTTTTGCCTCTTTGACAGTTTTCTTAATCCACGGAGATGAATCGGAATCTGTCTTTCTGCTTCTTGCCCATCTGTCAATCTGGTATGGCGTTCTTCTTGCGAAACGACGCAATTCATCTCTGTATTTTTCAAAGATAAACAGAAGCTTGGCAATTGCCGTATCCTGATGGAAACCGAAGTATTTTCTGTCGATATGAACGTGAATGCCGGCAGTGCCCACGTCATGTCCTCTGAGCCCTTTTGAAAGCAGATAATCAAAGGTATCAGAATATTTGTCCATAACACTGAGATGATAAGATAATGAGGCCGGCATCGTGATATTCTCAAATCCGTAGTTGAGAGAACCGTCGTGTTCCTGATGAAGGAAACCACCCCATTCCTCCCATAACCAGTCGAGGATTGGTGACAGGTTCACATACTCCTCAGAATCAACCTCAATCTCAACACCCATATACGGAGCATCAGAGCGTAATTCATCACCGTGGAACACGTAACAGCAGTCATTCTTCATGGTGTGATATTCGTCAAGACAGCTGCCGTTATGGTCGTCAATACAGTTGTCACAGTAATATTCTCCGTCATTACCTTCACTGACGCTGTCAGCATAACGGAAGTGTTGGTGGCAGTCATTACAGACGTAGGTTTCCTCTTCCCAGCAGTATTCACAGTAGAGAGCCGAGCTGTCAAACACTGCTCTTGTGTATCTGTTGGGAATTATTTCTCCACAGCTGAAACAGTTTGTTGTACAGTCCTCGCAGAAGTATTCTCCGTTATACTCAAGAGCGGAGTCGGCAGGAACAACAGCTCCGCAATCGTCACAGCGGACGAAATGCTCATTGAATTCGTTTTCGGACATTGCGAGGGTAAAAGTGATATGGTTATTTTCCTTTTTAAAGTTAATTGTTTTCATGATAAAATTCCTTTCGTTTTTAAATTTGTTTCGGGTTGATTTGCGG
This sequence comes from Acutalibacteraceae bacterium, assembly GCA_045597925.1. Taxonomy (GTDB): domain Bacteria; phylum Bacillota; class Clostridia; order Oscillospirales; family Acutalibacteraceae; genus CAG-488. The sequence goes on from JAZLLB010000151.1 coordinate 2,282, forward strand.
ATGAAAATTTGCTGAGATATCACTCCTTTCGATAAAGATTTATATATAAAAAGAGCCGGCAATCCGAAGATCACCGGCTCGAAAGCGCAATAAAAAAAGCCGCCTGACAATGACAAAAAGTCAAAGTCAGACGGCTGTGTTTATTGTTCGGTTGATGAATTTACATTTTCTGAGGTTATTTTCGTTTTTTGCTGTTACGTTATGGTCTGTCCGCGCACCGGAAATTTTTATTGAATTTGATGAAGAATGGTGATATAATGTATTTGTATGAGTTTACGCTGGAGAGAATTATATGAAAAAGATTTGTAAAAGACTGCTGGCGACAGTTTTGACCGTTATCATAGTATTAGGCGTGATACCTTTTGCCGGAATTGACTGGTTCAGCAATTCTATCACGTCATTTGCCGCCAATGACGAGACTTTTAAAATAGTGTTAACATGGGGTTCAAGCCCTTCGGATTTAGATTCGCATGTTACGGGGAAGCTCTCAAACGGAGGGGATTTTCACGTTTACTACGGAAATAAAAGTGTAAGCGATAACGGTAAAACAATAGCCTCATTGGATACAGATGATACATCAAGTTACGGGCCGGAAACCATTTTGTTAAATCCTAATGTTCCCGGAGTAACTTATACATATTATATTTATAATTTTAGTGGTGGTGGGACTATTACGGGTTCTAACGCTACAGTAAAATTATACAAGGGAAATAATTTGATTGGAACATATAATCCGCCCACTGATAACAGTGGAGCTCGTTACTGGACATTATTCAGGATAAAAGACGGCAAAGTATTTATTGTTAACCAAATTGGTGATTCCGTAGCAAGTAAAGAATTATATAGTCAGCTCGAATTAAACACTTATTCAGTGTCATTGAAGGCGGGTGAGCATACCAATCTGTCCGTAACTAATCTGCCTAAAGGATACAGTCAGTCAAACCTCAAATGGTCATCTTCAAGACCGGAGGTGGCGTGCATAAATCCCGGAGTAAAAGGTGAGGTTGACGCTCTGGGCTACGGCACCGCCGCTATTACCGTAAAGACACCCGACGGAAAGTATAGCGGCACCTGCACAGTAGAAGTTCATAAAAATCAGTTTACTCTCGGATACGATAACAATAATTTTCATCATTACCTTGCTGATGTTGAAGGCGGAGGCTTTTACAAGCATTATAAACATTCGCTCAGTGATGAATATTTTGATAAGTTGTATTCTTTATCGAATAACATTTTTGAAAAAGCAAGATTGCTTAAAGCACGAGATTTAGGCTTTGGCGGAGTCTGCAGTGGTATTTCAATAACAATGGGTCTGACGTTCATGGATTTTCTTAGCATTAACGATCTGACAGATAATAGCAACGTCGCTTCATATTATGAAATAGGCAAGCCATGCGACAAAGGAAATTCCAAATTAATGAACGCAATTGAATACTATTGGATGATACAGTTTCTTTCGGCCTATACAAAGTGCGAAATTGTGTCATACGATAGTTTCTGTAATTCCTTTGGAAAACTGGCTTCACTTCTTAACCCTGGTCCACCTGACCTTACCGATTTTTCAAAAAAGTTGATAGAACAAATCAGCAGTCACAATTTTCCCTTGGGATTCGGATATAATGACCATTGGGTTCTGATTTTGGATGGTGAGTTCGATTCTGATTTAAACCAATATGTATTTAAAACATATGATATGAATATCCCTGGTCGCTTTGGCAAAATAACAGTTAATTCTAACGGTACTGATTTTTTATATGACAATACTGAGGAAACGTATAGTGACTTTGTTGGTGCTGAAATTTATAATTTATATAGATTAAATCAATTATCATTTAAAAATGTTTCTGTTTCTGAAGATTCCGCGTCAGAAAGCATATTTTCACTTGATTCGGCAGACTCTGAGGAAGAATCATTCTCGGTTATTACCGCTGATTTTTCAAATCCTTTCCGAATCGAAAACAGTGAAGGAAAGTATCTTGAATTTGACGGGAATCAGCTTGACGGCGATATGACCGTTTATGACATAGAGCCGATAAACAGTGGCGACGGAAAAGAAGAATATAAGTTTACAGTTGACCTGAGCGATAAATTCTGTTTATCGCATATTTCCGCTGGTACTGATATTTCGGTTTATAACGATGACCATTACGCTTCGATACAGGGAGAAAATATTGACTCCGCGGTTATTGAATTCGGTCAGTCAATAAAGCTTTACGGCACAGACATGAATTTTGAAGTATATTCAGATGTTGAGCCGTCAAGCTCCGAAGAGGACGGTCTGGGTGCAATAAGCGCTTCCGCTCAGGACGACGTTACAATTGAAATCCGCGGCAGTGAGCTCGTTATCACATCTGACGAGGACATGACAGATATTACCGCAAAGGAATTTGTTAATCATAATCCGAACGGGATAAACCTGCCCGATAATCTTTCAGTTGTTAATATTAACGCAGAAAATGATGACTGCGAGCATGAATATATTTCAACTGTTACCGCGCCGACGTGCATATCGCAGGGCTACACCGCGAATGTCTGCACAAAATGCGGACAGTATTATAAATCCGACTTCACAGATGCGATTGAGCATTCTTTCGGAGAATGGGTTGAAACAACTCCCGTCACAGCGGATCAGGACGGCGTGAAAATGAGACACTGCTCTGTGTGCGAAGCCTGCGAAACTATGACTATTGACAGTGATAATCATATTGATAACTGTGATTTTGACGGCATATCCGAGATAATGTATTATACAGGGGAGCCGATTACTTTCCCCGATTTGAAAGTTATTAATTCATACGGCGAAGAGCTTGAGGAAAACAAGGATTATGTTGTTGAATACAAAAACAACACTGAAATCGGAACGGCTGAATTTATCATAAACGGTATAGGCGAATATTTCGGAACAAGCAGTGTGTATTTCGAGATAGCCGCTCCGATTCCGTACACGGTAACCTTTGACGCCAACCGAGGAACAACACCGACCGACAGTAAAACAGTAATGTATACTTTCGCCTACGGAGATTTGCCGACACCTGAACGGAGCTGTTATAAGTTTGACGGGTGGTATACTGAGCAAAGCGGCGGAACGGAAGTTACGGCTGACACAAAAGTAACCGCCGAATCTGATCATACATTATATGCAAGATGGATTGATGATCACATTCCCGAAGATGATTGGACTGTTGTTGACGAAGCTACCTGCATGAAAGACGGGCTGGAAGTTCTCCGCTGCCGTGAATGCGGTTTATATTTAGAAGAAAGAATAATAGCAAGGACAGATCACATTCCCGCGGACGAATGGGTTGTTGCTACTGTGCCAACTTGCGCTAAAGACGGATTGGAAGTGCTTTGCTGTTGTGAATGCGGTGAGGTTTTAGAATCGAGGACACTACCAAAGAACGATCACGTCCCCTATGACGTATGGACTATTGCTGCTGAGCCTACCTGTTTGAATGAAGGGTGGGAGGCTCTTCGCTGCCGTAACTGCCATGAAATACTTGATGAACTCAGAATAGCACCTTTAGGGCACATGTATGAACGGCTTACGGTCACCGAACCTACCTGCACAGAGTGCGGTCTGGAATATACTTCCTGTACCAACTGTGGTGAGGTTTTTAACGAACGTGAAATACCGGCATTAGGTCACGCATATGAATGGGTTGTTCTTGAAGAATCCACAAGCACAACAGATGGTGTTCGCGCGCTTATGTGCCGCCGCTGCGGTAACATCTCGGAAACAGAGGTAATACCGGCATGTGCTTTCGACTATTATATAAGCAACGGCAATGCAATAATCACAGGATACAAAGGCAGTGATACAGAGATTGTTATTCCTTCTCAGCTCGGCGGGCATAGCGTTACAAGTATAGGGAATAATGCATTTGTAGGTTGTGTAGGCTTAACAGGTATAACAATTCCCGACAGTATTACAAGTATAGGAAATTGTGCATTTACGGGCTGCAGGGGCTTAACGGGCATAACTATACCCGATAGTGTTACAAGCATAGGGGTTAGTTCATTTGCAGAATGTACCGGATTGACGAGTATAACTATACCTGACAGTGTTACAGCTATAGAGAATAATGCGTTTGGTAATTGCAGTAGTTTAACAAGTATAACTATACCTGAAAGCGTTACATACATAAGCAATGATTTATTTTATAATTGCTCCAGCCTTACAAGCATAACAATCCCCGACAGTATTACAAGTATAGGGGATTATGCATTTTGGAACTGCAGGGGATTAACAAGCATAGCCATACCAAATAGTGTGACAAGTATAGGCGATGGTGCTTTCAGACAATGCCAAAACTTAACAAATATAAATATACCTGAGTATATTTCAAGTGTGGGTAATCTTGTTTTCTATCAATGTAATAGCTTAACAGATATTACAATTCCTGACAGCGTTATAAGCATAGGTGACAACGCATTTTCTGAATGTCGGTGCTTAACAAGTTTAGTAATTTCTGACAGCGTTACAAGCATCAGTGAAACAGCTTTCCGATATTGTTATAATATTTCTGATGTATTTTATGAAGGCACACCGGATGAGTGGAACGAGCTTAATGTGGTGCTTGATTCTTCTGAAGTTTATATTCACTATGGTGTATCAGCGGAAGAAGTGTATGACCATTTAATTGTTGAACTTATAGAAGAGCCCGGATGTGAATACGACGGTGTTGAACAGGTAACATGTTCTTGCGGATATTCGCATACGCGCTATGTTCCTGCAAAAGGTCATATTCTCGGTGAAGCGTTGGAGAATCATGAACCAACCTGCACAACCGACGGGTATACGGTGCATTACTGCAGCAGATGCGAACAATACGTTAAGCAGTATTATACCGGGTCGCTGGGTCATAACTTTGAAAATGATGTATGCACACGCTGTGGCCTTGGAGTAGAAACAATAGCACTTAATGAATTTAAGAATATCCAGTTATCTGATGACATTCAGAGCAGGATTTTAAAATTCGTTCCTGAAGAGAGCGGAGTTTATTATTTCTTCTCAGACTCGGCTTATGATACATATGGCATTCTTTATGATTCTGAAATGAATCAGATGGCTTCAAATGCCTACGGTGGAGGAAATACCAACTTCCTTATTTCATATGAACTTGAAAAAGGAAAAAACTACTACCTTGAAGCAAGAGTACTTTATTCTGATTGGAACGGCAACTTTCTTGTAAGTGTGACTGATAATTTCACATCATGTCACGATAGCTCTGTCATTGATATAATTCCTCCGTCATGTGAAGGGCGCGGATATACGGTATATAATTGCCGCCGATGCGGAATGACATATACAGATAACTACACTGAACCTCTCAGGCATGAAGCTGAATGGGTCAGCACACATACCGCTACATGCGGTGAAGAATGCACTGAATACTTAATGTGCACAAGGTGCAACAGGATTGTTGCCAACCGCACGGTAATCGGCGAGCATAATTTTACCCATGTTTCGATACCTGCGTCATGCACAGCAAATGGAATGGAATTTGACTGCTGCCTTATCTGCGGGATGCAGGAAAATGTTGAAATTATTCCCGCTTCGCATAACTTTGGAGATTGGAGTGTTACAGAATACCCATCAGAATCATCTGACGGAACAGCAGAACAAGTCTGCTCAGAGTGCGGAAAAACAGAGATGCAGACTATACCTTATGAACTGAAAAACTGTATAACAGAGAATCAATATATTTTTGGTATAAACTGTGGAACAACCGATGATACATTCTTTGATGATTATTTAAAACCTGAATCTGAGATAAGAGAGGCTTTATTATTTACAGCTATCCCTAAAAGTAGAACAGTCGGCACCGGCTCTTCGATTATAATAAACGGAGAAAAATACTTGGGTATTGAGTATACTGTTGTCATTTTCGGTGATGTCAACGGAGACGGTTGGTATGACGGCACGGATTCAGTTATCGTAAACTGCCTTGCAAACGGATTGTTGAGCAGAGAACAGGCCGGCGAAGCTGTATATATGGCAGCTGACTGCAATCACGATAACGTTATAGACGAAAATGACGTTGCTCTCCTTGAACAGGCAGGTCTGATACTTGCGTCTGTTGACCAATCAAAGAGCGAAGCAGAGTTAATGACAGATTCAGCTTATGTTGAATATCTGAATCTTATTGACCAGAATCCGACAGAAGAAACTGTTGTTGATGATATAACAGAGGGTTCAGCTTCAGATAACGAAGCTGATAAAGCGGAAACTTCAGTAGACAAGTCAGAAGAAAAGCCTGTTGATGAAACAGTAAGCAAGAGCTTCATTCAGAGAATAATCGACTTCATATCCTACCTCTTCAAAATGATGAAATCATTTATCCCGAAATTCTAATTTCATACAGCAGCGAGAGCAAGGCGTACAACCTTGCTCTTGCTTTTTGCCCACATTAACCCTCTTGCTTGCGATAATGAGAATACTCAACCCCAAACTGCCAGCGCAGCAGTGCCGTGAGGCAACTGCGAAGCGAAAGGCAGTTAAAAGCGAAGCGTCGGAGAAAAGGAAGCCTGTCTTCCTTTGACATTTACATATAGTATTAATCATTGATTTCAACATATTTTCCGATATATTCCGGTGAAACAGAATACTTCTTACCTTCATAAGTAATCAGAGCATCTCTTACAATACTTTTAGGATTGAACACAACAAAATTGGAGGATATCTGATACATTGATATAGCGAATATCTTTGTTGCTTTTGGTGTTAGCAACTTAACTGTAACGCGGGTTTGATATTCGTTACTTATTTTTTATTTTCTGTAACACATCAATTGTAAACCGACACATTTGATAGTGGTGATTTTATTGAAATATAGCTTGAAAAAATAAAAGTATAATGGTATAATTTATCTGCATTTCGGGAAAACAGGTGAAAATCCTGCACGAGCCAGTCGCCGTTAGGTGCGTTAGTTTTCATTCTTATTCGGAGCCGCAATCCTAAGAAATGATCATTGAGCAATTGAGAAGGTCGAACGAAAGGTATCAAGTCGAAATATCCGAGTGCGAAATGCTTTCCGAAAAATCAGCGAACGCCTGAAGGAGAAAACGAAACAATATTAAACGCTTGCTGTCTTTTATCTTTGGTGTTGTAATCATTGAGGGGCTTACGGGCGAGTTCAGTCTCTGGCGGATACCATAATCCGTGCCCTAAATGCGGTCAAAAGGTGATAAATAAAGCATAATCCTGAATTGAAAGGTGATTGAAATGGTAATTCTGTTTCCGATATTTTTTCTGTATTGCATTGTCAGAATAAATACCAGCGACATAATTAAAAATTTTGAGGCAATAGTTTTTGCTGTTTCTATCTGGTGTATAATTCTTTTTGCGGAAACAGAAATCTTTTCGATTTTTAAACTTGTATCTTCTTTCCCTGTATTAGCTTTTTGGACTGTGATAGATATTGCTCTGATTGTGATTTCAGCTGTGTCTATTAAGAAATGTTTTAAAAGCGGAATATTGATAAAAAACCATTTATTTCCTATAAATTTCAAACAAGATAAATTATTAAAATGTTTTTTTCTCGGCTTGTCAATTATAGTTGTTACTATAGGGCTTATAACTGTTCCGTACAATTGGGATTCAATGAGTTATCATTTGCCGAGAATAATGATGTGGATTCAGAATAAAAGTGCGGCGCATTATGCAACAAATGACATGCGTCAGTTAAGCAGTCCCATGATTGCTGAATTTGTTAATCTTAACATATATGCGATAACACATTCTGACCGTTTGTTTAATTTACTGCAATCTTTTTCTTATTTGTTTAACATTATAGGTGTGTCTGCAATATCAAAAGAAATGGGTATCGAAGAAAAATGGCGTAAACTGGCTGTTTTGCTGTATGTATCCACACCTATTGCATTTTCGGAAGCCTTTTCTACACAGGTGGATAATTTTGCAACAGTATGGATGGTGTTATTTGCCTATATATGCCTGTTGCTGTTCAACGCAGAGAAATTGAGATTTGATAAACATTTAGTTTGTCAGCTTGTTTCTGCCGGTGTGTGTATGGGTATGGGCTATCTGACCAAGCCGTCCGTTTGTATTGGAATGGTTGTTTTTGCAGTAGGACTCTTAATTGTAAGGATTATAAAGCACGATAAGGTTTCTGTTATTATCGGTGCTCCGATTTTGGCTGGAACTGCCGGGTTGGTTGTAGTGTTACCAGAAACAATCAGAAATTTGATAACATTTCATGCAATTTCAGATCCGATTGCAGGTCAAAGACAACTTGTAGGAACACTCAACCCCTTATATCTGATTGTAAATTTGGTTAAGAACATTTGCTACGGGCTGCCGACGAGATTGTTTCCGGGTTCTAGTAGTGCTTTGTATTATTTTGTTGTAGCTTTTGCCAAAATTTTGGGCGTAAACCTTGATGATCCGACAATATCGGAGGACGGACGGCCTTATCATGTGGGAGATCCGAGCATATATGCACATGACATTGCAATCAATCCATTGATTGTTTGGCTGTTTTTAATTGCTTTAGTTATTTGCATCGTGTCTTTAATAAAACGAAAAAATGTTTCTAACGGTTTTTGTGTATGCTCAATTGTATCTTTTGTTATCTTTATGACAGCTGTTCGTTGGGAAATGTTTGAAACCAGATATGAAGTTGCCTATTTGACTCTTTTAGCACCATGTATTGCTTTTGTGTTTGGAAAAGTGTTCTCGATATACAAAAATGAAAAGATATCATTATGCTTCAGAGCTGTTACCGGATTTTTATGTATCGTTACACTGGTAAGTGGCTTGTCTTTTCATGCTTTTACCGGATTGACAGTTGCGAGAAAAAGACCGGAAGGATATTTTAAAGAAAACCGCGAAACATTTGAGGCATATAATGAAGCTATGGGTGTAATAAATGAGAAGAATTATAAAAATATAGGAGTTTATATTACAGGAGGACAATATGATTATCCTCTTTGGAAAATGTGTAAAGGCATAGAAAAAGTCAAATATGTTAACGGAGAGAACAGTACTTACAGATACGAGGATAAGTCATTTGAACCTGATTGCATTTTTTGGGTAGCAGATTTACCTGAGGATAATGATTTTATATATCACGGTATTCATTATAATCAAGTGCACGGAAATAATGGGTTTTATGTCCTAACTGCTGAAAACAACAAATGAAAGGAAAAATGTTATGGATAAGATTGCTGTTTTAATTCCCTGTTACAATGAAGAAAAAACTGTAGAGAAGGTTGTAAGCGATTTTAAAAGAGAATTGCCCGAAGCGACTATATATGTTTATAACAACAATTCCACAGATCGAACCGCAGAGCTTGCAGAAAAAGCAGGAGCAATAGTTCGTGATGAGTTTATGCAGGGCAAGGGAAATGTTATTCGCAGAATGTTCAGAGATATTGATGCTGAATGTTATGTTATGGTTGACGGTGACGATACATATCCTGCAGAGTTTGCGAAGCAGATGATTGAACCTGTTATCAACAGAAATGTCGATATGGTTGTAGGGGACAGATTGTCATCCACATATTTTTCCGAAAACAAGAGGCTCTTCCACAATTTCGGAAATACTCTGGTAAGAAAGAGTATAAATATGCTTTTTCATAGTGATATCAAGGATATTATGACGGGTTACCGTGCTTTCAGTTATCAATTTGTTAAGACTTTTCCTGTGTTGTCAAAAGGTTTTGAAATTGAAACTGAAATGAGCATACATGCTATTGATAAAAATCTTTTTGTTGAAAACGTGATTATTGATTATCGTGACAGACCTCAGGGAAGTGTTTCAAAATTAAATACATATTCAGATGGCTTTAAGGTTTTGAAAACGATTATCCGTCTATACAGAACTTATAAACCGCTTAATTTCTTTGGCATTTTAAGTGCTGTCCTTGTATTGATAAGTATTCTGTTCTTCATTCCTGTTTTTGTTACATACATAAAAAGCGGACTTGTTCCCAATTTCCCGACACTTATCGTATGCGGCTTTACGTTTATTGCAGCCATTTATTCTTTCTTTGCAGGCTTGATTTTACAAACCATGGTGCAGAAAAACAGGCAGGATTTTGAAATGTATCTGCACAACGCAGCGGATAAGAAAAAAACAAAATAAAATAAAAAAACAGTTGCATTTTAATAAAAGGTGTGTTGAATAGCTTCTGTGTGAGTATATCGAAAAAGACGGCATACTAATAGAGGAAGAAATTCATCCTGAGTACGAAAAGACAGTTATTCGTTTTGCTTGCGGTGATGAGATAAAAACTCGTTCAACAAAGGAGAACCTGTGTGCTGACCGTTTGCACTGCCCTGTAAGGGGGTTATTAAAAGGAGCTTCTGAAAAATAGCAATGCATTACATTCCCAGCAGCCGCTCACGTGCGGTTGCTTATTTTATTGCCTTCAGGCGGTTGAGTACGATGTGCGAAACAAAGAACCACCCGCTATGCGTGTGCGCGACAGCGGTTATACCCAAAAAATTCTCCAATCTGATATAATAAAGGTGTTCCGGACTATCATAAGCAAAAAGGAGAATTTAACGCAAATCAATAGCCTCCTTGTTGCTTTTGGTGTAGTAACTTAGCTGTAACACAGGTTTCGGCTATTCGTCACTCCTTTTTTATTTTCTGTAACATATCAATTGTAAACCTGCAATAAAAGTTTTGAACTTCTTAAAAGAATATTTACAGAAGCTGTGAAGCGTGGTATAATAAGCAAAAATGTAATGCCGGAAATTGAAAAGCCGCGTTCAAAAAATAAGAGCGAAAAAGTCAGGGGATTAACTCTTGACGAACGCAAAAGCTTATCAAGATTCTCACTGAAAACGAAATACAGTACTCAGTGCAAATTTCCGGTTACTGACTTTGAAGCTCTTTCAGAGGAAAACCGCTTCAAGGCAACCGGGCATATCAAACTGCTCGAAAAAGCGTCTGAGTAATAAAAGTACAGCGCAGCGGTCAGTTCGCAACATCCTGACCTCGGCTGAACGCCGAAAATCAAAACTAAGGGGAATTTTATAATGAAAAACAAATCAACGGCGTATCTTACGCAGGCAGCTGTTATCGCCGCTGTGTACACGCTGCTTACGTATCTGCTTGAGCCGCTTTCGTTTGCGGGAGGGCAGTTAAGAATATCCGAAGTATTGACGATTCTTCCGGTTCTGACCCCGGCGGCGGTTCCGGCACTGGCGGTCGGATGTTTCATATCAAACCTCGCAAGCCCGTTCGGCGTGATTGATATTGTTCTCGGTACCGCGGCTACGCTTATATCCGCGATTCTTTCAGGGCTGACAAAAAATATCAGATTCAAAGGATTTCCGTTGCTGTCGGCGGTTTTTCCGGTTATTTTCAACGCACTGGCGGTCGGAACTTCAATCGCCGTTATGAACAGCGGGGGATTTACATGGGGAATTTTCACGGTGAACGCTTTAAGCGTCGCACTCAGTGAAGCGGTTGTATGCTTCGCGGCGGGGCTTCCGTTATTTAAGATTCTTGAAAAAACAAAAATTTTTTCAGATAAGGGAATGAAGCAATGAAAATCGGATTCTTAATTCAGAGAATGACATCGGGCGGCGCGGAACGAGCCGCGGCGGCAATCGCGAGCGAATTGTCGCAAAAAGGGCAGACCGTTGAAATAGTATCGTTTGATTCATCAGAGAGCTTCTATCCGCTGCATAAAAACGTAAGGATTTTCAATATGGAGCTTGAGGATATTTCAAAATCAGCTTCGCTTAAAAGGGTTATCGGCTGCATAAAAAGAGCTTTTGAAATCAGAAAAAAAATAAAATCAAGACATTATGATGTTCTTGTGTGTATGAGTACAACAATGAACCTCTACGGTCTTCTTTCAGCGGCTTTCACAAAAACCAAGGCGGTCGGAACAGAGAGAAATAATCCGTATAAATACAAATCCGACCCGATTAACGCGGTGCTGAAAAAAATAAGCGCGGTTTTGCTTGACGGATTTATTTTTCAGACAGAGGCGGCGTCAGAGTATTATGCCGAAAGTGTAAGGCGCAGGGGGACTGTAATTCAGAACGCGGTTTTTAATCCGCTTGTCAAAGAAATCGAACCTGCGGCGGAGCGTGAAAAAATTATTTACGGTGTCGGCAGACTTTCCGCTCAAAAAAGATTTGATGATTTGATTGACGCGTTTGCGCTTTTCGAAAAGAAACACAGCGACTATAAGCTGGTTATTTTCGGTGAAGGTGAGGAAAGAGATAAGCTTCAGAAAAAAATTGATACATATAATCTGAGTGAGAAAATTCTTTTGCCGGGAACAGATAAAAACGCGCTGAGATATGTAGCGAACGGCAGTGTATTTGTGCTTTCATCTGACTATGAGGGCATGCCGAACGTGCTTATGGAGGCTATGGCGGTCGGAACTCCGTGCGTTTCAACAATGTGCAGAATGGGACCCGAGGAGCTTATTGAAGACGGAGTAAACGGAATACTTGTTCCCGTGGGCAATGCGGAAAAAATGAAAGACGCAATGGAAATGCTTGTAAGCAGTCCGAGACTTTCACAGTCTGTTTCAAAAAACGGAAGAAAAATTCTTGAAACCAACGATATTTCAGCAATAAGTATAAAATGGCTTGAATATCTTGAAGCAATAGCAGGATAAAAATAAAAGGAGTGCATTGTATGGGCAGAAAAATTATTGTTGCAGGCGGCGGCCACGGCGGAATAACGGCAGGCGCGATTCTTGCCAAAAACGGTTATGACGTTACGGTTTATGAAAAACATCCGAGAGAAGAAATGGGCTACGACTGGACTGATATTTTTGACAAAAAAGGTCTTTTCGCCGCGGGTATGGATATGCCCGCTGAGGATAAATATAAGTTTAAAAACGACATGACATTCTATTCCCCGAATATGAAGGTCGGTCTTCGCCAGCATGTTCCCGAAGACCAGCTTGAGATTCAGATGGAAAGAAAGGATATCTACAATCACATTATTTCCTACGCGGAATCATGCGGAGTTAAATTTGAATATGGGACAGAGGTTCTTTCACCTGTGATGCTCGGTGACAGAGTTGCGGGTATTCAGACCGATAAAGAAATAATCTATGCCGACCTTGTTATTGACGCGGCTGGCATCAATTCTCCTGTCAGAAGAAATCTTCCCGAGCATCTCGGTGTTCAGAATAATATTCAGGAGTATGAGCAGTTTTATATTTACCGCGGATTTTTCAATAAAACCGCTGAATGTGATGAGGATTTATTCAAGCTCATGCTTCTTCATGAGGGCAATGACGGCATTTTCTGGGTTGCGGCTGAGGAGGAATATACCGATGCTCTTATCGGCAGCTTTTTCCCGCTGAGCGATGAAAAGGTCGAAAAATATCTTGCATATATGCGTGAGAAGAATCCGCATCTCGGCGATAAGCTCGAAAGAGGCGGCAGCCGTGCGAATATTCCGGTGCGTCAGCCACTCGGAGTTATGGTAGCGGACGGATACGCCGCGATAGGCGACAGCGCGTATATGACCGTTCCCGTTATAGGTTCGGGCATGGCGAACTGCTTTAAGGCGGCGAGAATGCTTGCCGACACAATCATAAGCGATGAAACAGATTCTTTCTCAGCAGAGGTACTGTGGAAGTATCAGAGAAAATTCTATAAAGCTCTCGGCAACGGATTTGCCGTTCTCGGCTGCGCGAAGCTTCTTCTTACCCGTCTCGAAGGCTCAGAGCTTGACTACATATTCGACAGCGGAATACTGAACGCTGATGACATGACAATCGGCGCGGACACCACCAATATTGCTGATATCCTCGGAGGCGTTACCAAAGACAGTCTTAAGAAAAAACTGGTCGGACTTAAAAATAATCCGGTTGTTCTCAAAAAAGTTCTCAGGACTGTTAAAGAAATCGGCGCGGTTGCCGCTGTTACCGCCGCCATGCCCAAGGTTTATAACAGAAAAGCAGTATGCGCGTGGGTAAAGCAGTATAACAACTGCTTCAGACACTGATAATGAAAATCCTCATTGATGCCGACGGCTGCCCGGTGGTGGATATTACCGTCGGCCTTTCAAAACGATATAATGTTGAATGTATAATAATCTGTGATACGGCTCATGTTTTTAATAAAGACGGTGTTTCAACTGTTGTGGTTGAAAAAGGGGCTGACAGCGCAGACTTCCGGCTTGTGAATATGCTTTCAAAAGGCGATATCGCCGTCACGCAGGATTACGGCCTCGCGGCGATGTGTCTTGCGAGAGGGGCGATACCGATTAATCAGAACGGACTTGTTTATAATGACAAAAACATTGACGAGATGTTGTTTACACGCTATGTTTCAAAAAAAGTGAGAATGGCGGGCGGCAGACTCAAAGGCCCTTCAAAGCGGACAAAAGAGCAGGATGAAAAATTTATTATACAGATGAAAAAGCTGCTGGAAAACCAAAAAGAAAAGGAGATTTCAGATGGAAGTAACATATAAAGCCGCTGCGAAAATAAACCTTATGCTTGATATTCTTTCAAAGCTTGACAACGGCTATCACAGCTTGTTTATGATTATGCAGTCAATAAGCCTTTTTGTCAGAATAACCGTAAAGAAAACGGAGTCCGGCGGAATCTCTCTTTCCTCGAACGAAAAAA
>JAZLLB010000152.1:0-8149 GCA_045597925.1 Acutalibacteraceae bacterium
TATTTTTCTTTTTGGATGTTACCTTGATAATTCTTCTTGATAATCTGATTCGCTCATACAAAGAAGACTGTGAAAAAATAAAAAATTATAAGCAGTAACTATATTAAAAATACACTTCAAAAGGATGGTAAAAATGAAAAAATTATTCAGTGTTATGTTGGTTGTCATCGTATTATTTGCTTTATTCTCATCAACAGCTTCAGCCGCCAATTTTTACGATGCATACGGACTTCTTGGGCAAATAGATGACGGTGAGTACACTCAATCCGCGCTCGGACTGATGCTGACAGACCGTGAAAACGGATATGTTATTTGCTGCTATGATGAAATGTTGCATGGTACGGAGTACGCTTTCGGTTATTTTTCCCGTGATGAAAGTACAATTAAAATGGAATTGCAGGACAGCATTGATGAAGGATGCGGAGTATTTAAGACAAAGAATAGTGAAAATTTATCCGGAGTTCAAATTCATGACAACTCCTCAGATTACACGGGCAGTGCGTACCTGCTGAGTTGTGATGTAAAAAGCGCTGTCAATGACCGGGAAAGCGGTATAGACCAAAGACTTGCATTTCAGGGTAATATAGAATACTATGATGTAGAAGTTACGGGATCTCTCGAAGAGGGAATGCTTGTACTGGAGGGTATACCGGGAAACATCAATATCGGTGATTTTATTTTGGATACGAATGGGCTTTTTCTGGGAGTATTAACTGATGTCGACAGTGAAGACGGTTCTATAGGATACGCAATCTCAGGAGATGCTTTTGCAGAAGGATTCCCCTGTTTGAAATCATGCTATAACAGTGCGGTTCAGTCAAAAGCACAAGAAGACGAACCGAAATCGCAAACACAGGAAGAACGCCGGGAAGAAACTAGCTCCGAGCAGAAAAGCGAAGAAACCAAGCAGAATGAAATTGAAAAAAAGAGCAACAGGCAGACAATAATAGTTATTCTGGCAGTTGCCGCTGCAGGCATTGCCGTTGCTGCGTTCTTCTTTCTGAAGAATAAAAAGAAGGACGGAGACGAAACTGTACTGGTTCCGACTGAATATTCTTCGCCTACGCAGGATTCTTTGTACGGAGGATATGAAAACGGTGCTACGATTGATTTATCACCGTCCAGCGAGGCAAATTGTGAACCGACCGAACCTGCGGAACCTGACATTCAGTACGAGCCTACCGAAGGGATTGATGAAGAATTCAATGAAAATAATACGGAAGATATAAATGAAACTTCGACTCCGCAGTTGGCAAAAGTCCGTATGTTCGGAAAAGGCGGTTATTTTTATAACAAGGCTATTGAGGTTGAAGGAGCTGCCTGTTTCGGACGTCATCCGCAAAAATGCAATATATGCTATCCTTTGGATGAAAAAGGAATCAGCAGTGTTCATTGTATACTTGAGTATGACGGGAAAACTTACACCCTTACAGATTTAGGGTCTACATACGGAACATTTGTTATGAGCGGCAGAATTGAAAGCAACAGCCCTGTTTATCTGCATGAAGGAGATGTATTCTGGTTAGCAGATGAAAAGAATGCGTTTATTCTTCGCTGATGCATAAGGCTTATTTAAGGCAATAATTGTCCTTGGAAAAAACTTGGATGATTTTGAGATTGTCTCATATATAATAAAAACAGCAGGAGGTAATTTTTATGAAAAAAAGAGCTTTGATGTTTTTCTGTGTCTTTGTTTTACTGGCAGTGATGCTGACGGTAAACGTTTCGGCACAGGCGGAAACATCGGGAATCGGATGTCTGCGCATAGTTGATGAAAGCGGTGAAGTTGCCGATTCAATGTTCGGAGTGCTGATGGACAGCGGTGCAACAAAAGTATTCGCAGCGTTGCACTCGAATTTATCCAAGCAACAAATGTTTGTTTTTACAAACGGAACAGCAGAAATTGAAATGCAGTATGTGAGTACGGATTCCAGTTCAACAGTTGATTTGTTTTGTACGCAATCGCAGGATATTTCGGGTGCCCCGTATGAAGGCGGAACAGCTTCATATACAGGTCCTGTTACCGTTATATCTTATGATACAAAGGTGCAAAGCAAGACTACGCTTACGGCTTACATAGCGGAATGCGGAAACGGTGTTTCTAAATTTGACAAAGAGTACAGCGGACTTGATTCAGGCGCTGTTGTTTTTGACGAAAGCGGTAATTATATCGGTATGTATTTTAAAAGCCAAGAGGGCGATGTTTGTGCAACAAGCGACTATTTTATGTCATTGTTAAACAGTGATTCTTCTGATTCAAGTTCCGCATCGGGTTCTGCATCAGGCTCGGGTTCTGCATCGGGTTCGGGTTCTGCATCAGGTTCGGGTTCTGCATCAAGTTCAGGTTCCGCATCGGGTTCTGCTACAGGTTCACCGGTTACAACAGTTGCCGGTATCCTCATGGGCGGTGCTGTAATCGCTTTGGTGGTTTTACTCCTTACAAAGAAAAAAGGTTCAAACAGCGGCGTTCCGCTGAATACAAATGAAGCAGACGGTATGACGGGCGGCAGCGGTTTAAACCGTATCTGCATTGCCGGAGCCGGCGGAAAATTTGACGGACGCAAATTTGAGATGAAGGGTACTCTTATCATCGGAAGAATCGAAGAAAAATGCAACATTTGCTATCCGAGAGATGAAAAGGGAATCAGCGGTCTGCACTGTAAAATCAGTTTGACGGAAAACGGTGCGGAGCTTGTTGACCTCGGCTCTTCATACGGAACGTATCTGAACGGAAGAAAACTCGAAATCAATGTGCCTGTTTCACTTAAGCTCGGAGATAAATTCTGGCTGGCAGATGAAAGAAACAGTTTCATTGTTTGTAATTGACGGGAGGTAAAAAATAATGAACGAAAACAAAACATATTTTGCAAAGGCTGTAAGCGACACAAAAAAGTTTAATTTTAAAGATGTGTTCAGCAATGTGTTTAATAAGCACAGCAAAAAGGATTTGGATTACGTATTTTCAAGCGGTCTTGATTTAGACAGACAATCAGGCAGCCTGATTGATAACTGGCAAAAGCCATGGGTATTTTCACGCGTGTTGTTGTACGGTATTATCGCATGGGTAATTCTTAACCTTTTGATTTCATTCGGTTGTGATGATTCAATTACGGAAGGAGCAAGCTTTATTATTCCATGCCTCGTTGTTCCGTTTTCTGTTGTTGTTTTTTTCTGGGAAATGAACATTCCAAGAAACATTCCGATATATGATGTTATTAAGTTTATTATATTCGGCGGTATTTTCTGCTCAATCGGTTGTTCTGTTGTAAATGCAGTTATCGGAACCGGCTTAATAGATAAAGATTCACCGTTAAATACCTTTACCGCAGCGTTGTCAGAAGAAGTCACAAAACTTATTATTATTGCGTTTTTGTTGAGAAAATCTGAACGCTGCTGGGGCTTAAACGGTTTATTAATCGGTGCTGCTGTAGGTGCAGGTTTCGCTGTATTTGAAACAAACGGATATGCTCTGAGCGCTTTCAGCGATTATTTTAATCCGGAAATATATAACAAGCTTCTCAAAGAATACGCAAAGGAGAGTACTAATCCCGGCTTTAATGTTTATTTTGATGCGTTTAATTGGGCAAAAGATATTCTTACTCGCAGAGGAGCGTGTGCTATATGCGGCCACGTTGCTTATGCCGCTCCTTACGGATGTGCTTTGGCTTTGGCAAAAGGCAGACAGAAATTAAATTCAAAGCACTTCGCCGACAAAGATTTCCTCATTTGCTTTTTGGCATCAGTATTCCTGCATTTTTGTTGGAATTACCAAGATGATTTTTTAACAGCAATGAGAAAAAAGTCTGCATATATTTCAAATCTTTTAAGCTCTGGTTTCATTAACAGTTCAACGATTCACTACATAACAACTGTAATTTTTGTTATTATTCAAGGAGCTATTATTCTCTATTTGATGAGAAAATGCGTAAGACAGGTTGTTGAATACAACGGAAGTCACTCAAATAATGGAAATGTCTACGAAAGACAGGTAAAAGCTTCTGATTTTTCTGATTCATCTAACGGTATATCAGGCAGCGGACGTGCATCTGCAAAGAAATTATATATCAAATGTGAGTCCGGCGTTTTATCAGGACAGACATATTCGGTTGAATCGGGAAGAACAGTTATGATAGGCAGAAACCAGAATCTTGCCGTTTGTTTCCCTGAAAACGAAAAAGGAATCAGCCGTGTGCATTGCAGTGTTTCCTTTAAAGGTCATAATGCTGTTCTCGTTGATAAAAATTCTTCTCACGGCACATTCACTTCAGACGGAAAGAAAATTCAGCCCGAGCTTGACGTTGTTCTCAATAACGGAGATACCTTCTGGCTGGCTTCTTCCAAAAACACATTTAAAGTTGTAATACACTAAATATTAAAATTTTTAAAAAGGAGATTATTAAAATGGAAGCAAAAGTATGTCCCAACAATCACTATTACGATTCGGAGAAGTACGCAACATGTCCTTTCTGCAACAGTTCAAATAACGGTGATGCCGGTGAAACAATGCCTATCGGCGGAACAATGCCGCTGCATACAGCTGATTTTTCTCCCATACCGCCCACGGAACCCATTACAAGCGGTGCAAGCGGCAACGGATATCAGGATTTAGGTAAAACACTGCCTTTAAGCAGTGCTTCAATGCCCGCATCATCAGAAGACTACGGCGCGACTATGCCTCATGACGAAGCAGTGCTCGGATTTACACCCACTGTAGGCTGGATTGTATGCATCAGCGGTCCGCATAAAGGGCAGGACTTCAGACTGATTACAGGCTATAACAAGGTAGGCAGAGCACCCGAAATGGCTATCGCGCTTACCAAAGACGAGCAGGTTACAAGAGACTCTCACGCAATCGTCGCTTATGAGCCTCAGGCAAGAAAGTTTTTCGTTTTCGGAGACGGCAATATGATTTATCTCAACGGCAACTTTGTTGTCGGTGTGCAGGAGCTGCACATTAACGACGTAATTAAACTCGGCGCAAGTGAAATGATGTTTATTCCCCTTTGCAGTGAAGCATTCAGTTGGGAGTGATAATAAATGAACGAGCAATCCACCGGTGCTTTGACCGGTACTGAGCATACAATTATTAATGTTGCCCCAACAACGCAGGCAGAATCAACAACTTCCCGGACTGCGACAACTAAGGCTGATAAGACTGCTTCCTCAGCCGAAACAACAACTGGGGTTGTGCAGCAGCCCGTCAGAGCGGCCGAAATAGCTCAAAAAGTAATGCACAGCCAATGGACTGTATTATTTCTTCTTGCCGTTGTCGCAATTCTGACTTGTATTGTATGCAGATTACGCAAACATAACAAAAAGCTGACATATCAAAACGCGGCTGATGATGAAACAAAATCAGACAACATTATGAATGATGATGTCAGTACGGTGAAAACCGTTGAACCTCCTCTTGAAGTGAAAAAGGATGAACCCGCTTTTCAGATTGCCCGTGTTCACAATATCGGAAAAAGGAAAGGGCAGCAGGATTCTTTCGGTGTTTCCGATATAACTAATAAGGAACTGTGCGGCAGAAAAGGCATTTTGGCAGTAGTCGCAGACGGAATGGGCGGTCTTAAAGGCGGAGACGAGGTCAGCAGCAATATTGTTTTACAGTTTTTGCAGAAGTTTTCCGTTATGAGCGCAAGTCAATCAGCGGAAAACGAGTTAACGCGTATTTTAGACGAAACAGTTGAGAGCATTAACAATAAATTGATAAGCGAAAATGCGTTGAAAAAAAGCGGCTCCACTTTGATTTCCGTTATTGTGCGGAACAAAACGCTTTCATGGGTTTCGGTAGGCGATAGCCGTATCGCATTATACAGGAACGGCAAGATTACCGACCTGAATCAGAAACACATTTATGCTGTTGAATTGGAAGAACAGGTCAGACAAAAACTGATTACGCCTCAGGAAGCGGCAAACAATCCCGAAAAAGATAAATTAACCAGCTATATCGGTATGGGTTCTTTAAAGTATGTCGATAAATCAGTAAGACCGATGCCTCTGATATCGGGGGATAAGATTATTTTGATGACTGACGGTATTTTCAATACTCTGTCTGACGCAAAAATTGAAGCTCTTTTGCAATTACCCACCGATAAAATCGGATTTGCTATTGAAAAAGAAGTTCTTTCAGCAGGCAATCCTTATCAGGACAACTTTACGGCAGTTGTTTTAGAGATACCGTAAATCCATTGGAAAGAAGGGAATAATATGGATGTGAATCGCCTCTGTTTACGATGCGTTAACGGAGAAATCGGTGAAAACCATATATGCACATCATGCGGTAATGTTCCCATTGTGTCGCAGTCTCCGTCTTACGCTTTGCCCCTGGGAACAATTATTCACGGCAGATATCTTATCGGCAGAGTTTTGGGTGAGGGCGGTTTCGGTATCACATACATTTCTTATGACCTTGCTGAAAAAAGGCGAGTTGTATTAAAAGAACTTTTCCCCTGCTTTATGGTGCAGAGAAAGCCCGGAACGACAAATGTTCTTGTAAAAAACAATCCTGCCTCTTTTAATAAAAACAGAGACAGATTTATTCAGGAAGCACAGTTGATTTATACATTCAGAGATACGCCGGAAATTGTTGATGTTTTTCATATTTTTACTGAGAACAACACCGGATATTATGCTATGGAATTTTTAAACGGACAGACTTTGCAAAGCATGCTCAAGGCAGAGGGAAACCGCCTGACTTGGAACAGACTTGTTCCTGTTGCTCAGGATATTATCAAGGCATTGTCGGTTGTTCACAAGGCAGGAAGTATTCATCGTGACATCAGTCCCGATAATATTTTCCTGTCCGCTAACGGCAAGGCAAAGCTGATTGACTTTGGTGCGGCTAGACACTTTGATTCAGGACAGCAGATGACGCAGATTATTAAAAAGGGATTTGCTCCGTGGGAACAGTATCGGCGTGGAGTTAAACAAGGACCATGGACTGATATTTATGCACTGGCGGCAACTTTCTATGTATGTTTAAGCGGCAAATTGCCTCCGGAATCAGTAGACCGCATTGTGAACGATACTCTCAGACCTTTGTCATCTATGGGAGTGAATGTTCCGCAAAATGTTGATGAAGCAATAACGCGCGCCCTGCAGTTGAAGCCTGAGTGCCGTTTCCAAAATATTGAAGCGTTCGCAGCCGCACTGGGTTTGCAGGCGGGAAGAAATTTTTCTGCTGCGAAATGGAGTTTAAGATGTGTCAGCGGCATTTACAAAGGAATGGTTTTCTCATCTAAAACAAGCATAACGCTTGGACGTGATTCAAGCAAATGCTCCATTGTTTTCCCGTCAAATATGCCCGGAATCAGTGCGGTTCATGCAACATTTCTGTTTGGAAACACGCCCTCTTTTCCCGGTATACGATGCGACAGCGGTACACAGGGCATATACATAAACGGTGTTGCATATTTTGGCAAAGGACGAATTTTCAAGCTGCAGCAGGGAGACAGAGTCTCTTTCGGCAGTGAAGAAGTATTTATAATCGAAAGGCAGTAAAAATATGGATTTTGCAAGCTATTCCGTTCGCGGAGGAAGAACGATAAACGAGGACTCCATTGAAATGGTTTCTTCCCATAACGGTTTTTGCGCACTGGTCGCAGATGGTCTCGGAGGTCAGGGAAACGGAGATATCGCTTCAAAAAACGCTGTAAAATGTATCTCAGATGCTTTTTTATGTAATCCGTCTGCCGATAAACAGACAATTCTTGAATATTTTGAAAAAGCTAACGAAGAAGCGTTAGAGATTAACCACGGAAAAGAAAACACATTAACAACAGCAGTCGGGTTGTTTTATGTACTGGGTAAAACAGCAACAGCTCACGTAGGCGATTCAAGACTCTATCATTTTCATAACGGTAAGATGATAAACAGAACCAAAGACCACAGTGTGGCTCAGCTGGCGGTAAAACTCGGGGAAATTAATGAAGACCAAATCAGAAATCATCCCGACCGCGGACGGATACTGCGCGCAATCGGTTTAAAAAACAATGCACAGCCGGAAATACATACGGAATATTTGTCAGATGGATTCCATGCGTTTTTACTCTGCTCGGATGGATTCTGGGAGTATGTTTTGGAAAATGAAATGGAAATTGATTTAGCAAAATCAGGAACCGCTGTGGACTGGATGGAGCATATG
>JAZLLB010000153.1:0-7289 GCA_045597925.1 Acutalibacteraceae bacterium
CGAAATTCGGCACCTGCGATATTCTTCTCAACGGCGCGGGCGGAAATAACCCCAAAGGAACAACCAGCAAGGAAACTCTTGAAAAAATCGACCTTGTTGAAAAGAATGACGATATCAAAACATTTTTTGACCTCGACCCTCAGGGCATTTCATTTGTTTTCAATCTTAATTTTCTCGGAACACTCATTCCGACACAGATTTTCGCGAGAGATATGGCTGAAAAAGAAGACAGCTGTATTATCATGATTACTTCAATGAACGCGTTCCGCCCTCTTACAAAAATTCCCGCGTATTCGGCGGCAAAGGCGGCGGTTGCTAACTTCACGCAGTTTATGGCTGTTCATTTTGCCGATATGGGCATAAGAGTCAACGCAATCGCTCCCGGATTCTTCTCAACTCAGCAGAATAAAACACTTCTGTGGAACGATGACGGAACTCCCACAGCCAGAACGGGCAAAATTCTTGCCGCCACTCCTATGAAGCGTTTCGGCGAACCCGAGGAGCTTTCGGGCGCGCTCCTTTTCCTGTGTGATAAAGAGTATTCGGGCTTTGTTACAGGCACTACCATCGCTGTTGACGGCGGATTCAACGCGTATTCAGGAGTATAATTTTTCCGATTCAAAGGAGTAATGATATGAAAAGAGCTGTTTCGATAAGTCTTGTTCTGATTATGATTCTGAGCTTGTTTACTTCATGTCAGTCAAAAAAAGTGAGCGAAGAAAAAGAGCTTGAAAAGTCATCTTTTATTAAAAGCGAACAAAACGATGATTATATTTATGATGTTTATGAAGACTACACGGTAATCACAGAATATATCGGTGAGGATTTTCGTGTTACAATTCCCAACAGACTGGGCGGTAAGCAGGTTAAGGGCATAGGGGAAATGGCGTTCGGCAAGAGTATGCTGGCGATTGAGGTTGTTGACATTCCGAAAAATGTTGACTACATTGACCCGTCGGCCTTTTACGGCAACAGTTCGCTGAAGGCTTTTACAGTCGCCGGCGGAAATTCTGTTTATAAAAGCGATAAAGGAATAATCTTCTCAAAAGACGGCAAAGGTCTTCTTCATTATCCTGTCGGCAAGATGGAGGATACTTTTACAGTCCGTGACGGAGTTGAGAAAATCGGCGCGTATGCTTTCGGTGCCAGTGATATTCTCAAAACCGTTAAGCTGCCTGATTCTGTCAAGGAACTCGGAGCACATGCTTTTGACGGCTGCGAAAAGCTCGTAAATATTAATATCCCTGAGAATGTAACCGAAATACCCGACAGCTGCTTCTATGAATGCAGGTCGATGCCGAAAATCGAGTTCCCGTCAAAGCTTGCTAAAATAGGGGAATCCGCTTTTTATTACTGCATTTCAGTCGCGGAAATTACGCTTCCGGACAGTGTCGAGCAGATAGATGACAGCGCTTTTGGTAAATGCGAAACACTGAGCAAGGCTGTGCTTTCAGCATCACTTCAGAAATACGGATACAAAGTATTCAGCGGCTGTAAGCTGTTAAAGGAAATTGAGGTTTCCGGCAAAAGCAGAAGCTTCAAGAGTACAGAAGGCATTTTGTATTCATATGACGGCAAAACACTGGTTGAGGCTCCGTACGGCAAGTATATAAGTGATCTTATTATTAACGCTGACGTAAAAACTCTCAGAGCCTACTGCTTCTACAGAGACAGCGAAAATCACTCCGACGAAGGATTCGATTATATAGAAAAAATTGATTTCAGAAATGTCGAGAAAATCGGTGCGTATGCTTTTGCTAACCGTGATGCCGTTAAAGAAGTTAATCTTCCGTCAACGCTCAAAGAAATTTCTTCAACAGCGTTTAATAACTGCCAGAAGATTAAAAAATATACGGTTAAAAACTGTGAAAATTACGTAACCGAAGACGGCGTTCTTTTCTCAAAAGATAAAAAAACCCTTGTCGCTTATCCTACGGACAGGGAAAAGCACACATACGCAATTCCGGAAGGAACGGAAAATCTCGGCGATTATTCATTCAGCTACTGCTACAGCCTTCATGAAATTGAAATCCCCGAATCAATTGTTACAGTCGGTGATTACTGCTTCTACATGACGGGTACACTTGTAGGAAACGTTCATTTCGGGAAAAATCTTAAATCAATCGGCAAGTACAGTTTCTCTAACTGCGCGGGCATTGAAGAGCTTACGTTTACTGATAACACGATTACGGAAATCCCCGAAGGCGCGTTCCAGATTCTTGACGGTACTTATGAGTTTATAATTCCCGAGGGTGTTACAAAAATCGGCGAAGGCGCGTTCAGAGAAATAGGATACATCACATATGTCAAAATTCCGTCGACCGTTAAAGAAATATGCGCGAGAGCGTTTTATGATATGGACGATTTGCATAACCTTACAATTCCGGCAAGCGTTGAAAAAATCGGTGATGAAATTGTAACTATTATGGATGAATCCAACCCCGATAAGGTAACGCTTCATGTTACCAAAGGCTCTGCCGCTGAGAAGTACGCTATTGACAACAATATTCCGCACAAACTCGTATAACGGATTCAGGAGGGATTATTATGAATTTACAGCTGAAAAAACGTGAAGACTGCACATATGATATGATTTCGCTCGGTGAAATTATGCTGAGACTTGACCCGGGCGACGGCAGAATCAAAAACGCCCGCTCATTCAAAGTATGGGAAGGCGGAGGAGAGTACAACGTAGCAAGAGGTCTCAGACGCTGCTACGGACTCAAAACTGCGGCGATTACCGCCCTTGCGGATAATGAAATAGGCAGGCTTGTTGAGGATTTTATGCTTCAGGGCGGCGTTGATACATCTCTTATAAAATGGGTTAAGTACGACGGAATCGGCAGAAATGTCAGAAACGGTCTTAATTTCACAGAAAGAGGCTTCGGCATCAGAGGAGCTGTCGGTGTTTCGGACAGAGGGAATACCGCCGCTTCACAGCTTAAAACAGGGGATGTCGACTGGGATTATATTTTCGGTACTCTCGGTGTAAGATGGCTTCATACCGGCGGAATTTTCGCCGCTCTTTCGGACACTACCGCGCAGGTGGTTACAGAGGCGGTAAAATGCGCCAAGAAATACGGAACGGTTGTTTCCTACGACCTTAACTACCGACCTTCTCTCTGGAAGGATATCGGCGGCAAGGAAAGAGCGCAGCAGGTAAACAAGGAAATCGCGAAATATATAGATGTTATGATCGGCAATGAAGAGGACTTCACAGCCTGTCTCGGTCTTGAGGTTGAGGGCAACGATGAAAACCTCAAAGAGCTTAATATTGACGGATATTACAAGATGGTTGAAAACGCCGTGAAGCTTTACCCGAATTTCAAGGTAATTGCCACAACGCTCCGCACGGTCAAAACAGCTACGGTCAATGACTGGAGCGCAATCTGCTGGGCGGACGGGAAAATTTATAACGGACTGAATATGCCCGGGCTGGAAATTTATGACAGAGTAGGCGGCGGAGACAGCTTTGCTTCAGGGCTTATTTACGGACTTATGACAACGCTCAACGCTCAGACAGCTGTTAATTACGGTGTAGCTCACGGCGCGCTTGCCATGACAACGCCCGGCGACACTTCAATGGCTTCAAAAACAGAGGTTGAGCGTATAGTAAACGGTGCCGGCGCGCGAGTTCAGAGATAACAGGAGAATAATAATGGATAAAGAACAGGTATTAATGAAAATTCAGGACTGCGGTATTGTTGCCGTTGTCCGTGCGGAAAATACGGAAAAGGCTGAAAAAATCGTAGACGCGTGTATTGAGGGCGGAGTTGCCGCTATTGAGCTTACGTTTACCGTTCCTCACGCCGATAAGGTTATTGAGCATCTTGCGGCTAAGTATACCCCCGAGGAAATCATTCTCGGCGCGGGTACTGTTATGGATGCCGCCACAGCGAGAATCGCGATGCTCAGCGGCGCGCAGTATATCGTCAGCCCCTATTTTGACCCTGACACAGTTAAAATGTGCAACCGTTACAGAGTTGCGGTTATGCCGGGTATAATGACTGTCCGTGAGGGCGTTATGGCCATGGAGGCGGGTGCCGATATTCTTAAAATATTCCCGGGTGACCTTTACGGACCTAAGATTATCAAGGATATAAGAGGACCTATTCCTTACGCGAAAATGATGCCCACGGGCGGCGTTAACGCCGATAATGTAGGCGAATGGATAAAAGCGGGCGCTGTTGCCGTCGGTGCGGGCAGTTCGCTTACAGCCGGCGCGAAAACAGGTGATTACGCTCTTATCACGGAAACGGCAAAGAAATTTGTCGCTAAGATTAAAGCGGCAAGAGCGCAGCTGTGATTCACAATACGCGGTTGTATTTTATTTGAAAGGTAAATTATTTTATGTTCGTTGATATAGCGAAAATTAAAATAAAAGCGGGAGACGGCGGCAATGGCGCCGTTTCCTTTCATAGAGAGAAGTATGTGGCATCGGGCGGACCTGACGGCGGCGACGGCGGCAAAGGCGGAGATGTTGTATTCAAGGTTGACGATAATCTTGCAACTCTTGCCGATTTCCGTTATAAACGCAAATACAAGGCTCAGAGCGGTCAGCCGGGGCAGGGCGGCAGAAGAAACGGAAAAAAAGGTGAGGATCTTGTTATTCTTGTTCCGAGAGGAACGGTTATAAGGGAAGTTGCCAGCGGCAGAGTCATGGCTGATATGTCTGATGATGACGTGTTTATCGCCGCGAAGGGCGGCAGAGGCGGCTGGGGCAATCCTCATTTCGCCACTCCCACACGTCAGACACCGAGATTCGCTAAAAACGGCACACCCGGTGAGGAGTGGGAGGTTTCACTTGAATTAAAGCTTCTTGCCGACGTCGGACTTTTAGGTTTCCCGAATGTAGGTAAATCCACGTTTATTTCCGTTGTCAGCGAAGCGAAGCCGATAATCGCCGACTACCATTTCACTACGCTTACTCCTGTTCTGGGTGTTGTTTCTCTCGGCGAGGGCAATTCGTTTGTTATGGCGGATATTCCGGGACTCATTGAGGGAGCGAGCGAGGGAATCGGTCTCGGTCACGAATTTTTAAGGCATGTTGAGAGATGCCGTCTTCTTGTGCATATTATTGACGCTGCCGGCAGTGAGGCGAGAGACCCCATAGAGGACTTTGAGAAAATCAACGAGGAACTTGTGAAGTTCAACCCCGAGCTTGCCGAGCGTGAGCAGATTGTTGTTGGCAACAAGGTCGATCTTGCTTCTGATGAACAGCTTGAAAGGCTTGAAAAGTATTTCAGTGAAAAGGGATATCAGTATTTCACAATGTGCGCTCCTATAGTTGAGGGTACGAAAGAAGTAATAAACGCCGTAGCGGCGAAATTAGCTCAGCTTCCTCCCATAAAGCGTTATGAAAAAGAAGAAATCCCCGCCGAATTCTTTGAAAAGAACAATAGCGGAAAATTCAATATTATAGTTGAAGACGGAATTTATTTTGTTGAGGCTGAGTGGCTTCTGAACATCCTGCGGAGAACCGACCTTGATGATTATGAGTCGCTTCAGTATTTTCAGCGTGTTCTGCAGTCAAGCGGAATTATTGACGCTTTAAGAGAAAAAGGAATAGAAGAGGGCGACACTGTCTCAATCTATGACCTTGAGTTTGATTTCTTTAACTGACGGGTGGAATTATGGAAAGATTTCTGTCTGAAAAAAATGTTGATCCGAAGCAGTTAAGCCCTCTGACACTTGCTTTTATCGGCGATACGGTGTATGACCTGCTTGTGAGGGAAGAAATTATCTGCAGCGCCAACAGAAGCACAAACGATTTGCACGCTTTAGCGGTTAAGCAGGTAAAGGCATCTGCTCAGGCAAAGGCGATTGAGAGTATTATGCAAAACCTGTCGGAAGAAGAGCTGTCTGTTTTCAAAAGAGGAAGAAACGCCAAAACCGCTCATATAGCAAAAAACGCCACAACGGGAGACTATCACAAGGCAACGGGGCTTGAAGCGGTTATGGGATATTTATATTTATCAGGCAATATGCAAAGAATAAAAGAGCTTTATAATCTTATCAGAGGCGTTGATATGAATGAACGATAAAAAGCGCAGAGTTCTTGATTTGCTTGTTGACAATTTGTTCTGGTTTCTCGGCTGTGTTTCATATTCAGCGGGAGTTACGGTCTTTGCCGTACCCAATAACATTGCCCAGAGCGGTATGACGGGTATAGCGATAATTTTAAATTATCTGATTCATACGCCGATAGGAATAACGAATTTCTGTCTGAATGTTCCGCTTTTTATTCTTGCGTGGATTTTTATAGGCAGAAAGTTTACTTTTAAAACGCTGTGGGTAACGTCTCTGCTTTCCGCGGTTATGGATATTATGACGTCGCTGATAGGCAAAGGCATAATCCCTGTTTATAACAGCGGAGACAGACTTCTTGCCTGTATTTTCTGCGGAATTCTCTGCGGATTCGGGCTTTCAATGGTGTTTCTCAGAAACGCCACAACAGGCGGTACGGATATTATAATGCGCCTGCTTAAAAGAAAGCTGCCTCATTTTTCCATGGGCAGACTTATTATGATTCTTGACGCGGCGGTTGTAGCGGCGGCGGCGGTGGTTTTCAGAAGCGTTGAAAGCGCGCTTTACGCGGCGATTCTTATTTTTATCAGCTCAACGGTTGTTGACAGAATTCTTTACGGTGCGAGCAACGGTAAAATCCTGCTTGTTTTTACCGAAAAGGCTCATGAGGTTTCGTCAATGATAACCTCGAATACGCGCCGGGGTGTTTCGATTTTTCCTGTTGAGGGCGGGTACACGGGCGAAAACAAAAATATGCTTATGATTGTTCTGCGCAGCGATGAAGTGGCGAGGGTAAGAAGGCTTATTAAAAACGCCGACCCGAAAACCTTTATTGTTATTACGGAAGCGAAAGAGATACTCGGCGAGGGCTTTAAGCCTCCGCTTGCCGATTCTGATAATTAAAAAATATTTTCTTAAAAATATAAAAAAACAGTTGCAATTTGTATTTAGTTGTGTTAAAATAGCTTTTGCGTAAATGATACCGAAAGAGGTGAAAACGATGAAAGAAGGAATTCATCCTAAGTATGATACCGCGAGTGTACGCTGTGCATGCGGTGCGGTTATAGAAACCCGTTCAACAAAAGGCGATATGCGTGTTGATATATGCTCAAGCTGCCATCCGTTCTTCACTGGTAAGCAGAAGCTCGTTGATACAGGCGGACGTGTTGACAGATTCAAGATGCGTTTCAATATGGACAAGTAATCATTCGGCGGACGTAATTGACCGCCTTTTTACTTACCAGGAGACATTATGAACTAGT
>JAZLLB010000154.1:0-11232 GCA_045597925.1 Acutalibacteraceae bacterium
CTTGGCTCACAGAACGACATGGCTACGATCCGACTTACAGCGAGGGCGTAAAGGTCGGCATCGGCAGCTCCAAGCCCGAGGATTTTGTGAAAATAATACTTGAGAAAGTGAATCTGAAAAAGAACTTCGATGTTGTTGTCGGCTCTGACCCCAAGAAGGTTGAGAGCAGCAAAACCGAAATCATCAGCACATGCATTAAACGCTTCGGACTTCCCGAAAACGCGAAAATCCTCATGATAGGCGACCGCAAGTTTGACATTGACGGCGCTCACAGCGTGAATATTCCCTGCGCGGCGGTTCTTTTCGGATACGGCAGTATGGAGGAATTCAGACGTCACAACGCGGAATTCATCGCGGAAAACACAGACGATTTAAAGAAAATCATCTTTGAATAAGCAAACAAAACCGGTTGACAGACGCAGGGAAAAGATTATTCCTTTTGCCGCTGACCGGTATAAACCGGCAGCTCCCTGGCTTTTTCTTCAAATAATTCAATATCATAAGATACGTGCTGTTCCTCATAAGAAGAATTCTTATTATTCTTTACATTCTTATATTTCTTATATTGTTGCCCTTTGTTTGCCGCCTGTTTGCCTTTTGTTTGCCCTTTGTTTGCCCCAAAATTCTCCGGACATTGAAAAAGTTCCCAGTTTTCAACGGTTACGATGGTAAATCTGTTTGCCCCTTTTGTCGATATTTCTCCTGTTTTCTTTAACTTTTGAAGCGCGGTTCTGACCTGTTTTACGGAAAGCCCGAGCTCGCCCGAAAGGCTTTTTATACTTGTTACCGTCTGCCCTGCCGAAAGCGTTACGCCTTTCCATTCTTTCGGAGCGAACGCCGCCGTCAGCAGCAGATGAATAAACACCGCCTTGACCGCGGGGTCGGAGTACCATCCCCATTTAAGCATACTGCGGTAAAGTTTTATAAATCCGTTTGGTTCGTGCAAATTAAAAACTCCTTTCACTTATAGCTGAAAAAGGAGTTTTTTTGAAGCAAAAAATTGCAATTTTACGGATTTTCGAAAAAATTTTTTTGCGGAAAGTAATTTCAGATGTTCGGTATTTCCAGATTGACTCCGCCCCGCTCCGCCGACTGACTTGCTATTATTCCGGGGAGAGACATCTTAATCGCGAAATCAACATCAAGAGCGGGCTTTCTGTTCCTGAGTACGCAGTCAACAAAGTCCGCGAACATACGGGAATCTCCTCCGCCGTGACCGAAAGCGCTGGCGTTGCCGTACTCGTCAAGATACGCCGTAGCTACGGGAATGTCTATTTTCTGTGAGAATGTACCCGGTATACTCGCGAGATTCGCGAAGCTGTGAGCTTCGTCAACTATTTTTCGCCTGTCTGTTTCGATAGAACCCCGTGTGCCGCACAGACGGTAATTATGGTCATAGCTTGTATACGCCCCGAAGCTGACGAGCAGTTTTATCACCGCACCTTTTTCGGTTTTGAAAATCGCGACAGCGGTCGAATTTTTCTTAGGAAAATACGGATTGTAAACTATATCAGACGTCATGCAGGAAACGCTGACACAGCGGTCGTTCATAATATAGAGCAAAGGTCCCAATTCGTGAGTGGAATATTTTATAGCGGAAATATATGTGCGCCAATGCCCCTCGGGGTAATTGTCGGGCGCGAACTCCTCGGGATTTATGCTGTGGAGATATTCCGCCTCGGCAAACACGACATCGCCGAGCTCGCCTTTTTCACGCATTTTCTTCCATGTTTCGATAAACGCCCAGTAGCAGCAGTTTTCGGCTGCCATATAGATTAAATCGGGGTGTTCCGAAACAATTTTTCTGAGTTCATACGCCTCTTCAACGTTTGTAACAGACGGAATTTCACATAAAACGTGTTTTCCCGCCTCGAACGCTTTTTTGACTATCGGGACATGATAAACAGCCTCTGTCGCGACTATTACCGCGTCGATGTCCATTTTAAGCAGTTCGTCATAATCGTTCAGATACACTACATCGGTTTCTTCCATCGACTCAAAATACTCCCTGCAGTGAGCGAGGATTTTTTCATTGTGGTCGCACGCCGCGACTATTTTACATTCGGGATTTTTGAATCCGCACGCCGCAACGGCGGCACCGCGTCCGCATCCGACAACGCCGCAGCGTAAAATTTTATTTTCCATAATACACTCCTAACCGGAAAATCTGACGTGTGCGCCGAAATAAAGCGCACGGCGTCTTTGTTCCGTTTATTAAATTACAGATTCCAGCATCTGCGACTGTTTACCGCAGGCGTTCTCGGCGGCGGCCTTTATTGTGAAGCCTTTTTCCGCTTTAACCTTAACGTCTACGGATTTATACGTTTCCGCGTTCCAGTAATTGTTCATCACCAGTTGTGAGCTTATTTCTTTTCCATCTTTATCATATACGTAAATTCTGTAAAGAAAAACGGGATTGTTTTCACCGCCCTGTGCGGCGGGAACTGTCACCTTGTATTTTCCCGCAATCTTTTTAACAGTAAGCTTTGCGCAGTCCTCAAACTGAGGAGCGGCCGATGCGTTTTCCTGCTGCGCGGGTGTATACTGTCTGGCGGAAGCGTCGGCGGGATTATTTATATAATATTCACAGAGCTTCACGCCTGTCAGAGCGTCAAAGCCGCGAAGTCTCACCGTATTTTTAATGTCAGCCTCAACCACCCACATCTGCGCCATATTTCTGTATCCGTCGGGGTGTATTCTGCTTTCGCCGTCAACTGTAAGCTCGGCGTATTTCAGCGAACCTGTCCCGACCGCCGTAAATTCTCCCTGCCAGATTGAGCGCGGGTCGTTAACCGGATAATGAGAATGACCCGAAAAATGAACAATCTGCGGATATTTCTCAAAAATATCTCTGAAATAGTCAATACCCCAGCCGTCCTCCTCACGGCTTCCGTAAACCGTATCGGAAACATGCTCGTGGTGCATTACGAAAACAGGCTTTGAAGCGTCGTCTTTAACCGCCAGGTCAAGCTGAGCCGTCATCCATTCACGCTGATTTTCGGTGTAATGCTCATCTTTGACTTCCGACGCGGAAATCCCGATAAAATGGAATCCGTTCATCACAACATGAAAATCCTTTGACCTGCCCGACATTCCCTCAAAATAAGAGAATGTCTTTTTTTCACGCCTGTATCCGTCATGACTTTTCGCCATAACGGTCAGAAGCTCGGTTTTATCGTAATCAATCACACTGTTCACAGCCGACATAAAGCTCAGAAACTGTTCTTTTCTTCCGTCGTCGGTAAGGTCACCCGCGAACATCACCGCGTCAAGACCGCTGTAATTCTTATCAGTTTCCGCGATATCATATCCCAGAGAAATGACCTTCTGTATTCTCCGCGTTCCGCTGTCGCCCGCGAAGCCGACATGGGAATCGCTCGCGACGGTGAAGCGTATTACGGGATTAAAATCCGCCTGCTCACTCACAGACAGCTTAACAGCGTTAAACGGAGCGAAAACACTCATAATCATCGTGATAAACGCAAGCATAAATTTCATAAAACTACCTCCTATACTCAAAACGGACTGCCGTGTGACAGTCCGCGAATAATCATTTCATAAGTTCGGGGTGAGCCTTGAAATACTCATTCCACTCAGTGCGCTCATCGTTCTCGCCGTGGACAATATAAGCCTCTTTGGCATACTTGGCAAGGTAATGGTCTGAATAAGCGTCAGAATAAAACCTGTCAATACAGTCAAGCCCGTACTGGTTTTTAAAATTGACAACCTTAAATTCACCGATAGCGAAATCCCCGTCAATTTTACCTGTTTTTGTATCCATCTCAGTCGCGACAAGTCCGCCGATGCCGAGCTTTTTAACAATCGGCTCAAGAATGAATCTTGGTGTGCCGCTGGCGATAACGTCATCGGGGCGTTTATAGTCGTTATACCACGGCTTCATGTATTTCTCAATCTCGTCCCAGTATTCCGCTACCGTTTTGTCAAGGTCTTTTATATCTTTAAGAAAAATATACTGACCCTCACGGCTTCTCGTTTTTGTGATGATGTGCATTTTCCAGAGCAGATTATAAAAATGCCAGCTTATTTTATAATGACGGAAACCTTTTTTCGCAAACATGAACTTGAAAAAACGGTCTTCCGTGTCGCCTGTAAAAATTGTTTCGTCAAAATCGTATACGTTCATTATTTTCTCTCCTTTACACTGCCGATGGCTATTATATCATACAGCATACAGATTTTTCAACCCATATCTTTTCATTTTTCACGCAATCACGCGCGGCTTTGCCGGGGAAAACAGCAAACAGAACAAAAGCGGCCGAATGAGCCGCGGGTCGGATTACACACAATGTCTTCATCATAGCGGAATTTCGGAAGTATGTCAAGTGCGGCGGCAGGCACTATGCGAAAACAGCGTATCGCTTTTTCTGTAACATTCGGGTTCATGCCTCATATAATGCAGTGGAAGGGCAAAAGTCCTTTCAGATTTAAAGGAGGTAAAACAATATGGCAACGTTTTATAATCAGGCAACCTTATCGTATAATAATACAGTGACAAACTCAAACATTGTTTCAGGCGAAATAATTGAAGTCCTTTCGGTTACCAAATCCGCGCTTGACACAACCTACACCTCAGGCGACACGGTAACTTATGTTCTGAGCATTGTCAATTCCGGCAACACATCGTTTGACGGCGTAACAGTCGCGGACAATCTCGGCACCTACGCGTTTGACGAAACGACAAATCTTACTCCGCTTGAATATGTTGACGGTTCAGCCCGTTATTATGTAAACGGCGTTCTTCAGGGCAACCCGGCGGCGGCTCAGACAGGTGACACGCTCACATTCACCGGTCTGAATGTTCCCGCGAACAGCAACGCCATGATAATATTTGAAGCGAGAACGAACAATTTCGCTCCCCTCGGTGCGGGCGGCGTAATCAACAACACCGCGACACTTACCGCACCGGGAATCACAAATCCCGCGACAGCTGATTTCGCGGTTACGGCTTCTCAGGAGCCTGAGCTTTCAATCAGCAAAGCGGTTTCACCCGCAACTGTCGCTGAAAACGGTCAGCTGACCTACACCTTTGTTATTCAGAACAGCGGCGGCACAGCGGCTGACGCCGGCGATAATGTTGTTGTTACAGACACATTTAACCCGATACTGAGAAATATTTCGGCAACTCTTGACGGCACAGCTCTCAGCCCCGCCGACTACACCTATGACGAAACAACAGGCGTATTTTCAACAACAGCCGGAAGAATCACCGTTCCCGAGGCGAACTACACTCAGAATCCAGTAACCGGCGCATGGACAACTGACCCCGGCACATCAACACTTACCGTAACGGGTACTGTGTAAATTTTACTGAAGTATAACTGAACACAGCGGCTTCTGCGTTTTTGCAAAAGCCGCTGCGTTTTATGCCTCGAACGCTCTTAGCTCAGTGGATTCAACGTAATCGTCTTTAAAAGTCCTCAGCAGCTTCATATGCTCCTGCTCAATATGAATCTGCTGGTCTTCTTTTGTTTCCCACATTTCAACAAGCAGCATTTCGTTTTTATCGGCATCTGAAAAATAGTAGTCATATTTTATGCAGCCCTTTTCCCCGCGCACTTTTTCGTCAATGCAGAGCTCTTTTATTTTTTCAAGATACGCTTCGCGCCTGTTTTCTTTTGTGTGAAATGTAACATTTAAAAAATACACCGTAACACCTCCGCGATAAATTCACCTTATTATATCACATGTGTCAATCGTTATTGACATCAGCGGCTTTTATAATGTATAATCAAAACAATACCGAATGGAGGAATTGACATGGATTACAAAAAAATAGGAATCATAATCGCGGATGACAACGAGTTTAAGCCTATGATTAACTGCGCCGAGGAATTCGGATATGAAAAAGGTGAAATCAACGGCTATGAAACTATAAGCTTTTCAATCAATGAAAGAGAAATTACGGCTGTCAAGTGCCGTATAGGAAAAGTTAACGCCGCCGCCGCTGCGGCAATGCTTATAATGAAAGAAAATCCCGACTGCGTAATGAACGTCGGACTTTCCGGCGGGGTCAAAGGCGTAAACAGGGGCACGGTATACGCCGGAACTCAGTTTACCGAATGTGATTTTGACCTTTCGCCTCTCGGCTTTGAGCAGGGAGTTAAGCCGGAGCAGGAATATGTTTATTTCGCGGATGAGGATTTGCTCTCAAAAATTCCGGAAGAAATGAACATACGACGCCTCAAATGCGGAACAGGTGACTTTTTCATCACAAAGGATTCGATGAAAGAGGATTTTTACAACCGTTTCGGAATCAACACTTTCGATATGGAAACCGGTGCTGTCGCAAGCGTATGCAAAAGCTGCGGTGTTCCCTTTATGAGCATCAGAAAAATTTCCGATGACAGCGAAGACTCCGCCGCTGAGGATTATAAGCAGATGAATAATCTTGCCGATACTGACCTTTCTGAAATAATTATTGAGATAATCAAAAAAATGTGATTTAACACGGAGACAGTATTATGGCTGATTTTAAAGAAAACGGATTCATGTACGGACTTGCCGCAGTTGTGATTGCTTTTGTTCTGGTTCAGGCTTTTTTCTTTCTGATAAGAGCATGGAAACACGGCAGAGAAATCGGAATGTCTTCGAGTACTCTCAAGAATGTTGTGACATCAAGCGCGCTTTTCACTATCGCGCCCGCAATCGCGATTATGGCAACGGTTGTTGTGCTTTCAAGCTCACTGGGCATCGTGCTTCCGTGGATTCGCCTGACGGTTGTGGGAAATCTTCAGTATGAAGCCACAGCGGCGCAGTCGGCGATGGAAGCGTTCAAGGGCGGCGAAACAGCCGTCGCGTTCGGTCAGGAAATCACCGACCCCACGGTATTCGCGGCGGTCGCGTGGGTTATGACCCTCGGCGTTATTATTTATCTTGTGCTGGTTCCGCTGTTTCTCAAAACCGTTCAGAACAAAGTCGGGAAAATCACCGGCGGTTCGGGCGGAGAAAACAAGTTCGGAGACATTATTTCAGCCGCCACATTTATAGGGCTTATCGCTGCGTTTATCGGCAGCGCTCTTGCCGGCAAAGCGGCGACTATCGTTAAAAACGGCAAAGCCGAAGCCACGGGTATGGGCGCGGGAGTTATGTCGGTTGCGGTGCTGATAACATCAATCGCCGTGCTTCTTGTTTTGCAGAAGCTGTGCAAAAAATTCAGATGGGAAAAATTTGAGCCGTTTGTAATGCCTATCAGTATGTTCGCGGGCATGGGAATGGCGATACTGCTTTATAAAGTGCTTCCCGAAAGCATATCTCTTTATGAATGGAGGCCTGTCGCATGAGCGGAAATAAATCAGAAAATTCGGTTTATACAGAAAAAACTCATTTCTGGGGCAGAGTTTTTTCCGTGATAGCGTTCTTCATTCTTATGGCGGTGCCTACGCTTATAACAATCCGTTATGATGCTCACCCCACATTTCATCAGGTGTTTGACGGCTTTTTGAGCGTTGCCCTTATTTTCTGGACGGCGGCAATTCTCGAAATCGCCGTTTACGCTCCCATGCTCGGTACGGGCGCGTCTTATCTTTCATTTGTAACCGGCAACACCACAAACCTCAAGCTTCCCTGCGTGCTTAACGCGAGAGAGATTTCAAAGCCTAAGCCCGGCACGGACGAAGACGAGATTGTTTCCACAATCGCAGTTGCAACCTCAACTATTGTTACAACGGTTATTTTAGCTGTCGGAGTGCTTGCGCTGTCACCCGTACTCCCGAAAATCACCGCGAAGGGTTCTGTTTTCGCGCCGGCATTCAATCAGGTTCTGCCCGCGCTTTTCGGCGCGCTCGGAGCGGGATATTTCGCTAAACACTGGAGGATTTCATTTGTTCCGATTCTCACTGCGGTCATCTGCCTGATTTTCAACGGCAATCTCGGCACGGGTACGCTCATTCCCGTATGCGTAGTCGTTTCGATTATTTCCGCGTATTTCATGTATATAAGCGGATTCCTCACAGGAGGCGTGAAGCCCGAGAATCCGCTCAGAAAACAGAAATAACCGTTAATTCTCAAATCAGATTTAATATACCGCGTTCAGATATCTTCAGTTGTTTCTGTTGACAAACGAAAGCAATAATTATATAATGGCAATATGTATTTATATATGCAGATTTTCCGTAATTTGCGCAATTAATAAAAGGAGCAACACTTATGCTTGATTTAAAATTTTTAAGAGAAAACCCGGAAATCGTTAAACAGAATATCAGAAATAAGTTTCAGGACAGCAAGCTGCCGCTTGTTGATGAAGTTATAGAGCTTGATAAAGAGAGCAGAGCCGCCAAGGGCGAGGCTGACGCGCTCAGAGCGGGCAGAAACAAAATCTCAAAGCAGATAGGCGCACTCATGGCTCAGGGCAAAAAGGAAGAGGCCGAAGCCGTTAAGGAACAGGTAACAAAAAACGCTCAGCGTCTTGCGGAGCTTGAAGCTCTCGAAGCCGAATACAGCGAAAAGATAACAAAAATTATGATGACCATTCCCAACATCATTGACCCGTCAGTGCCAATCGGTAAAGATGACAGCGAAAATGTTGAGGTTGAAAAATTCGGCGAGCCTGTTGTTCCCGATTTTGAGATTCCCTACCATACCGAAATTATGGAAAGCTTCAACGGCATTGACCTTGACTCAGCACGTGATGTCGCC
This sequence comes from Acutalibacteraceae bacterium, assembly GCA_045597925.1. Lineage (GTDB taxonomy): Bacteria > Bacillota > Clostridia > Oscillospirales > Acutalibacteraceae > CAG-488. The sequence continues at coordinate 8,656 of JAZLLB010000154.1, forward strand.
GGCAACGGATTTTATTATCTTATGGGCGATATAGCGAGACTTCACTCAGCCGTTATTTCATACGCGAGAGATTTCATGATAAACAGAGGTTTTACATACTGCGTTCCGCCTTTCATGATAAGAAGCAATGTTGTCACAGGCGTTATGAGCTTTGCCGAAATGGACGCTATGATGTATAAAATCGAGGGTGAAGACCTTTATCTTATCGGTACGAGCGAACATTCAATGATAGGCAAATTTATAGATAAAATTCTTCCCGAGGAATCACTTCCGCAGACTCTTACAAGCTATTCGCCCTGCTTCCGCAAGGAAAAGGGCGCGCATGGTATTGAGGAGCGCGGCGTTTACAGAATCCATCAGTTTGAGAAACAGGAAATGATAGTGGTCTGCAAGCCCGAAGACAGCAAAATGTGGTTTGACAAGCTCTGGCAGAACACCGTTGACCTTTCCCGCTCACTTGATATTCCCGTCAGAACACTTGAGTGCTGCTCGGGCGACCTTGCCGACCTTAAGGTTAAGTCGGTTGACGTTGAGGCATGGTCTCCCCGCCAGAAAAAATATTTTGAAGTCGGCAGCTGCTCAAATCTCGGTGACGCGCAGGCAAGAAGACTTAAAATCCGCGTAAACGGCAAAGACGGCAAATATCTTGCACACACACTTAACAATACCGTTGTTGCTCCTCCCAGAATGCTCATCGCTTTCCTTGAGAATAATCTCAATGCGGACGGAAGCGTAAACATTCCCGAGGCTCTCAGACCTTACATGGGCGGCATGACGGTTATTGAGAAGAAATAAAAATAAATTGAGGTAAAATTTAATGAGCAAAACAGCAATTCCATGCACGGTTATGCTTCCCAGAGCAGAGACTCCGGAGAGTGTAGGCGTAGATTCAAAGGTGATATCAGAATACATCAAAAATATCGAAAATCATAAGTGGTGCTTTGACAGCCTTATGGTTTTCAGGCACGGCAAGGTTGCCGCCGAGTGTTACTGGGCGCCTTATTCAAAAGACACATACCATGATATGTTTTCTTTCAGCAAAACGGTTACGGCAACAGCTGTGGGCTTCGCGATTGACGAGGGACTTCTTTCGCTTGACACAAAGGTTTATTCGTTCTTCCCGGAAAAATACGCGAAGCTTTCGCCCAAAGAAAAGGAACGCGCCGATAAGCAGACTATTCATTCGCTTCTTTCCATGCGCTCGGGAAAAACCGTCAGCCTTTTCAGCAATAAGGAAACAATGGACTGGACAGATATGTATATGGATACAAAGTTCAGCTCAGACCCCGATAAAAAGTGGGGCTACATAAGCGAAAATATCTATATGCTCGCGAAAATCGTTTCTATCGTTTCGGGTCAGACGGTTACGGAATATCTCACCCCCAGACTTTATGAGCCGCTTGAAATGGGCGTTCCCAGATGGGAGGGCGACCATAACGGCATCGAGGCCGGCGGCTGGGGTATTCAGATGTCAACCGAACAGATGGCGAAGTTTACACTTGTATATCTTCAGGACGGTATGTACAACGGAAAGCAGGTTCTTCCGAAGTCATGGCTTGACGTATGCCAGAAGCCTTATATTAAAAAGGTTCCGTGCATTATTCACGACGGCACAAGCTACGGCTATCAGATGTGGCTTAACAATAACGACACAAGAACCGTCAGATTCGACGGACTGTTCGGTCAGATATCAGTCATTTTCCCTGAGTATGACGCTTTTGTTATGTTTAACGCTTCCGACCCCAGAGAATATGAATTCATAAAAGATATTTTTAACTTTTTCCCGCGCGGATTCGTTGATTCCCCCAAAGAGAGAACAGCGGCGGAAATGGCGGCGTTTAAAGCTGAGCTGTCACGCAGGTGCTACGACCGGGGAGCGGCGTCACCCAGAAATAAAAAGATGGAAAAGCTGATTGACGGCAGAAAGATGAAGCTGAATATCAGAGATAACACCAGCGTTCTCGGCGCGGTTACGTTCTTTAACTGGAGCAAGCATCCCGGCGGAATGGAATACTGCAAATTCGATTTCAAATCAGACGTTCCGAAATTCACATGGAAAGAGAAAAACAGTCCGGAGAACACTGTTGATATAGGCTTTAACGGAGAATTTACAATATCAAAAGCAACTCTTGCGGATGTTGATTTTGATATGGCCGTTCAAGGCAGATGGGAAGGCGACGAGCTGAAGCTGAATATACGCCCGATGGGCAGAACACAGCGCAGAGAGATTACATTTAAATTCAACTCGAACGGCGCGCATATAAAAACAAAGGCAACTCCGAATATAGGCGAAATGCTTACTTTCTATGCTATGTTCAGCGGATTTTACATTCCGAAGCCGATTAAGGTTTTCCTTAAAACAGCTGCGGCAAAAATCGCAAATGAAGTTTGGATAGATCCGAATATGCGTGGAAAATTCGATAAATAAAAAGCAAAACGGAAACCGGGCTGATTCAACTTGAAGTGAACCCCAAAGTTTAGACAATAAAATATTAAGTTGATAGTGAATGAGTTCGATATTGTATCGGGCTCATTCCTTTTAGTTTGATAGAAATTCTATCATTGTTGTAATAATGA
>JAZLLB010000155.1:0-11099 GCA_045597925.1 Acutalibacteraceae bacterium
AAGCTGTCGGCGTGAGCCGCGCCGTTTTCATCTGCTTTTCCACTTCGCCTACGGCTCCGTTCCAAAGCAGATGAAAACATTATACCATTTAGTTCCTTCTTTTTTAGGAAAAATGGGTCACATCTATTTACAACGCAGAAAGTATTTTACGGTTCTTTTTAGCCTTTAACGCCAAACCTGATAATAATAAAACGCCTGCGGCATTTTAAAACCGCAGACGCTTAAATCAAAAAATATTATTTGTACATAGGACCGTAGTTATCGCAGGCACGGTAATCCTGACCTTCTTTATCCATACCGAAAGCGTTCCAGCATGCGGGACGGAAAATCTTCTCTTCGGGAACATTGTGAAGAGAAACGGGAATTCTGAGCATTGAGCACATTGTTATGAGATCAGCACCGATATGACCGTATGTAGACGCGCCGTGGTTTGCGCCCCAGTTATTCATCAGGTCATAAGCTGATTTGAACGCGCCCTCGCCTGTAAGTCTGGGTGCGAACCATGTGCAGGGCCATGTGTAGTCTGTTCTCTTCCAGAGTGTGTCTGTAACCTCATCGGGAAGAGCTACATAATAACCTTCACAAATTTGGATTGTGGGACCGAGGCCTTTAACCCAGTTGATTCTTATCATTGTAGCGGGCATTTCTCCTCTTGTTACAAAACGTGAAGAATATCCGCCGCCTCTGAAATAGCCGTTGTCCGCAGCGCACCATTCGGTGGCCTTAAGCATCTTTTCAACGTCTTCCTCAGTAACATCATACCATTTCTTCATGCAGGGCTTGCCGTCTTCGTCTCTTAACTCACCGCATGCATCAAGGCATGAAGCACCTGAATTGATAAGGTGGATAATTCCGCCGGCTTCTTTAGCCTTTCCCTCAAGCTCATAGCCTGTAACTCTCTTAACTGATTCTGTGCTCCAGTGAGTACGAACGTCAGAGAACATTGAGGGCTGATTTGAAATGAGCTTCTGGAAAAGCATTGAAATACCGTTGAGAACGTCATTTTCAGTTGCGAGAATATACGGCTCTCTTACGCCGTTCCAGTCGAAAGATGTGTTGAGAAGAGCCTCTGCGAAGTCAGCGTTCGGCCAATGGTCAGTCCACTGACGCTGACCCTGGAAGCCGGCAGCGATAGCGTTGTGACCGACAGCTTCTTCTTCTCTGCCTTCGGGAAGATTCTTGTTGCCGTTCATGAGGTCTTTGATTATAACCATCATTTTAACGGTGAATTCCCAGTCTTTCTCTTTCTGTTCGTCTGATTTTCTTACGAAATCGGGGTTCTTATCAAAGCCTTCGGGGCAATGCTCCTTAGTCCATTTATATGCCTTCTGGAACTCGGCCTCGTCATAGATGCCTTCTTCCATTCTTCTGAGAATTTCAACCTCGTCAACAGACTCAACTCTCATGCCGAGATATTCCTCAATAAATTCGGGAATGATCGATGAACCCGCGATACCCATGCAGATTGAACCAATCTGGAGATATGATTTGCCTCTCATTGTAGCAACCGCAACAGCCGCTTTCGCGAATCTTAAGAGCTTTTCTTTAACATCGCAGGGAATTGAAGTATCGTTGGCCTCCTGAACCTCTTTGCCGTAGATGCCGAACGCGGGAAGACCCTTCTGCGCATGAGCCGCAAGAACTGATGCAAGGTAAACTGCACCGGGTCTCTCTGTTGCATTGAAGCCCCATACGCCCTTGATAGTGTTGGGGTCCATATCCATCGTTTCTGAGCCGTAGCACCAGCAGGGAGTTACGGAAAGAGTAATGTCAACACCCTCTTTTTTGAACTGAGCCGCGCACGCCGCAGCTTCAGCAACACGACCGATAGATGTGTCTGAAATAACAACCTTTACAGGCTCTCCGTTTGAATATTTAAGGTTTTCGGTGAAAAGCTTCGCGGCGGCTTTAGCCATACCCATTGTCTGATCCTCAAGTGACTGTCTTACACCGAGAGGACCGCGTCTTGCATCTATAATGGGACGGATTCCGATTACTGGATAGTCGCCGATAAATCTGTTTTCTGCCATTTTAACCATTTCCTTTCAATTTTAGAATGCAGAATTACTGCTCAGATGTGATTATATCATTATATCCGGAATAATTCAAGTAATATTATACAGAATATTCCGCTAATGAAAATCTTTTTATACTTAAGGTAATCAGGTCATCTTTTCCTGCTTAACCTTATGGTCAATAACATGGCGTGACGCAAGCTCCCTGTGAATGTCCTCAAGGCTGATACCCGCTTCAATCATCAGCACCATGGTGTGATACGCAAGATCCGCGATTTCATACACCGTCTCTTTTTTATCCTCAGCTTTGGCGGCGATGATAACCTCTGTACATTCCTCGCCTACTTTTTTAAGAATTTTGTCAAGACCCTTTTCAAAAAGATATGTTGTGTAAGAACCTTCTTTTTTCTCGGTCTTTCTGCCCTCAATAAGACTCATTAAGCCCTCGTATGAGAATTCATGGCGTTCGTCACTCTGAAAAACAGGATTTTCAAAGCATGATTTTGTGCCGAGGTGGCACGCCGGACCATCCGGCTCAACCATAACAACAAGAGCGTCCTTATCGCAGTCGGCTGTTATTGAAACAATATGCTGATAGTTGCCGCTTGTTTCACCCTTGAGCCACAGCTCCTGACGTGAACGGCTCCAGAAACAGGTAAGCTCTTTTTCAAGCGAAATTTCAAGACTTTCTCTGTTCATATATGCAAGGGTCAGAACCTGCTTGGTGATTGCATCAACAACAATCGCAGGGATAAGCCCTTTTTCGTCAAATTTAAGTTCATCAATGTTTATCATAATTTTTTCTCCTTACCGTCTTGCCGGAATTCCCGATTCCGCCATAAAGTTTTTTAAATCGGAAATCTTAACCTCGCCGAAATGGAATATTGACGCCGCAAGACCCGCGTCAACCTTGGGAAGTGTTTTGAAAAGAGTGATAAAATCCTGTGCGTTCCCCGCTCCGCCCGAAGCGATAACCGGAACAGACACGGCGTTGCATACTTCGTCAAGCATTTCAAGGTCAAAGCCGCCCTTAACGCCGTCTGTGTCAATGGAATTTACAACAAGCTCACCTGCCCCGTTGCCGACGCAGCGTTTAATCCATTCAATAGCTTCAAGACCCGTATTCTCTCTGCCGCCCTTGGCAAACACTCTGAATACTCCGTCAACACGCTTGACATCAACAGAAAGCACAACGCACTGATCGCCGTAAAGCTTCGCCGCCTCATAAACGAGGTCGGGATTTCTGATAGCTCCCGAATTAACACTGACTTTATCTGCTCCGCATTTTAATACACGGTCAAAATCCGCGACTGTATTTATGCCGCCGCCGACAGTGAGAGGTATGAACACCTTGCCCGCTGTTTCGCAGAGAATATCGGTAAACAGCTTCCTGCCGTCTGAGGAAGCGGTGATATCATAAAAAACAAGCTCATCAGCTCCGTTGTCACTGTAATACTGAGCAAGAGCAACAGGTGATGAAACATCACGCAGGCCGTCAAAATTAACGCCTTTAACAACTCTGCCGTCTCTGACATCGAGGCAGGGAATAATTCTTTTGGTAATCATTTCGCCACCTCGATTGCTTTCTTCAAATCAATTGCGCCTGTATAATAAGCCTTGCCTATTATCGCGCCGTATGTGTTCTTTTCTGCAAGTTTTTTCACATCTTCTATGCCCGAAACACCGCCTGAGGCGATAATCTGCATATTGAAGCGTTCCATAAGCTCATTATATAAATCGTGGTTGGTACCCTGCATCGCGCCGTCTTTGGAAATATCTGTGCATATGAGCGTTCTTACGCCGATGTTCTGCATTTTTTCGGCAAAAGCCATAGCTGTCATGTCGGATTTTTCCGTCCAGCCCTTAATTGCAACAAATCCGTCTTTTATATCAATGCCGACAGCGATTTTGTCACCGTACCGCTTAACGGCTTTTTCAACAAAGCCCTCCTCCGTAACAGCGGCTGTACCGAGAATAACACGGTCTATTCCCGCCGAAACGTATTTTTCTATTATCTCCATACTGCGGATTCCGCCGCCTACCTCGCAGAAAAGTCCGCCCGCATTTTTTATGGCGCAGACTGTATCAAAATTGGGAGTTGTACCGCTTTTGGCACCCTGCAAATCCACAATGTGCATATGAGTCGCACCGCAGTTTTTGAAATCAACCGCTATTTCGGGAGGATTTTCACTGTAAACCGTCATCTGATTATAGTCACCTTTAAAAAGTCTGACAGCTTTGCCTTCGTATAAATCTATCGCGGGATAAATCAGCATACTGTCCCCTCCTTCATTTCGGCAAACGCTCTTAAAATGTTAAGTCCCACATTGCCGCTCTTTTCGGGGTGAAACTGACAGCCGAACACGTTTTTATTTTCAACGCAGGCGGTAAGGTCCGCACCGTATTCGCCAGTTGCCGTAACCGCTTCGTCACAGTCAGCGGCATAGAATGAGTGAACAAAATAAACGTAATCACCGTTTTTTATGTATTTGAAGAGCGGACTTTCTTTTTTGAAATCAAGTGCGTTCCAGCCGATATGCGGAATTTTGTAATCAGCGGGTATAACGTCGGCAATCGGTCTGACACTGCCCTTTATAAGCCCGAGACCGTCATGCTCTCCATATTCATAGCTTTTTTCAAAAAGCATCTGCATACCGAGGCAGATTCCCATAAGCGGCTTACCATTACTGACCTGCTCCCTGATAACGTCAACAAGCCCTGTTTCCATGAGCTTCTTCGCCGCGTCCTCAAACGCTCCCACACCGGGAAGAATAATGCTGTCCGCATTTTCTATATCTTCTTTTTTATTTGTAACGGTAACCTCAGCGCCGATAGCCGCGAAAGAGCTCTTCAGCGAAAAAAGGTTGCCGACGCCGTAATCAATTATGGCTATCATTATAAAACTCCCTTTGTTGACGGAATCTCATCGGCAAAATCAGCGTCTATCTTAACAGCTTTTTTAAGGCTTCTCGCGACCGATTTGAACGTACCCTCGATGATGTGATGTGAATTTGTTCCCGCAAGCTGACGGATATGAAGCGTTATATCCGCATTGCGTACAAATCCGAGCCAGAATTCCTCGCAAAGCTCCGTGTCAAAATCGCCGACCTTTTCCGTGGGAATTTCAAGGGTGCAGAAGAGATAATCTCTGCCTGAAATGTCAACAGCGGAAAGAATAAGGCTTTCATCCATGGGAAGAATTATATTGCCGTAGCGTTTAATGCCTTTTTTATCACCGAGTGCCTCATTGAACGCCTTACCCAGAGTTATTCCGATATCCTCAACGGTGTGGTGATAATCAACGTCAGTGTCACCCTTGCAGGTAACGGTCAGATTGAATCTGCCGTGACGCGCGAAAAGAGTAAGCATATGGTTAAGAAATCCGCAGCCTGTGTCAATTGTGCTGTCTCCCCTGCCGTCAAGCTCCAGCGAAACAAAAATATCCGTCTCACCTGTTGTTCTTTTAATTTCAGAAGTTCTCATTATTTTCCCTCCGTTATTTCAGTGAGTGTATTTATGAGTATCCGCATCTGTTCCGCACTTCCGATTGTAATACGGTTGTAATTTGTAAGTTTCTCTTTATCGAAATGACGGACAAGTATGCCTTTTTCCTTAAGTGTGAGGTAAAGCTCTTTACCGTCAACTGATTTATGCTTCGCGAAAACAAAATTCGCTTTTGACGGAAGGACTGAAAATCCGAGCTTTTGGAGCTCCTCAACAGTCCACTCACGGTTCCGCTGAATCGCAAGACAGTTCTTTTTGAAATATTCGTCATCTTCCAGCGCACCTATGCCCGCCGCCATTGTCATGCGATTTATGTTGTATGGGTTCGTGGAATATCTTACGGTGTTCAAATCCTGAATCAAAGCCTTGCAGGCAACACCGAAACCGAGTCTCGCACCCGCCATTGAACGTGATTTTGAAAATGTCTGCGTTACAAGCAGATTGTTATATTTATGTATAAGTGAAAGCGCGCTTTCAGCTCCGAAGTCAACATAAGCTTCATCAACAATCACAACATTGTCCGGATTGCTCTTTACAATTCTTTCAACATCTGAAAGCGGAAGCGCAATGCCTGTGGGTGCGTTGGGATTCGCGATAAAGATTGTTTTGTTTATGCCGATATAATCCTCAACATTAATTGTGAAATCCTCATTCAGCGGAATTTCCTGATAAGGAATGTGGTTAAATTCAGCAAAAACAGGATAAAATCCGTAAGAAATATCAGGGAAAGCGGCAGGGGTTTTATCATCGCAGAACGCCATGAACGCAAAATTCAGAATGTCATCAGAACCGTTTACAAATACGATTTCATCTTTTTCTATGCCGAAATACCCGGCTGCTTTTCTGACTAAATCACGGCACTCGGGGTCTGAATAAAGCTGAAGATTCTCAGCCGCCTCTTTCGCGTATTTCCGGGCTGTCGGTGACGGCGGAAACGGAGACTCATTTGTGTTGAGCTTTACGTACTGCATATCCTTAGGCTGTTCACCCGGAGTATACGGCACAAGATTTTTATATTTTTCCGAAAAGAATCTGCTCATTTCAATCCTCCTCAATGCGTATTACCGCGCTCTTTGCGTGAGCGGTAAGTCCCTCCGCCATTGCGAAATATTCAACATCTCGGGCAACCCTTGAAAGAGCATCTCTGGTGTAATATGTATACTGGGTTTTCTTAACAAAATCGTCAACGGAAAGCGGACTTGAGAATTTTGCCGTTCCGCTTGTGGGAAGCGTGTGATTGGGGCCTGCGAAGTAATCACCGAGAGCCTCGGGGCAGTTTCTGCCCATGAAGATTGAGCCTGCGTGACGGATTTTGTCAAGATAATCAAACGGCTGTGATACACAAAGCTCCAGATGCTCGGGAGCTATCTCATTTGCGATGTCAATCGCTTTATCAAGTGTATCAGCAACAATAATTTTGCCGTTATTATCTATGGAAGCTCTTGCGATTTCAGCACGTTCAAGCTGAGGAATCTGCTTTTCAAGCTCGGCATTTACTTTCTGAGCAAGGTCATATGAATCTGTAACAAGAACGGCTGATGCCATTTTATCGTGCTCCGCCTGTGAAAGCAGGTCTGCCGCCGCGTATCTCGGATTAGTTTCGCCGTCTGCAACAATAAGAATCTCGCTGGGTCCTGCAATCATATCAATTGAAACTCTGCCGAAAGCCTGCTTTTTCGCTTCCGCGACAAAAGCGTTGCCGGGACCTACGATTTTATCAACTCTCGGAATGCTTTCTGTTCCGTAAGCCAGCGCGGCTATCGCCTGCGCTCCGCCGACTTTAAATATTTTATCAACACCGGCTACCTTTGCGGCAGCGAGAATCACAGGATTTATTTTACCCTCGGCATTGGGAGGAGTAACCATAACAACCTCTTTGCAGCCCGCGATTTTAGCCGGAATCGAATCCATAAGAACGGTTGAGGGATATGCCGCCGTGCCGCCCGGAACATAAAGACCCGCACGGTCAACAGGGATAATCTTCTGCCCGATAACTATTCCGTCTTCGTCATTTATAATAAAGCTGTTACGGACTTGTTTTTCATGAAATTTTCTGATGTTCTTCGCCGCTTTCTCGAGTATTTCAAGAAAAACAGGTTCAACGCTGTTTACAGCCTCGTTAATTTCATCTTCGGTTACGAGAAGTGATGTAAGCTCCGCTTTGTCAAACTTTTTACAGTATTCAAAAATAGCCTTATCGCCGTTTTCTTTAACATTTTCTATAATTCCGGTTACGATATCTTCAACATTTACCGTGGGAACGGCTCTCGCGAAAATCTCGTCATTTGACACTTCACCGTATTTTAAAATCTTAATCATTTTTTTCCTCCACCTGCTTTTCAAGGTTAATGACAAGCCTGTCTATGGCTTTACCCTTGAATTTATAGCTTGATTTGTTTGAAATAAATCTTGCGCTTATGGGAACGATTGTATCGAACACCTGAAGATTATTTTCTTTAAGAGTTGCGCCTGTTTCCACAATATCCACAATGACATCAGAAAGACCGAGAATCGGCGCGATTTCAATTGAACCGTTAAGATGAATTATGTCGATATCCCTGCCCTTTGAGAGATAATACTGACTTGCGATATTTGAGAATTTAGTCGCCACACGGAGTGTTCTGCTGTTATCATCTCTGAAATCCTTTTTGGCGGCAACAGCCATTCTGCATTTGCCGAATTTCATATCGAGCAGCTCATAAACATCGGGCTCGTATTCAAGAAGAATATCCTTTCCGGCTACACCGATATCCGCCGCTCCTCTTTCAACATAAATCGCAACATCTGAGGGCTTAACCCAGAAATAGCGAACACCGCATTCCTCATTTTCAAAAATGAGCTTTCTGTTAACTTCCTTAATTGACGGACACGGATAGCCCGCCTTTTCAAACATGTCATAAACCTTTTCACCGAGTCTGCCTTTGGGCAGGGCGACGTTAAGCATGGTTTTCAATTTCATTCACACCGCCTTTCTGAAGCTCTATAAGCCTTTTATATCTTATATTTTCGGGGATTTTACTGACAGCCAGCACACTGCCTTCTCCGCGGAAGAACTTTGCGTGCTCTTCAATAACATTAAACGATGTTTCTCCGTCATAAACCAGAAGAGTGTCTACGTCATACTCACGCACCGGTTTTTCAAGAAGCTCCAGCATGTCAAGATAAACCGCAAAGCCGACAGCTCCCTTTTTCAGCTTCATTTTTTTAAGAAGAGCGTCATACTGACCGCCGGAAAGCACGCTGTTAGGAACTCCCTGAATAAAGCCCTTGAATACTATGCCGTTATAATAATGAACATCATCAACGACTGAGAAATCAATATTTACCGCGCTCTGATTTTCAAGAGCTGAAACAATATTTTTAAACTGAGAAAGAGTATCGCCGCATTCAACACCGGAAAGCAGCTTTTCCGCCTCGGGGAATACCGTTTCAGGCGTTCCGTGAAGTGAAACAATCCCCTTGAGAATCGCGAGCTTTTCATCTTCAACACCAAGCTCCGCGCATTTCTTCGAAAGCTCATGAAGATTTTTTTCACCTATACAGCGGAAAACATCAGACTTTTCGCTGTCGGGAATTCCGGTATAATCAACAACATACTTTAAAAGCGCAAGGTTGGAAATATCAAGTACACAGTTTTCAGAAATACTTAAAAGACTTTTGAGTGCAAGGTTCAGCACCTCAAAAATGCAATAGCCGTCAATATCACCGATACATTCAAGACCTACCTGCATAATCTCTTTGAAGGTATGAGTACTCTTTGAAACTCTGTAAACATTTTCGTTATAATAAAGCTTCTGTATTTCCTTTTCGGAATCCTTTGTATTCTTGACAATAGACAGCGTAACATCAGGCTTAAGAGCCATCAGCTTGCCGTTGGTATCTGTAAAAGTAATAATAGAATCCGAAACAAGAAAATCTTTGTTTTTTGAATATAAGTCATATTCCTCAAACTTGCTCATTTTATAGTGCAAATAACCGTATGAATCATAAAGAGCGCGAAGTGAGAAAATTATATTTTCATTTGCCTTTAAAGGAAGACTGTCTGTCATTATCTGTTCCCCCATTTTATTTCATGACGGAAAACCGTCAGTTGTCACTTTAGTATAGTAACACGATAGCATAATAAAGTCAATACGTTTTTGTGAAAAATATATAACAATCCGCCGCATTTTTCGGCATAAAAAAGCAAAAGCGTACTCAGTATGTATTCCTGCCTTTATCATCAACTTATTATTATATCACATATTTTTTCTTTTAACAGTAGCAAGCGCAAAAAATATTGATATTTTCTGATTTTTATACATAATATTTTCCCAACCGAAACATATATTTTCACCACGTCTGTTTTATATCCGTTTTTGAAGGTTTCATTAAAATGCAAAAGCTCACCGATTACAGTGAGCCGCTTTTATATATTATATAATTTTATTTCCACAGTTCCTCCCCGGATTTTTTCAGCATACTTACAAAATCCGGCATAACATAAGGCGGAATATTTCCGTGAACCAATTCATAGCTTAAAATACCTTTATAATCAGCTTTTTTAAGAACATCAATGCACGTCTTCCAGTCAATTCTTCCGAAAAACGGAGGGAGATGCTCGTCAGAACGGCAATCATTATCGTGAACGTGGGTGCATTTAATATAATCCGCAACAACAGCCATATTCTGCGGCTGACCCTCTTTAAAGCTTACGTTTGCGTGACCGAAATCCCAACAGCACGAAACACCGCCGTTGTCAAAGCTATTAATCAGAGCCGACAGCTCATCAACCGATGAGCAGAATCTCGGCGCGTCGTCATGGTTTGCTTCCTGAAAAAGATTTTCAAACGCAACGCTTACGCCCGACTTTTCCGCCTTTTCAACAAACGGCAGAAAATAATTGTGATTATACTCAAGTGCCTTTTCTTTTGAATATTCCGTATTTTCAAAGTCAAATTCGTCACCGTGAACCACCATGAACTCCGCGCCCATTTCAGCTGAGGCTTCAACCGCGCGGTCAACACATAATTTGTGAATATTCCCCCATTTTCCGTAACGGTTATACGGAGCGTGCGTCTGATTAACTCTAAGCCCGAACGACTCAAAAATATCAAGATTTTCACGCATGACGCTCTTCCAGTTGTCTTTTTCAACAGGCGGAGTATAGTCAAGCGCCGTGAAACCGTGTTCTGAAAGTATTTTTGCCGCTTCCGGCATTGAAACGGTTCTTGTAAGATAGCCTATATTAATGCAGTATTCCATAATACACCTCAAAAAGGGACCTTGACGAGCAAAGTCCCCTTGAAAATTTAACCCATTTTAGCCTTTATGTCAGCAAGTCTGCTGAGTGCTTCCTTAAGTGTATCGTCTTTCTTCGCGAAATGAACACGGACAATATTGTTGACGTTCTCTTTAAAAAACGATGTTCCGGGTACGCAGGCAACGCCGACTTTTCTTGCCATTTCTTCGCAGAATTCAACGTCGGTCTGACCCTTTTTAAGGTACTTCTCAATATTGGCAAGCACAAAATACGCGCCCTGCGGGTCTGTGTATTCGATGCCTATATCGTCAAGACCCTCTGTAAACAGCTTTTTCATA
>JAZLLB010000156.1:0-1613 GCA_045597925.1 Acutalibacteraceae bacterium
CGGCAAGTCCGACTGCTATGTAATCCGTTACGATGCAAAGGGCAACGTATGCTGGGCAAAGAGCTTCGGCGGTTCCAAGAATGACCACGTTTTCGGTATAACCGAAATCAAGGGCGGCTTTGTTCTTGTCGGTAATACACAGTCTGTTGATTACAGCTTCACAGGCTGCAGCATCGGCGGTGAGCAGGATGCGTTCCTTATCTACCTCAATGAATCGGGCGAACTTTCCTATGTTGAAACCTATGGCGGCAAATACGGCGACCAGTTCCCAGGCGTATGCACACTTGCCGACGGCAGCATTGCTGTATCCGGCACAACCAAGTCAATTGACGGTGCTTTCAAAGGTTCAGGCGCAGCAAACCAGTTCAAGGCAGTTGATGCAAAGTTCACAACAGCAACAAAGGACGCTTCAAAGGATACTGCCAAGAAATAAAATATGCCAATAATAAAGCCTGAACAAGTCCAGTAAAAACGGACAATGAAAAGAAAACCCTCCTATGGTATAATGGAAAAACCATAGGAGGAATTTTTATGTCCAGAAGTTACAGACACATAAAACAATATGAGAAAGAGCTGCTTGAACTGAAAGCGCAGGGAATAACAGTACGAGAAATCGGAGAAAAATTCGGTTTTAGTTATGAGCAAACACATGAATTTTTCAAACGGTATAACAGGAATCAAAGAAAAATTAAAGAAGGCAAAATAATACATAAGAAAGGCAGACCACCAAAAACAGATAAGTATGATATTGAAACAACCAAAATAAATGAACTTAAATATATAATTGCACGCAAAGATTCGAAAATAAAAGCTCTTGAAATGGAAAATGAATTAATGCGGGATTTTCTCTCGCTTACAGAAAGGAAGTGAGAGCTTCAGTAAAATACAGAGTAATTTACAGGCATAAAGATAAATATTCGATAAGTGAAATGTGCCGTTTCTTCAATGTTTCAAGAAGTGGTTACTATGATTTTGTAAAAAGAATGGATATTCCTGCAAAAGATTTGCCGTTAGCTGAAAAGATAAAAGAATGTCAGCTTGCAACAAAGCAAACATACGGTTACCGTCGGGTACATATATGGCTTGAAAAACAAGGAATTCATCGCAACCCCAAAACAATACTGCGTGTGATGCAGAAGTATAATCTGTTATCTGTTGCGAGAAGAAAACGCTATCAGAAATACGGCGAATACGTGCATAGATATGATAATCTTCTTAATCGTGACTTTCATGCTGACAGACCTAATCAAAAATGGGTTACTGACATATCATATATCAGAACCGGACAAGGATTTCTGTATTTATCTATCATCAGAGATTTATATGACAACAGTATTGTTTCCTACAAAACCTCCGCAGAACAAAATATACATCTTGTGTTAAATACAATCAAAGAAGCTAAGAAAAAAGAAAATGTCACTGCAGAGTTGCAGCTCCACAGTGACCAAGGCTTTCAATATACATCCCAAGCATATTTCAACCTGACACAATCATACGGCATTACGCCGTCAATGTCAAGACGAGGAAATCCGTATGATAATGCTTTGGCTGAAAACTTTTTCTCAATTCTTAAAACTGAGTGTATATATCGAACCAAGCTGCATACCTATGAG
>JAZLLB010000157.1:0-3373 GCA_045597925.1 Acutalibacteraceae bacterium
TTTTTACTCTCTTAACGCCCATAGCCTCAAACTCAAGATACGCCATTGTACCTGTCGCGTCCTGCGTGAGAGTCTGGTCGATTCTCAGACCGATTTCGCCGCCGACGGTCATATCGCCAGAAAGCAAATGATTTTTAATGATTTTCTGCGCTATTGTGTATCCCATTTCCGTCCTCCTGATATAAACTTGTTTAATTTTTTAACAATCTTTATTGTATAATGTTTGCATGCTTTTGTCAATAAAAATCTTTATTTTCATCGTAATCGGTATTTCGTATAAATATTTACATATTAAAAATTCTCAATTTTTTGTTATATACAGTAGAAATTATTAAAAACATATGATATAATGCTTTGTAAGATTGTTTTATAGGTGATATAATGGAACTGTTTGATGAAGCTGTTGTTTTTGCCTGTCAGAAACACAGCGGTCAACGACGCAAGCTTTCCGCGGCGCCGTATTTTCTTCATCCGATGGAGGTTGCCGCGATTGTCGGCACAATGTCTGATAATCAGGAGCTGCTTGCCGCAGCCGTTCTGCATGATACCGTTGAAGATGCGGATACCACGCTTGAAGAAATAAAAGAAAAATTCGGCAAACGTGTTTCGCTGCTGGTCATGACGGAAACGGAAGACAAAAGAGCCGAAAGACCGCCGAAAGAAAGCTGGCGTCTGCGCAAAGAAGAAACTCTGAGCGTTCTTAAAAGCACCAAAGATACCGATGTTAAGAAGCTCTGGCTCGGTGATAAGCTTTCAAACATCCGTTCTTTCTGCAGGGAGTATAATAAATACGGTGATGAGTTCTGGAACCGCTTTAATCAGAATGACCCTAAGCAGCAGGAATGGTATTACAGAACAATCGCGCAGGCTCTTTCCGAACTGAAAGAGTACGATGCATATAAGGAATTTATTCAGCATATTAATGAACTTTTCAAGGAGGTAAAAGCATGAATTTTACTAACGAAAACGGCGTACTTACCGTTTTCCTGAGCGGGAGGATTGATTCTTCCAATGCGGAAGAAAGAGAAAACGAACTTAATTCGGTTATCGGCGCGAACAGCTTTGAGCAGATAATTATTGATGCCGAGGGAATTGAATACATATCAAGTGCCGGATTGAGAATGATTCTCAGAACCCGCAAGAACCAGCCGTCTCTTAAAATTACCAACGTCTCTTCTGAGGTTTATGAGATTTTTGATATGACAGGCTTTACTGAAATGCTTCCGGTTGAAAAAGCGTACCGCAGACTTTCTGTTGACGGCTGCACTGTTATCGGTAAGGGCGCAAAGGGTACGGTTTACCGCTATGATGCAGATACAATTATCAAGGTTTATAAAGATGCCGACAGTCTGCCCGCAATCAAGCAGGAACGTGAGCTTGCGAGGAAAGCATTTGTTCTCGGAATACCGACTGCGATACCCTATGATGTTGTTAAGGTCGGTGAAAGTTTCGGCTCCGTTTTCGAGCTGCTTGACGCTCAGTCATACTCCGCTCTGATTGCCGAAAATCCTGAAAAGCTTGATGAATACGTCGCTATTTACACAGACCTTTTGAAGAAAATTCATTCAACTCAGGTCAAAAAAGGTGACATGGCAGACATCAAAACCTTCGTTCTTGACTGGGTTCGGGTCGATGCACCGTATCTTCCTGAAAACGATGCAAAAAAACTCACGGAGCTTATTACCGTCGCTCCGGATACGCTTAATATACTTCACTGCGATTATCATACAAACAATATAATGATGCAGAACGGTGAAACGCTGCTTATTGATATGGATACTCTTTCGCAGGGTCACCCTGTTTTTGAGCTTGCGAATATATATATTACATATGTCGGATTCGGTGAGAACGACCCGTCGGTAGTGGAAAGCTTTATCGGTCTGCCGTATGATACCGCGGTTAAAATCTGGGAAAAGTTTTTGCCGCTTTACCTCGGCACTGATGACAGCGCGAGAATAAATGAGGTTGAAGAAAAAGTTAAGCTTATCAGCTACACCCGCCTTATGAGGCATACAATAAGACGAGGCGGAATGGACACTGATGAAGGCAGACATGTTGTTAACTGCTGTATTGAAAACATCTCCAAACTGCTTGAAAAAATTGAAACTCTTGATTTTTAAGGAGGTACATAAATGGAAATAATTAAGAAGCAGGACGCAGACGCTCTCACAATATCAATCGAGGGCAGATTGGACACCATGACGGCTCCGGCGTTTGAAAATGAAATCAAAAGCTCACTTGACGGAATCGCATCGCTTATTCTTGATTTTGAAAAGCTGGAATATGTTTCTTCCGCAGGACTCAGAGTTATTCTTGCCGCTCAGAAAGTCATGAATAAACAGGGCGAAATGAAAATTCATAATGTAAACGAAGAAATTATGGATGTCTTTGAGATTACGGGTTTTACGGATATTCTCACAATCGAATAAAGCAAAATCAGCACGGCTTTCACTGTGCTGATTTTTTATAATTATTTTATAGCTGCATCTGAGATAAAAACGTGATTTTCACGGATGGTGTGTTAACTTCCAATCTTTTACAATCACGATATAAATTTCTCTGATTTATTGACAGTACTTTCCGGTTAGAATATAATAGTAAACACATTATATTTGGGTTGTGAGATTATGAAAAAAAGAAAATCTGGCGTACTCATGCACGTTTCGTCACTGCCGAGTCGTTTCGGAATAGGCTGCTTCGGTCGGGAAACAAAAAAATTCATCGACTTTTTAAAAGAAACAGGCTTCACTGTGTGGCAGGTTCTGCCTTTTCACCCTGTTGACGAGGTGAACTCCCCTTATAAAAGTGAAAGCGCGTTTGCGGGTAATCTGCTTTTTATTGATCCCGAAACACTTTTTACTGACGGCTACATTACAGAAAATGAGCTTAACTCATGCGTATACAGCGGTACACCGTACACGGCCGATTATGATTTCGCACGCGAGACAAGGCTTGATATTTTAAAGAAGGCTTTTCACCGCTGCTTCGGGAATAAAAAACGCGAAATTGAAAAATTTGAGAAAGATAATCCGTGGGTTGAGGACTACGCGCTTTTTAAGTCTGTCAAAACAAAAACCAACGGTATCCCGTGGTGGAAATGGGAAGACAGTGAGAAGAATTATGAGCTGTGCCGTGCAAAAAAATCAGAGTACAAAGATGAAATGAATTTCTGGATTTTCGCGCAGTATCTTTTCTTTTTACAGTGGAATGAAATCAAAAAATATGCAAATGAAAAAAAAATAAAAATCCTCGGCGACATGCCCGTTTATGTATCAATGGACAGTGCCGATGTATGGAGCGGCGTCAGCAATTTTAAAATCAACAAAGATACTTTCGTGCCTGACGAGGTTGCCGGAGTTCCGCCTGGTTATTT
>JAZLLB010000158.1:0-23882 GCA_045597925.1 Acutalibacteraceae bacterium
GTTCATGTATTGCCGCCTTTATTATATCTTCGGGATATGTGTATTCATCGGCAAGATGTCTGAAAAGCTCCGCTCTGAGCTTACAGTTCCGTTGTGTAAACAGCTTTTCCTGAAGCATCCCGGAGAAATCATAGTCTGCTGTACCTTCAGGGAAACAATATGATACAAGCGGTTCATAATTTTCGCCTGAGCCGCCGCAATTACCCCTTACATCAAAAATCAGATACCTGCATTTTTTCAGAAATTCTTTGTTTTTATGAATAATATCAGTAACCGGCTTAGAACTCATAAAATCCGGCAGACGGATAAGAGCTGTGTCTATTGACAGCTTTTTAAAATAAAACTTATTTTCCTCCCATTCTGAGTCTTCCTCTTTGAACGGAATATACCTGAGAGTTTCTGTTTTGCCGTCTGATTTATGACACACCGTAAACAGATTTATATATCTTTTCAGAATATACCTCCATGCTTCTGCCTGGCGGTCGGGATTTTTTTCGGTAAGCATAAATAAATACTTTTCCGCTGATTCTGTAATTGATATGCCGTCAAGGTGAGAAATTATATCGCCCTTTTCAACACCGCTGCCTTTCCTGCCGTATGTAACATAAAGCCTGTTGTCATATCTTCTGACTCTGAACGGAGTAAAAAACATCTCTGCCTGCTCATGGGTATAAAAGTCAAGATGCCCCGTCAGTCCGAAAGAGCAGAGGTATTCATTTACAAGATTGGCAAAGTCAATGTCACTCATATTTTCGCTTATTTTCTTGCGGAAAGGCTCAGGGTCTGCGCCTTTAATATCCCTGCACGTTGCAGAATCATGCGACATTATATCGACTACTTCATCAAATACAGCAAATAATGTCATAAAATCCCCTCTATATACTTAATCGGTACAGCGAAAACGCACGCCGTACCGATTTGATTTAATATTATTCTTTTTCACCCGTAAGAGCTATTCCAAGCTCGCCGAGCTGAACCCCGTCAACAACAGAGGGACATTCTGTCATAGGTTCGCTGGCGTTCTTATCCTTGGGGAACGCTATAACGTCACGGAGACTTTCACAGCCGAGCATCTGCATGATAAGTCTGTCAAGCCCGATGCCCATTCCGCCGTGAGGCGGTGCGCCGTATTTGAACGCGTCTGTCAGGAAGCCGAATTTCGCGTACGCTTCTTCATCGGAAAGTCCGAGAAGCGCGAACATTCTCTTCTGAAGGTCGGGGTTGGTGATACGGATTGAACCGCTGCAAAGCTCTATGCCGTTAAGGACAAGGTCATATGCCTTTGCCTTTACATTCGCCTTATCTGTTTCAAGAGTGTCAAGATATTCGTCCATGGGCGAGGTGAACGGATGATGCATAGCTACAAACTGCTGCGCGTCTTCGTCCCAGTCAAAGAACGGGAACTCCGTTATCCACAGGAAGTTATATTTATCCTTCGGAATTATATCAAGTTTCTTCGCGACTTCGTTTCTCAACGCGCCGAGAACGGAAAGAACGATTGAATTTTTAACATCGCCGATGATAAGAACAACGTCTCCTGCTTTGGCATCTGCTTTTTCAAGAATTGCCGCCATGGTTTCTTCTGTAAGGAATTTCGCGAAAGATGAAGCCATCGTGCCGTCCTCGTTAAGACGAATCCACGCGAGACCCTTTGCGCCGATACCCTTTACCATTTCGGTGAGTTTATCGATTTCTTTTCGTGTAAGAGTTTTGACAGCGCCCTTTGCGGTGATTCCTCTTACGCTGCCGCCGCCTTCAACCGCGCTTGTAAATACGCCGAATCCGCAGTCCTTAACGATTTCGCTTAAATCATAAAGCTCCATTGAGAAACGTGTGTCGGGCTTGTCCGAACCGTAGCGGTTCATTGCGTCTGTGTATGTAAGTCTCTGAAGCGGGGTTTCGATGTCAATGTTGAGAATTTCTTTGAATACACGCTTAACAAAGCCTTCACCGATTGCAAGAACATCTTCCATATCAACAAAAGACATTTCAACGTCAATCTGTGTGAATTCGGGCTGGCGGTCAGCTCTCAGATCCTCGTCGCGGAAGCAGCGGGCAATCTGCATATATCTGTCAAATCCCGCAACCATTGAAAGCTGCTTGTAAAGCTGAGGCGACTGGGGCAGAGCGTAGAATGTGCCCTGATGTATTCTTGAGGGAACAAGGAAGTCTCTCGCTCCCTCGGGAGTTGATTTGATGAGCATGGGAGTTTCGATTTCGATAAAGCCGTTTTCATCAAAATAGTCTCTGATAACCTTTGTTATCTTGTGGCGGAGAAGAATGTTTTTCTGTAAATCGGGGCGTCTTAAATCAAGATAGCGGTATTTAAGTCTTGTAAGCTCCGATGTCTGGCAGTTTTCGATAATTTCAAAGGGAGGCGTTTCGCTCTTGCCGAGAACGCGAAGCTCAGTAACAAAAATTTCGATGTCGCCTGTTGGAATTTCCTTGTTTTTCGAGGAACGCTCTCTGACAGTACCCTTTGCCATAAGAACATATTCACTTCTTGCGGTAAAAGCCTTGTCAAAAATTTCTTTTTCCGTGCCTTCATCAAAAGCCAGCTGAACAATACCTGTTCTGTCACGCAAATCAATAAAGATAAGTGAGCCTAAGTCGCGCTGTCTCTGAACCCAGCCCGCAACGACTACCTCTCTGCCGATATCCTCCATGCGAAAACCGCCGCAGTAGTCGGTACGTTTTAATCCTGTCATAAAATCCATTTTATATTTCATATCCTTTCGGGAAAAATTACATAAGACCGCCTAAAAATGACGACAAATCAATGTTATCTCCGTCAGCAACAGCGTCCTGCAAATCCTGCGCTGACTGCTGAAGCGTAAGCTCTAAAAATTCTTCGTCAAATTCATCTATGGCCATTTCCACAGTGTTGCCGCTGTCCATATTCTTAACGGTTACAAAGCCTTTTTCGATATCGTCATCGCCGATAACCACGGTAAATCTGGCACCCAGCTTGTTGGCGTATTTCATCTGAGCCTTTACCGAACGTCCCGCAACGTCAAACTGTGCCGCGATTCCGCTCTGGCGGAGTGCCTGAATCATTGCCGCCGCTTTAAGACTGGCTTTATCGCCTATGGGAGCGATATATAAATCACATCTCTTGGCTTCAGGGAGCTTTATTCCCTGATTTTCGAGCAGAAGCATAAGTCTTTCAATGCCCATGCCGAATCCGAGTGAAGGAACGTGACCGCCGCCGAGCTCTTCAATAAGTCCGTCGTAACGTCCGCCGCCGCATACTGTTCCCTGTGCGCCGATAGAATCAGAAACGAACTCGAAAACGGTTCTTGTGTAATAGTCAAGTCCTCTTACTATCTGCGGATTTATGCAGTAAGGAATCATCATTTCGTCAAGATACTCCTGAACCTTTTTGAAATGGTCGGCACATTCGTCACAAAGATAGTCAATAACGATTGGAGCGTCTTCTGCGATTTTTGAGCAGATGGGGCTTTTACAGTCGAGAATTCTCATCGGATTTTTTTCGAGCCTTTCAAGGCAGGTTCCGCAAAGCTCACCCTTTCTGCTCTCAAAATACTCTTTAAGAGCGGCGTGATAATTCTTTCTGCATTCCGGACAGCCGATAGAGTTTATTTCAAGGTGGATATCCTCAACGCCGAAAAATCCGAACACCTCATTGGCAAGCGAAATAACCTCCGCGTCTGCCGCCGGCGAAGCCGTACCGAAGCATTCAACGCCGAACTGATGAAATTCACGCAGTCTGCCGGCCTGAGGCTTTTCATAGCGGTAGCACGAGGTAAGATAGCATACTTTCTGAGGCAGCGGCTCGTTATAAAGTCCGTGCTCTAAAAAAGCTCTTGCCGCGCCCGCTGTTCCTTCGGGACGAAGTGTTATTGATCTTCCGCCTTTATCGTTGAAGGTATACATTTCTTTCTGAACAACATCTGTTGTGTCACCTACGGAGCGTGTAAAAAGCTCAGTGTGCTCAAAAACAGGGGTTCTGATTTCTTTAAATCCGAATTCATCTGCTATTTCAAGCAGAGCGTTTTCCAGAAAACGGTTGTTGTGGCTCTGAGAGGGCAGAACATCCTGCGTGCCTCTCGCGGCTTTAGTAATAAGTGCCATAAATCTTTCTCCTATTAATCTGCTCTGTTATAATAAAGCTTTAAATTTACTTTGTCTTCATTGATAACAACAGTATAATTTTCGCATTTCACCGGTTTGTTGTCGCAGGTTTTTATTTCAATATCTGCCGAGGTCACAAGGAAATTTGTTTTAACCTTGTTTTTGCTGTCATGCCACTTCGTTGCCGAAAGGTCATCAATAATGTAATATGAATCAAAATAGTATTTATTCTGCTGGCGGTTCTTAAAGAGATAGCATACCGCTATCTTCTGATCTTTTGTTTTGCAAAGATAAATTTCACCGTCATCAAAATCAACAATTCCTATTTCCGTATCCACATTATAAGACGCGCCCATTCCCTCTTCAACAGATTCACGCTGAGTACCGAAGCCGTCGCCTCTGCGACCCGTCGGTGCGCCGAAATCTCTTGTGAAAACAAGCGTCAGGATAATCAGAATGCTGATTCCCACAGCAACGAGTGATTTGCCGAGAGTGTTCATATAAATTCCTCCCCTAAAGGGTATTTATTTAGGATTGACGATATCACGCCAGTCAAGGTCTCCTCTTTCAAGTGAATGTATAAGAGCCTCCGCTGTTGCGATATTAGTCGCGGCGGGTACATTGTGAACATCACAAAGCCTTAAAAGACTGTACGCGTTAGGCTCGCCTTCTTTTGAATTTATCGGGTCGCCGAAAATCAGCAGCATATCAATTTCGTTGCAGGCGATAAGAGCGCCTATCTGCTGATCTCCGCCCTGAGCACCGCTTAAAAAACAGTTTATATCAAGACCGGTGGCGTCGCTTACGAGCTTGCCCGTGGTGCCGGTCGCAAACAGCTTGTGGCGGCTGAGTATTCCGCAGTACGCTATACAGAACTGGGTCATAAGCTCTTTCTTTGCGTCATGAGCCGTGATTGCAATATTCATATTCTACCTCCGATTTGAGTAATATATTTTATATTTATTTTCATAACCACGTGAAATCCATTATGTCAAATTCCTCAATCCGTTTTTGGCTTGAAAATACTTTTTGCCTTTCCGTTTCAAGGAAGTCTGTGTATTTTTTCATTCCCTCACTGTCCATTTTCACAAGCGGAAACTGTTCCCGGCTTACATGGTCTTCGTCAGGGGTTGTCTGTACCCGCCAATCATTGCGTGAGCCATACAGGCGCATACGCAGACAGCCGCAATTATCGGTTCAAGTCTGAAATATTTTTTTACAGACTTATTCCTGCTTTGCCTTACATCATCGGCAAAAAATTTAACCGAATATATGATGAAAAGCATAAACATAAAGTATCCGGATACAGATGTACGGTCCTGGCTTGACTTTGATAAAATCATCATAAACTGTGAACCTGCTCCGAGAATAACGGCTGTGAATGGCAATGAATCTCTTTTATAACGGTAAATAAGCCACGATGTATAAAACAGTGACAAAATAAACAGGAAAGTGTAAATTGCCCACAAAACAAAAATGCATTTATTAAGCATAGCCGGAAATCTGATTTGCCTGTCAAGGAATTCAAGTGAAACAAAAAACGCTTTTCGTATGTCGCTGCAGACAGTTCACAGCGAAACAGCCGCAGCAAGGGGAATATTGATTTTTGAAGCAGCTTTGTTTTTGCCTTTAAACTTAATCAGCCAGTAAACAATAAAGAAATTTAAAGCCAGAATCGGCAAAGTTAACCATACGTTATCAATCCATCTTTTGCGGAGCATAGTAATGAAGCGCACAATAATTGTTTCTAATGTAGCGCCGCCCTGATCGGAAACACGTGAATACGTGCCCGGCGAAAGAATAACGGTTAAATAACCTGCCGAAGCTGTAATAAACTCCGCGAATATTCTTGAATTGAATTTTTTGTTTTCATAAATTTCCTGCGCAAGCGTCAGCACAAAAAATCCCGCCGCCATTAATCCGAACTGCTCGTTTGTTGCTCCGCAGATAAAGCTGAGCGGAAAAATCCAGAATGATTCAGGACTTTTTTACACAACAGCATAAGTGAAAGCAACATAATAGTCGGTAATATATAATTGAACCAGCCTGTTTGCCAATAAGCGCTGTATTTCCAGAAATACGGTATTGTTCCGGTTATTATAAGTATGCAGGTTGCGCATTTAAGCCTGAAATCTTCTTTACTTTCAGATGTGATTTTTGCGATAATCATACAAAGCAAACACATTCCCGCGGCGGAGCATACCCTCCAGATATTCACTGCGGCCTGATTTTTCAGAGATAATATTACAAGGAAATGTATAAGAGTGCGGCCGTTATAATTCTGCATATGCCACCTTAAAAAGCTGAAAATTTCTTTCCAGTCACACAATGCCACACGGTAATATCTGTAATCATCGCCCCGGAATCTGCTGTGAAAAGCAACAAACAGGCAACAGCAAAACATCAGTACCAGAAGCAGGATATGATAATTATTCTTTATGAAATCTTTTGTTTTTTTCACAATAATGCATCAGTCCTTTATATCACATACAATTTATTCCTGAACAGAGTCCTGAACATTATCTTCTTCTGCTTTTTCTTCGGAATCATCTTCGCTTTCATCTCTCTGAGCGGTTGTGAGTGTAACGAGCTTTTCGCCCTCGGTAACTCTCATAACCTTAACTCCCTTTGAGGGTCTCGCGAAGGTGCTGATTCCGTCTGCCGCGATTCTTATTATTATGCCGTCGGAAGCGATAAGAATAATGTCCTCATTTCCGCTTACCTCTGTAACCGCGGCAACATCGCCGTAGGTTTCGGTGTGGTAATTTATAAGTCCCTTACCGCCTCTTGACTGAACACGGTAGTTGTCAAACTCGCTTCTTCTGCCGTAGCCTGTTTCGCTGACAGTGAGAAGGGTTTTACCGCTTTCCGCAACGCTCATGCCGACAACCTCATCGCCGTCTTTAAGCTCAATGGCTTTAACGCCGCGTGCCGTTCTGCCTATCGGGCGGGCATCGTTTTCGTCAAAGCAGATTGCCATACCCTTTCTTGTGGCAACAACGAGCTTATCGTTTCCGCTTGTGACACGAACCCACGCAAGCTCGTCATCATCGTCAAGATTTATGGCGATAAGTCCCGATTTCCTAACATTTCTGTAAAGAACGGATTCGGAACGCTTTATAATTCCTTTTCTTGTAACCATGCAGTAATAGGTTCCTTCATCGTTTCCGTCTCTCGGAACGGTCAGCATGGCCGAGACTTTTTCGCCCGCTTCAAGCGGAAGAACATTTATTATATTTACTCCGCGGCTGTTTCGTGAAGCCTCGGGGACTTCATAGCCCTTAAGCCTGTAAAGCCTGCCGCGTGTGGTGAAGAACGCGATAACATCATGAGTTGATGCGGTAAACATTGTTGCGGCATAGTCCTCTTCACGTCTTGTCATGCCCTTTATGCCTTTGCCGCCTCTGTTCTGAATCTGATAAGTGTCGGCAGGCATACGCTTGATATAACCGAAGTTTGTGAGTGTGAATACACAGTCCTCTTCGGGAATGAGGTCTTCAATATCGACCTCGCCGCTGACGTTTACAATTTCGGTTCTTCTGTCGTCAGCGAATTTATCTCTGATTTCAAGCGCTTCTTTTTTGATGAGGGCAAGCATTTTGCCGTGGTCGCTGAGAAGCTCGAGGAAGCCTTTGATTTTTTCTTTAAGCTCGGCGAGCTCTTCCTCAATTTTGATTCTTTCAAGACCTGTCAGCTGACCCAGACGCATCTGAACAATCGCCTGAGCCTGAATATCATCGAGGTCAAAGCGTGACATAAGAGCCTCTTTACCTTCAGGTATGCTCTTTGAATTTCTGAGAATTTCGATAACCTCATCAATAAAATCAAGAGCAACAAGCAGACCCTCTAAAAGATGCGCTCTTTCCTGCGCTTTTTTCAAATCATAATTTGTTCTTCTTGTGATAACATCGCACTGGAAGCTGATATAGTGCTCCAGAACCTGCCTGAGTGTAAGAATCTTAGGCTCGCCGTTGACAAGCGCAAGCATGATTACACCGAAGGTTGACTGCATCTGAGTGTATGAATACAGCTGATTGAGAACAACCTGCGGATTTGCGTCACGCTTAAGGTCGATTGAAATGTGCATTCCGTGCATTGACGAGTAATCGTTAACGTCTGAAATGCCTTCGATTTTTTTATCTTTAACAAGGTCGGCAATGCTTTCAATAAGTCTTGCCTTGTTTACACCGTAGGGAATTTCGGTAACCTGAATTTCAAATCTGCCGTTTTTCTTTTCGACGATTTCAGCTCTCGCTCTTACGGTGATTTTGCCTTTGCCGGTGCCGTAGGCCGCTCTGATTCCCGCCCTGCCCATTACAATGCCGTATGTCGGAAAGTCGGGTCCCTTGATATGCTCCATAAGCTCTTCAAGGGAAGCATCGGGGTTATCTATAAGGCAGCACATGCCGTCAATGACCTCGCCGAGATTATGAGGCGGTATATTAGTCGCCATGCCGACCGCGATACCGGTTGAGCCGTTTACGAGAAGATTGGGATATCTTGACGGAAGAACCGTAGGCTCTTTCAGTCGGTCGTCATAGTTCGGAACAAAATCGACCGTATCCTTGTCGATATCGGCAAGCATCTTCAGAGACATCCTGCTCATTCTCGACTCTGTGTATCTGTATGCCGCGGGCGGGTCGCCGTCAATTGAACCGAAGTTGCCGTGACCGTCAACAAGCGTGTATCTCATTGAAAAAGACTGTGCGAGTCTTACCATTGCGTCGTAAACGGAAGCGTCGCCGTGAGGATGGTATCTGCCCAGAACGGAACCGACTGTGTCGGCGCACTTTCTGTATGCCTTATCGGGCGACAGACCGTTTTCATACATTGTGTAGAGAATACGTCGGTGAACGGGCTTAAGTCCGTCTCTTACATCGGGCAGCGCACGGGCTGTGATAACAGACATTGAGTAGTCAAGGAATGACTTTCTCATTTTTTCGTCAATGTCAACATTAACTACCTTTGTGTTTAAAAGATGCTCCGCGAAATTACTGCGTTCCTCTTTTTTAGGCATAATAAAGTCACTCCTTTCTTATATATCAAGATTCTGAACGTATTTAGCGTTCTTTTCAATGAATTCACGTCTTGGCTCAACCTTGTCGCCCATAAGAATTGAGAATGTTTCGTCTGCCGCGATAGCGTCCTCAAGCTCGACTCTGAGCATGATTCTTGTTTCTGGGTCCATGGTTGTTTCCCAGAGCTGCTGGGGATCCATTTCACCAAGACCTTTGTAACGCTGAATATCACAGCTGCCGCCCAGTTCTTCAATATATCCGTCTCTCTCTTCATCAGAGAAAGCGTAAAAATGCTTTTTGCCTTTGCTTATTTTGAAAAGCGGAGGCTGTGCGATATATACATGACCCTCGTCAATGAGCGGCCTCATATAGCGGAAGAAAAATGTTAACAGAAGTGTGCAGATATGCGCGCCGTCAACATCGGCATCTGCCATAATAACAATCTTATTGTATCTTAATTTTGAAATATCGAAATCATCGCCTATACCTGTTCCGAGAGCCATAACAACCGGACTGAGCTTATCATTGCCGATAACTTTGTCAAGCCTTGATTTCTCAACATTGAGCATTTTGCCCCAGAGCGGGAGAATCGCCTGATAATAGCGGTCTCTGCCCTCTTTTGCGGAGCCGCCCGCGGAATCTCCCTCGACGATATATATTTCCGTGTTTTCCGCGCTTTTTTCGATGCAGTCCGCCAGCTTGCCGGGCAGAGCGTTGCTTTCAAGCGCGCTCTTTCGCCTTGCGAGATCTCTTGCTTTTCTCGCGGCTTCTCTCGCGCGTGAAGCGTCAAGAGCCTTTGAAAAGATAGCCTTCGCGACCGAGGGGTTTTCCTCAAAATATGTCATCAGCTTTTCGTAGACAGTTGAATAAACAAGCCCCGTAATGTCTGTATTGCCCAGCTTGCCCTTTGTCTGCCCCTCAAACTCAGCCTCCGTGAGTTTAACGCTGATAACCGCGACAAGACCCTCACGTACATCATCGCCCGAGAGCTTTCTGTCACCGTCTTTTAAAATATTATATTTTTTGCCGTAATCGTTGAATACTCTTGTCAGAGCGTTCTTGAAGCCTGTTTCGTGAGTACCGCCGTCAATAGTATTGACATTGTTGGCGAATGAAAGCATTGTTTCATTATAGCCGTCGTTATACATAAGAGCGATTTCGGCGTATCTGTCGTTTTTAGAAGCCGAAAAATGAATGGGCTTCTGATGAAGCGGAGTCAGTCCTCTGGAATTGTTTATGAATTCAACAAAGCTCGAAAGGCCGCCCTCATAGCAGTAAACCTGCTCGATAATATTTCCTTCGTCACGCCTGTCTGTCAGCGTAATTGAAAGCCCGGCGTTGAGAAAAGCGGACTCGCGCAGTCTTCTCTGAAGAATTTCAAAATCGTAAACCGTTGTTTCGGTGAAAACTTCGGGATCTGCCTTGAAACGGATAAACGTACCTGTTTCTTCGGTGTCGGCAATAACTGTAAGGTCGTTGACCGCGCTGCCTCTTTCAAAGCGCTGCGCCCATACATGCCCCTCTCTTGATACCTCTACCTCCATCCATTCGGAAAGAGCGTTTACAACAGATGAGCCGACGCCGTGAAGACCGCCCGATACTTTGTATCCGCTGCCGCCGAACTTGCCGCCCGCGTGAAGAACGGTAAGAACAACAGTAACCGTGGGAAGTCCCGTTTTCTCATTAAGACCGACGGGGATTCCTCGTCCGTTGTCTCGAACGGTAATTATGTTGTCAGGAAGAATTTCAACCTCGATATGAGTGCAGAATCCGGCGAGAGCTTCATCAATTGAGTTATCGACTATTTCGTATACAAGATGGTGAAGTCCCTTGGGACCGGTTGAGCCGATATACATACCGGGACGTTTACGGACCGCCTCAAGTCCCTCAAGAACCTGAATCTGATCCGCGCCGTATTCCTCTGTGACTGCGGTGTCAATGTCTTCATCTGAAAGGTCTTCAATCAGCTTTTCGGCGGGGGATTCTTCAGTTGCTTCTGTTTCTTCAATGTTTTCATTTTCGATATTTTCCAAAATTATTCTCCTCCGTTACATTCCAAGCTGATTCATAAAAGAGCTCTTTTTCTTTGCCTTTTTAGGTTTGTATCTGGGCGGTATTTTAAGCTTCTGCCTTGAAGACGCGCTTCTTGAAAGATATTTGTTTGCCTCGATAACCGCGAGAGTCATATCCTGCATGTAATCAACACAATTTGCCAGAAGCTGCTCGTCGTTGTTAAGACTTCCGAGTATTGTTATAACTATTATGCTCTGAACCTCGTTTGTGCCGTCATTATAAATCTCGTTAAGGCAGTTGAAGAGCTTCCTCATTTTCTGAGGGTCGTTTCCCTTTATCGTTTCGACAACATATTTGTTGCAGTGATTAAGGAAGAAATCCTCGGGAAGAAATTCACCGTATCTTTCAACATTCGCCTTATATGCTTCTTTGGTTTCGGGAAAAATCGCCGTCATTCTTGTCGCGAGGGTAACGGTGTCGAAATAAACCGAACCGCCTCTCGCGGCTGATTTTGAAACCGGAGTGGGGAGCTTCACGCTCTGTGATTTTTTATTTTTGCCGTAAATTTTCGTAATTGTTTCGTTAAACTCGTTTGCGAGATAGCGGATATCCTTATCAGTCATGCTTTCTTCTTCAAAAAGACCTGCCGACTGCTGAGCGAAATCCTCCTCAACCGCGGTTTCATAATGCGCGGCAGAGCATTTGAGATAAATTTTTTTATCAGATACTTCGATTCTGAACGTACCCTTGTCACCCGCGAAGGTAACTGTATACTTGCCGTTCTGAACGCTTACGGGTGCTTCGCCTTTTTGTGTTCCCTCAGGGATAATTACTCTGAAGCCGTAATTGTCTGCCACGGCAACCATGTTCTTGATTATAATTCCGAGAATTTCAGAGGTGTTTGCCATAAAAATAAGCTCCTTAACCGAAAAATTAGATATTTTTTCAATATACTGTAATATTATATCATATATAAGTCGATTTGTCATCATTTTTTGCAAGAAAAAACGGGCAATTTTTATTATTTTTTTGAAATAAAAAAACAGTATGTTGAATAATTCATGCCGCTTTGAAAATAATATTAAGGACAAACAAAAAATCAGCCGTATCAGGCGGCTGAAAGGAGAATTTTATGAAAAAGATTTTACCGGCGGTTACCGCTCTTATACTCGTTTCGGCAGTTGCTTTAACCGCCTGCGGCAAAAAAGACACTAAACCCGACAACAGCACCACAAGCACATCTGAAAGCACGCTGAAAAGCACAACAAATCTTTCACAGAAAGCGGATGAATTTACGGACGATATGAAAACAACAATTGACGAAATGAAATCCGACGTCAGTGAAATGATGCCCGGCGGCGATGATACATCGACAACAGCTCCGACAACCGAAAACAAAGACTGAAAAATGCCCTTATGACAGGAAAGATGTCATAAGGGCAGACTTTATGTTGCTAATAAAACAGTGCTCAGTTCGGGCGGCTGTCTTTTCCCCGACATTTTCGCACGGCAAACAGGGATTCGTTTAATTCGGCATCTGTTCATTCAATTCGTCAAGTAAATGGATTGTTTTATAAGTTTTATTACATATTCTGCATTGCCAATCGCAATTATCTTTTTTTGCGCCGGTGTGCAGCAATTCCAAAGTATTCCCGCATACAGGACATTTGGTCTGTTCCTCATTCCAAAGTCCTTTAAGAAAGCTCAGAACCTCATCTCTGGAGTTCATTTTTAATTCTTTCAGTTTTGCTCTTTCCATGTTATGCGCAGATTTCACCCTAAAAAGGCTCCGTTATCAAGGAGAATTTTCTGAATTTCCTTGATATCCGCGTCTTTCGGAGTACAGTTATTCTTAACCGCGACAGAAGCTCCGACGCCTGCCGCTTCACCGAGGCAGCATACTATCGGCATGATTCTGTAAGATGCCTGCGCCTCGTGGGTGGAGGAAATACATCTGCCCGCAACAAGCAGATTGTTTATCTTTTTGGGGACAAGGCTTCTGTAAGGAATTGTGTAATATTCGCCGTCCGGGAAATAATAGTGGCTCGTGCCGCTTCCCTCGGGGTTGTGAATGTCGATATCGTAATTGCCCGCCGCTATGGCATCGGGAAAACGTGTGCAGTCCTTAAGCTCATTTTCATTGAGAAGATGCTCGCCGTCAATCATACGGCTTTCACGAGAGCCTATCCACGAAGCGGAAGAAACAATCTGAGCGTTTCTGAATGAAGGCAGTTCTTCTTTTAACATTCTGTAAATGTCATACATCTGACGTCTCGCCTCACGCTCCGCCCACGAAACATCGAACGGGTCAACGGGATTTTTCTTTACAACTCTTGTTGTGTTGAAGTGAATAACGCCGTCAATCATCGTACGGAAAAGAAGAATATCTTCTCTGGGATTTGAGGTTTTACCCTCAGCCTTCCACCGTCTGTAAATCGCCTGCCGTTCCTCCTTGCATTCGGGAGTGAAAAACTCCTTTTCATCAACATTCGCGACACGGAAGCAAAGAGTCATCGGCTGGCAGAGGTTATCGGATTCTCTTCCCAGATGATAAGGACAGCCGCTCATAACAGCTAAATCCGCGTCACCTGTGCAGTCAATAAACTGCTTCGCCTCAAAGGTGATTTTGCCGCTTTTGGTGATAACGGTAATACTCTGAAGTTTTTCATTTTCAACATTGACTTCACACAGCGTCGCGTGGAAAAGAACGTCAATTCCCGCGTCCTCCATCATATCATCAAGAATGAGCTTGAGATATTCCTCATGGAATGAAATGCCGTTTTTCGCGCCCATATCCTCAAGTTTTTTGCTGATTTCGGCGAATATTCCGCGGCTCAGCTCAAGAATTTCCGTTTCACCGTTTTCTTTGCGGATTTTTGTTCTGTTCGGCATAAACGGATTTATAAGGCATGTGTTCGCGGCACCGCCCAGCGCGCCCGACTGTTCAATGAGCATAACCTTACAGCCGTTTCTTGCCGCGGCAAGTGCCGCCGCCGAGCCTGCGAAGCCGCCTCCCGCAACAATAATATCATATTTTTTCATGATTTTACCTCCGTTTCAGTTTTAAGGCAACACCGCGTAATTGAGATGCGCGGATTAATTAAAATGTGATTTTTCATCAGAGTGACTGAAAATTTTCGGGCAATGAGACAGATATATATTCAATAAAGGCGTATGCCTTGAATTATGAAAAATTGTCCTGAGTTTAAAAAAGACCCGCCTTCCGGGCAGGTCTTAATCTTAAATATCCTTGCCGACAGTATAGTTTTTTAACAGTAAAGCAGGATTTTATATGCTCTTTTTGATATTTTTAAGGCGTTTCATAACATCGTTTACACCTGTGCCGAAATAGTCGTGAAGAATGTTATATTCCTCATAGAGCTTGTCATACATCTCAGCGTTTTCTTTAACCGGAGTATAAACGGTATCTTTGAGCTTGCCCATTGCGCCTGAAGCGGTGAAAATATCGCTGTAGCCGCCGTTTTCCTCACCTGCGGCAACAGCTGCGTAAATAGCACTGCCTAAGGCTCCGCACTGAGTTGTGCCGGCGATTTTAATGGGTTTATTGAGGATATCTGCGTAAATCTGCATTGTCATGGGGTCTTTCTGGCTGATACCGCCCGAAGCGATAATCTCGTCAACCTTTACGCCGTTATTCTGATACGTCTCAACAATCTTTCTTGTGCCGAACGCGGTCGCTTCGATAAGAGCGCGGTACATTTCCTCAGGCTTTGTCTGAAGCGTCATACCGAGCATCATGCCTGTAAGGTCGCCGTCAACAAGAATGCTTCTGTTGCCGTTCCACCAGTCAAGAGCGATGAGTCCGCTTTCGCCGGGCTTATACTTTTCCGCCTTTGAGCGGAGATATTTATGAATATTCATGCCCTGCTTTTCGGCTTCCTCAACATAGGACGCAGGAACACAGTTTTTGACAAACCATGAGAAATGGTCGCCTACACATGCCTGACCCGCCTCATAAGCGTAAAGATTGGGATATACGCCGCCCGCTACAACGCCGCTGATGCCGGGAACAAGATGCTCCTCTTCGGAAACAAGGATATGGCAGGTTGATGTACCCATAATAGCGAGAAGAACGTTGGGCTTTGTGATTTTTACAGCGGGAACGGCAACGTGAGCGTCAATAATCGCAGTTGTAACGGTCATGCCCTCGTTGAGTCCTAATTTCGCCGCCATTTCGGCTGTAAGTCCGCCTACTCTGTCGCAGAGCTGAACGATCGGATAATTGAGCTTATCCTCAACAAAATTCTCAAGACGGGGGTCAAGAGCCTTGTAAAATTCCTTTGAGGGATACCCTTCCTTATGGTGCCACATTCCCTTGTATCCCGCGCAGCAGGTGTTTTTGCCCAAAACGCCGCAAAGCTGCCATACAACCCAGTCAGCCGCTTCACCTATGTAATCGGCCTCATTATATATTTCGGGGGATTCGTCGAGAATCTGCCACGCTTTCGGAAGCTCCCACTCGCTGGAAACCTTGCCGCCGTAGCGTTTAATCCATTGCTCGCCCATCTCGTTTGCTTTTTCGTTGATGAGGTTTGCCTTGTCCTGCGCGGCGTGATGCTTCCACAGCTTAACGTACGCGTTAGGCTCGCTCTTGTATTTTTCCATCATGCAAAGAGGCGTGCCGTCTTTCTTTACTGGCAGAACGGTGCAGGCGGTGAAGTCAACGCCCAGACCGATAACGTCATCGGGTGAAACTCCGCTTTCTTTCATGACAGCGGGAATTGTGTTATAGAAAACATCAAGATAATCCAGAGGATGCTGAAGCGCCCAGTCAAAGCCGAGCTTTGTTCCGTCAGGCAGAGTATCGTCCATAACACCGTGGGGATATTCAAAGGTGCTGTCAGCAAGCTCCTCGCCTGTTTTAACATTGACTATAGCGGCTCTGCCCGAGGCTGTGCCGAAATCTACGCCGATAGTATATTTACTCATAATAACTCCTCCGTTCAAAGTTTTGCTTGTGCCAGTATATTATATAACAATTTGCAAAATATGTCAAAGATTTTATTTTAAGATATGGATTTAGTCTAAGTTATGTGATATAACATAGGCAGACAGATATATGAGGCGGTGTATAAAATGAACATAATTGCTGATTTGTTTCTGACTTTCGCCCGGATAGGACTTTTTACATTCGGCGGAGGATACGCGATGATTCCGCTCATTGAGGATTTATGCGTCAGAAAGAAAAAGTGGATTACCGATGATGAAATGATGTACATAACCGTTATCGCAGAATCAACTCCGGGTCCTGTCGCGATAAACGCCGCCACATTTGTCGGATACAAAAAAGCGAAGCTGTTCGGAGCGGTCGCTGCGACCTTGGGTATGGTACTGCCGTCATTCTTGATTATTTTTTTAATATCGCTGATTTTTGATGATTTTCTCAAATTCACCGTTGTCGCGAACGCGTTCAGGGGAATCAAAATCGGCGTTGGGGTTCTTATTGCTGGCGCGGGGATTTCCATGATGAAAAAAATCGACAGAAAGCCGCTGCCGTGCGCGATACTTATAATATCCTTTGCCGCGATGATGCTGATAAATATTTTCTCGTGGAAATTTTCATCTGTTATTCTTCTGCTTGCGGCGGCAGTGATAAGCCTTGTTTTTTTCGCTGTTTCGGCAAAGTTACGGAAAAGCGGTGAAAAGAAATGATTTATCTGAAACTCTTTCTCGGTTTTCTGAAGGTAGGCTGCTTTTCATTCGGCGGAGCGTACGCGGCGATACCGATTATCCGTGACACTGTGCTTTCATACGGCTGGCTTACAGACGACAGACTTTCATACATGATTGCCGTCAGTGAAAGCACACCCGGACCTATTATGATAAACCTTGCCACCTTTGTCGGTCAGACGCAGGCGGGCGTTCCAGGTGCGGTTATCGCGACTCTCGCGGTTATTCTGCCGTCGTTCTTTATTATTATATCTGTGACAGCCGCCATGAAGGCGCTGCTGAAAAACAGATATGTTCAGGCTGTTCTTGACGGGCTTAAGCCGTGTATTACGGGAATTATCAGCGCTACGGGCGTGTTTATGATTATCAACAACTGTTTTCATATCTCAGCTGAAACGGTACCCGATGTAAAAGCACTGATAACAGCGGCCGTGCTGGTGCTTATTCTGCTGCTGACAAAATATGTCTTTAAAAAGAAGATGTCTCCGATTCTGCTGATTCTCATTTCCGCTGTTATTGGTATAGGTGTATACAGCCTGTAAAACGGCGGAAGCAATAACCGAAACGATATATTAAGAGGGGCTGAAACAATGTCATATGAAATGAATTATCTTATCAGTCTGTTTTCCTGCGGGGCCATGGGCATTCCCGCAAAACCGCCTGAAAAAGAGGTTTCGTGGGAAAAGATTATAAAGCTGTCAAAGGAGCAGAGTATACCGTTTATAACGGCAATGGCGATTAAAAAGTCCGATGTCGGCTGTCCCGCCGAAATCAAAGCAGCGGTGCTTCGTTCGCTTACGGTGGCAGCTGTAAAAAATAAAATAAGAACCGGAAGAATTCTGAATCTTATTTCCGAAATGGAAAGTGCCGGTATTCCGTGTGTGCTTCTTAAAGGGATTGACTCGGCAAGATATTACGCCGACCCCGAATGTCGTGTGTCCGCGGATACTGATATTCTTATTGCTCCTGAAAAAGAAGACACGGCTGTGGCTTTCCTCAAAAAATCAGGCTTTTCTTTTGATGAAAAAGACGAGGATATGCATCACAGTGTGGCGCATCACCCTCAGCTGGGTATGCTGGAGCTGCATACAAAACTCTGGGAGGAGGTCTGCGACAGGGATATGTTCGCGGATTTCAGCTTTGGCTCCGAAAGCGGTAATAAGACTGTTTCAGCTGAAATTTCCGAGGGCAGATACTATAGTCTTGACTACACCGATAATCTTATATTTCTGACACTTCACATGATTAAGCATTTTATATACAGCGGTGCCAGCCTCAGAATGATAATGGATACGGCTCTTTTTATGAAGGAGAATAAGGATGAGATTGACAAAGAAAGATACGTTTCCGTTATGGAAAAGCTCGGGTATATCGAAACTCTTAAGGCTCTTCTAAGCGTAATGATAAAATACGGAGAGCTGGAAACAGAAGATTTGATTATAAAAACTGACGTTGACAGTGAAATTACTGATATGATAACAGACGACCTCGAAATCGGAGGATGGCAAGGCAGAAAGGAGAAAAACCGTACCGACGGCTGGTATTATATTATGAATACAAAGGAATACACGTCTGCTTCGGGAAGAGCGAAGTTGAGAAAAAAGCGCATTGCCAAATACTTTTTCGCTGTTTTTCCGTCAATGGAATTTATGCGCGGAAAATATCCTGTTCTGAATAAGCACAGATACCTGTATCCGTTAATGCTGATTTACCGCATAATTACAAGAGGACTCGGATTCCTGTTTAAAAAGCACACCAAAAACCGCGCGGAAATAAATAGAGAAGATGAACTCAGCCCGGAGGCTCTGAAGCGTGTTGAGATATTCAGAAGGCTGGGAATAATAAATTTTTAAAATTTTAAAAAATCTATTAGCCCTTTTTTTCGTTCTGTCGTATAAATAAGTGAAATCAAGAAACGAACGATTTCAGATGAAACAGATAATTCAGAATAAAACGTGGCTGATACACTGCAATCCTTAAAAATGCAGAAAATTTTTATTTATGAATTATTTTTTCGTTGACAAAACAGTAAACACGTGATAAAATATTCACAAACTAAGAAAGGGGCTTTTATAATGGCAGATTTACCAGTTGAAGGATTAAATTTAAACGAACTTGACGATGCGGCGCTTGAGGAGATCGCAGGCGGTGCTTACACACCGGAAGAATGGATGAATATGACAGAAGAAGAGCGCAAAGCTGCTCAGCTTCGTTCACTCAAAGCAACGCAGGCCGGCGAACCTTGCGAACTTGACTAATAACGACTAATAACGGAGGAACAAAAATGTATCAGTCACCGGATTTTATTAAAGTAGAACTTAATGTTAAGGATGACTTCGCTTCTTATGACAGTTGCCCGGCAGATTATTCCGGTCAGTACATGTGGACGGGGGAAGGTTGCCAGGATTATTTTGACCCAAAAGTTTTAATGGGAGGCTATGCGTCGCATCAGTGCTATTCAACACTGAATCCGTAATTCATGCTAGATGCGGTTTGAAATTCTTAACCACGGTTCATGTGTAAATATTGGAAAAGTCATAGGGCAGTTTAGAGATTTTCAGAACGAAGAGTGCAAACTGCCCTGTTTTTTCATGCATATTTATGATGCGGACAGCGAAATTTCATCAAAGCTGACTGTCAACAAAAAAGTAGATGAATACGTGTTTTATGAAAAAAGCAGTAACGGCTACTGGGTATCATTCGGCTCCTCTTTCGTAAATTTATCGGAGGATTTAAAGACTATAAGCATCTATCTTGCGAATACCGTCAGAGCTGACGGCTTTTTTGAATGCAATTATCTGACAATGATTGCGTATAAGTATATTCTTATCAGTAACAACGCTTTTATGTTTCACTCAGCCGCTGTTGCTTATGAGGATGAGGGTATTCTGTTCTGCGGGAACTCGGGCGCGGGCAAAAGCACTCAGGCAAATATGTGGGAAAAGTATCTTAAAGCGAAGCCGCTGAATTATGACAAGCCGTGCGTGCTTAAAGAGGGAGATAATTATATCGTTCACGGCTCACCGTGGAGCGGCAAGGAGTGTCTTAAACTTAATGACCGTAAGCCGATAAAAGCGGTTGTTTTTGTGAAGCAATCCAAAGAAAACAGGGCTTACAGACTTTCTCCGGCACAGGCGTTTTCCTATATGTACCTTAACAATTATGTTTTCCCCTTATCCGAAGAATTTGAGCGGAAATATATTTCCGTTATTAAAGACGCCGCGGAAAATATTCCCGTTTATATCCTTGAATGTGATATGAGTGAAAATGCGGTAAAGGTTCTTTATGAAGAAATTTTTGAAAAAGAATATAAATCATTATTGAGGTAGATTATAATGAAGTATAAAATTAAAGATTGCTTTGAATTAAAAAAGGTTGCGGATGACTATGTTGTAATTCCGCGGGGAACTTCCGCTATTGATTTCAGTGCAGTTGCCGTCTTTAATGAAACGGGTGCGCTTCTTTTTGAAAAGCTTAAAGAATTTTTAACCTCTGATGAACTTTGCGGCATTCTTATTGAGAAATACGGTATCGAAAAAGACCTTGCTGATAAAGATGTAAACGCTTTTCTTAAAAAACTGGAATGCGAAAATATGCTTGACATAGAGGGATAATTATGGCAGACAACAAATCTCTTTATGATATGCTGAAAGCGTCAAACGGTAATTATTCCGACTATCGCAGCCTGATCGCCCATAAGACCATAGCTTCAAATCATCTTCTTTCTGCGCTGCTGGAGCTTACACCCGTATGCAATCTTAACTGCCGCATGTGCTATGTCAGAAGAACAAATGAGGAAGTTATCGCGTCGGGTAATCATGTAATGAGATTCGGCGAATGGAAATATTACATCGACGGACTTTGCGATATGGGACCGCTTTCAATAACCCTGAGCGGAGGAGAATGTACGGCTCACCCCGATTTTGAGGAAATCTACCGATATATTTACGATAAAAATGTTGAGATTTCCGTAATTACCAACGGCTCATGCCTTAATGACAGAATTTTTGAGCTTTTCAAAAACAAACCTCCGACGAAAATTTATCTTACAATGTACGGAATGTCTGAAGAAACATATGAAAATTTCTGCGGTAATGGTGCGGCTTTTCAAAAGGTTATGAAGAATATTGATATTCTTCTTGATATCAATATGCCGCTTATGCTTCAATACACAAGCGGAGAAGGAAATATTCATGATTTTGAAAAAGCGAGCGATTACGCGATTTCAAAAGGCTGTCAGTTCTATTTCACGGGTGAATTAATGAACTACGGTCTTTGCGATGCGGATAAATTAAAGTCAGCTGAGCCTGACGAGGAGCTTTTCAAAGAAGCTGTAAAAAATATAAGCATGAAGAAGTTTCATATGTCTTCCGAGGAATACGACAGGCAGTTAAACGAACTGCGTGTACCTGACCTTTCACGCCCCGTAAAAGAAAAAGGCATCACCTGCAACGCGGGCAGAAACAGCTGTGCCGTTTCATGGCAGGGTAAGATGAAGCCCTGTGTGGCTCTTGACGTTGCAATGCTTGACCCCCGTGAAAACGGCGGCATTAAAGCGTGCTGGGAAAAAATTAATGAGTGGGCGTATGAGGTTCCGAGTCTCGCGGAATGTCAGAAATGTATTTTCAGAAATAAATGCAAAATCTGCTATGCGCTGCATTACGGAGATACTAAGGAATAC
The DNA here is from genome assembly GCA_045597925.1 of Acutalibacteraceae bacterium. Lineage (GTDB taxonomy): Bacteria > Bacillota > Clostridia > Oscillospirales > Acutalibacteraceae > CAG-488. The sequence continues at coordinate 21,499 of JAZLLB010000158.1, forward strand.
GGAAAAGTTTCTCCCAGATTGTGCTATAAATTAAAACACCCCGAGGAAGCGGCGAGACTTCTTGAGGAGTATGAAAAAAACAATAAAACCAAATAAAGCGGACATCTGTTATGAAAAACGAAAAAAGAATTGCTGCCGGTGACAGACATAACGGCCGGCAGGTTGAAATCGTATATGATGACTCTGGCGTATATGTTTATAAGCCCCGCAGTGCCGAAGCTGAACTCGCGTTTGAAGCCTTTCTGTCAAAATTGAAGCAGAAGGGATTTCCTTTTATACCCGAAATCGAGAGGATAATTGATTCCGGTGACGGTTGGTATAAAGCGGAATTTATTGAAAATAAAAAAGCGGAAAGTGAAGAGGATATCAGAGAATATTTCAACCGCTGCGGTGCTTTGATTTTTATTTTGTATATTTTCGGTACAACAGATATACACAGCGAAAATCTGATTGCTTCAAAAAACAGCCCTGTGCTTGTGGATATTGAAACACTTCTGTCGGCAAAGGCTGACAGCGGTAAGACTTCGGTGCTTTCATCTTTGGCGGATTCCGTGCTTAAATCTCACCTTCTGCCGAACTGGATAAAAATCGGAGATGAAAATTTTGACTGCAGCGGAATTTGCGGCGGATATTCCGGTGAAAAAAATATTCTTGTTTACGGTGATAAAAAATTGCAGCCGTATGATTATTGTGATTTTATTGAATACGGCTTTGAAAAATCATATAAATTTGCTTTAAATAATAAAGATTTTATGCTCGGGTGCGTTAACGGTTTTAACGAATGTTATTTCAGATTTATTTTAAGACCCACCGAGGTTTACAGTAAAATTATCAATTTTATAAATTCGCATGAAAAAGAAAAGCGCAGAATGTACGCGGAATATTTTCTTTCAAAATCATATAAAAAAGATATCAGAAAAAACAGATTTGAAGAGATGAAAGCGGTATTTGATTCTGAGGTTGAGTCTGTGCTGAAATCTGATACCCCTGTTTTCTTATCAAAGGGAAATTCGGCTGATTTGTACGACAGCGAAAAAATTTCCGTTAAAAAAAACTTCTTCATTTCTTCCCCGTCGGAAAGCATAAAAAATAAAATTTCAGCTCTTTCAAAAGAGGACTGCGAAGCTCAGAAGAAAATTATCAGGCAAAGCATTTCAGCATCACGTCCGATAGAAAATAAAAAAATCCAAATAAAAAAATCTGATAATATTTTCAAAGAAATTGCAGATGATCTTGAGGAAAATTCTACCGATACTTTTTCAGACTGGATAATGCTTGAATGTGATAAGTCGGGCTGTCTGTTTTTTAAAAATTCAGGCTTCGGTCTGTATGACGGAATGCTCGGAATCCTTTGCTGCTATGCCGCGATTTATTATAAAACAGGCGAAAAAAAATATCTTGATTTAATTGAAAAGCATTATGAAAAATTCAGAAATATTTTTCTCAAAAAAGATATCGTTTTTCCTCTTTCGGATGAGTACTGTTCTTTTCAAAACGGTACGGCCGGATTTATTTCCGCGCTTCTTCATATAGCTGATTTAACCGGGGAAAAATTTTACCGTTCCGACGCGTTTTTTCTTTCCGAAAGAGTGTCTGATTCGAAAGCGGATTTGTCGTTTGATGTTATGAACGGAGCGGCGGGAGTCGCACTTTCTCTGCCGAAGCTTCCGAAGAAAACCGGCATGAAAACAGGAAGAAAAATCCTTCCCGTTCTCATTGAATATGAGCCGAATCAAGCAGGGGTCGCTCACGGTGCGTCCGGAATTGCGCTGGCCATTGCGAAAATTCAGTCAACACTCGGAATAAAGTCTTTTGATGAAAAAATACTCAGTCTTCTGCGTTTTGAAAACAGCTTATACGTTGAAGAAAAGAAAAACTGGAAAGTAAGCAACAGCGGATTTATGTACGGCTGGTGTGCCGGCGCGCCGGGAATCATTATGGCACGCAATGAGCTTTTACGTTTTACTGATAATCCGGAAATAATAAAAATCTGCAACGATGATATTATGAAAGCTGCGGATTTTCTTCGTTACAGAGAGACAAAAAAAGACTGCCTTTGCTGCGGAACATCCTCAAGACTGACGGCTATGTCCCGTCTCGGTATTGACTGCGGTGAACTTTCAGACGAATTGTCTGTACGGTATCTGAATGATGGAATGAGACTGTTCAGCTTTAATAAATCGTGTGACGTTAAATCGGGGCTGATGCAGGGTATTGCCGGAGCGGGCTATGCTCTTGCGATGAGCGGCAGTCGGGAAAGCGGTGATATGTTAATATGAACAGCGGATTTTATATGAAGGATATTGTTCCGCTGATCAAAGAAGCTGTTGAAAACGGTGATGAATTTAAACTTACCGTCAGCGGCGGAAGCATGTATCCGTTTC
>JAZLLB010000159.1:0-6857 GCA_045597925.1 Acutalibacteraceae bacterium
CAGCAGTAAATAATCATGCCCGCAAGACAATTAAGCTTTCTCAATTCTGACATTACAGATTTAAAATATTGAGCCTGTCCTTCAGGTGTATGAGGAATGTTTTCAATAGTCTCTGCAGATGATTCGCCGTAAAAATGATTGGAATACCGGCTGAATACCAGTTCTGCCCACTGTTTTTCCTCGTCGGGATGTTCCAGCTTCAGCGTATTGCGGAACTGTGAGGGAAGTTTATTGACGAAATTCTCTCCGTCCGCTATTGCTTCAGTCTCGGTTGAATATCCGTAAATCCCGAGAATTTCAGCTTTCTGTTCCGCTGTTTTCGGACCTCCTGCGTTCCAGAAGCCGAATTCCTCAATAATAATCGGCTTACCTGTCATTCTGTATAGTTTCTTAACCTTCTTGGAATAATCCTTTGCCTTTGCTTTACCCTGACATCCCGTGTAAAGGTCAATACCCACATAATCACAGTATTTGAGATAAGGCTTCATAAGCTTATGAAGTTCCCGGCTGACCTGAATCAAATCTGCCGAATTATAGCCAATCGGGAAGCCGCTGTTATCTTTTTCCTTTGCTTCACTGATTGCCTCAAGCTGAACACCGATATACCGCGCGGCTTCTTCGAGAGTGAGCGGATGCATAAACCCTACAAGTCCCATCTCATTTGTAATCTGAAACGCTCCTGTGATATCCTTTAAATCATTATAAAGAAAAACCGCAAGCTCTTTTGTTTTTTCAGTATCTTCAGCAGGATTAAAATTCATATCTGCAATGTAGTCTCTCGGATACGGGGTAACAGCCATAACCTTGAAGCCTCTCTCGGCATAACCTTTACAGCGTTCCTTAAAATCAAGATACGCCCGTCTGGTATTTCCGTTTTTGTCAAACGGGCAGGGAATATCGAATCGTACCCATTTAAGTCCCGCGTTGCCGAGCTTTTCATAATCCTCGTTCGGGTGGCATATGCCGTAGATGAATCCGCCGTTTCGCTCAATGAGATTCTGAACATTTTTGTCAGGCAGGTTGAACAGGCTTCCGAAAAAGCATGATACTGCAATGATAATGCTTTCAAAAAACGCGATAATTTTCATAAAAATCCCCCTTCTGCACCATTTTAGCATAATAAAGCCCGTTGTCAATACCTCAGAGTCAATTGACATTTTTCATTGTTGTGATATTATTATTTACGGAGGTGCGATATGGCGGATATTATTGAAATAACAGATTTCAGCTCGCCTGAGCTTGATATATATGCACGCCTTACTGAAAATCAGCTTCTTAACCGTGAACACCCGGAACAGGGGATTTTTATTGCCGAAAGCCCAAAGGTGGTTGAAAGGGCTCTTGACGCGGGCTGTGAGCCGATATCGGTTCTTGTTGAAAAAAAGCACATTGAAACGCAGGCGAAGAGCATTATAGAAAGGTGCGGCAATATTCCTGTTTTTACTGCCGAGTTTGATGTGCTTACTCAGCTGACGGGATTTATGCTGACACGCGGCGTTCTCTGCGCCATGCACAGACCGAAGATGAAAACCGTTGCGGAAACCATCGCAAACGCGCGCCGTGTTGCCGTACTCGAAAACGTGATGAACCCTGCAAATGTAGGCGCGGCGTTCCGTTCTGCGGCGGCTCTCAATATGGATGCGGTTATTCTGACGGATTCATGCAGCAATCCGCTTTACAGGCGGGCGATAAGAGTGAGTATGGGCAATGTTTTTCTGATTCCGTGGGCGATTTCCCGGGAAAACAATATCGTTGACGAGCTTCATTCACTCGGATTCAAAACCGCCGCGATGGCACTGAGCGATAATTCAATTTCAATCAAAGACCCGAGTCTTGCATATGAATCCAGGCTCGCGGTGCTTTTAGGCTCCGAGGGTGACGGACTGAAAAAAGAAACAATCGAAAAAAGCGACTATGTAATTAAAATCCCCATGTCAAATAATGTTGATTCTCTCAATGTCGCGGCGGCAAGCGCGGTGGCGTTCTGGGAACTTGGAAACAACTGATTCGGAGGTCTTGCCATGGAAAGAAAAAATATTGAAATAAACGCTGAGAATTTCGGATTTCTGCCCGAAAATTCAGGGCTTGAAAATACCGCGGCACTTCAGAACGCGGTAAACAGCGGACATTACGTTTCGGTATCACGTCAGGGGATATATGACATGGCGGGGACTGTCAGGATTCCTTCTGACACCAATCTGAATTTCTCTGATGGTGTGATTCTTCGCCGTGTTCCGCTTGAGGACAGCCGCCTTGAGGGTAATCTGTTTATAAACGAGGGTGCGTTTTCGGGACGTTTTAATGAAAATATTACATTGAGCGGCGCTCATATCTGTGTAAACGGTGTTGAAAGCGCGGGGGCTTCACCCGAGAGCAAAAACGTTATTGCCGGGCTGAGAGGACATATTGCGTTTCTGTACATAAAAAATCTCACGGTTGAGGATATAACGATAACCGACCTTATGAAAAAAGACTATGCGATTCAGATTTCAGATTTTGAAAATGCTTGTGTTTGCCGCGCTCATCTCGAGGGACTTAAAGACGGAATACATTTCGGCCCCGGCAGGAATTTTACGGTCAAAGACTGTAAATTCCGAACATTTGATGATGCTGTAGCTCTCAACTGCGCTGACTATTCCGTGTCAAATCCCAATTTCGGTTCGATTTCTGACGGACTGATTGAAAACTGCGTTGAACTGCCCGGATACAAAACGGAGAGCTTCTTTATCCGTATTCTTGCGGGAACGGCGCGTCAGTGGAAAAAAGGCATGACAGTGTATCATTCAGACGCGATTCTTACACACAGAGGAATGTACCGTGTGGTTATGCGTCCCGATAATACACCGTATGTTTCTGTTACTGAGCCTGATTTTGAAGACGGATATAAAGAGCTTGACGGGATTATGTGGGTCAGAACTCACAAGGGATATTCCCGTGAGAGAATTTCAGCCGAAGCAGGGTGCAGAAATATTGTGTTCAGGAATATTATTCTTGAAAATCCCAGACGGCGGGGTGTTTATATTCACACGTCTTTTGACGAATATCTGCGAAGCTACTATGAAGGCAGCAAAATTCCGAATGTGTCTGATATTCTTTTTGACGGTGTGAAAATTCTTAAACCTGTTGAGCATTTTGCGGCAGTTAATATGCCTGTAAGCAATGTGAGAATAATAAACAGCAGTGTTGATGAAAGCGATATGCTTTATGAACAAAACAGTCAGATAAAAGTTGACATTTGAAGGAAATAATAGTATTATTGTCCTATCCCAAATAAGGAGAGATGCTTTATGAAAGTTACATTTATGGGTGCGGGAAGCACCGTTTTCGCAAAGAACGTGCTGGGTGACGTTATGCTCACGCCTGTTCTCAGAGAGTGCGATATTGCTCTTTATGATATTGACCCTCAGCGTCTTGACGAGTCATACATAATGGTAACCGCTCTTAACAGAAATATAAATGAAAACAGAGCCAATGTCCGGAAATATCTGGGTGTTGAAAACAGAAAAGACGCGCTGAGAGATGCTGATTTTGTTGTAAACGCGATTCAGGTGGGACTTTATGACCCCTGCACAATCATTGACTTTGAAGTTCCGAAAAAATACGGTCTTCGTCAGACTATTGCCGATTCTAACGGTATCGGCGGTATCTTCAGAGCATTGAGAACAATTCCCGTTCTTAAGGATTTCACAGACGATATGCAGGAGGTTTGCCCCAACGCGTATTTCCTTAACTATACTAATCCCATGGCTCAGCTTGCCGGATATCTCGGAAGGTATACGCCGATTAAATCGGTAGGACTTTGCCACAGTGTTCAGAGCTGTTCAAGAGGACTGCTTAACGAGCTTGAAATTCCGTTTGAGGAGCCGATAAGAGAAAAAATCGCCGGTATTAACCACATGGGCTGGCTTCTTGAAATTGAAGACGCGAATGGCAATGACCTTTACCCCGAGATCAGAAAAAGAGCGGTTAACGTGCTTGAAAGCGGTGTTACAGACCATACAGACCTTGTAAGATTTGAGTATATCAGACGTTTCGGTTATTACTGCACTGAGTCAAGCGAGCATAACGCGGAATATAATAACCTTTTCATAAAGGCGAAATATCCTGAGCTTATCAAGAGATACAATATTCCGCTTGACGAATATCCGAGAAGATGCATACGTCAGATTGAACGCTGGAACAGCGAAAAAGAAGATTATCTCAACGATAAGGTCAGTCATGAGCGGACAAAGGAATACGCCTCAAAAATCATGGAGGCAATTGTTACAGATATACCCTGCAAAATCGGCGGTAACGTAATCAACAACGGACTTATCGAGAATCTTCCCGCGGAAGCGTGCGTTGAGGTTGCATGTCTTGTAAACAAAAACGGAATCCAGCCCTGCCGTCAGGGAAAACTTCCCGAGCAGCTCGCGGCAATGAACAGACTTATGATAAACGTGCAGCTTCTTACAATTGAAGCCGCTGTAACACATAAGAAAGACGCAATCTACCAGGCGGCGATGCTTGACCCGCATACATCATCTGAACTTTCGATTGATGAAATTATTCATCTTTGTGATGACCTTATCGAAGCTCACGGCGATTATCTGCCGAAATACAACTGATTAAATCATTAAATATTATAATCAAAAATCGGGATTCACCTCAAAAAGTGAGTCCCGATTTATCGTTTGTATTGCCTTAAATCCAGTTTATTTCTTTGAACCAGTTTATAAGCAGTGCGGTCCATTGCTTAACATGTTCCGGTGCTCTCAGGATTCCGAGTCCGTGCTTTCCGTACGGGAAAATATGCATTTCAACGGGAATGTTATTTATCCTCAGAGCCTTCGCGTATTCATAACTGTTGATTACATTGACATTATTATCCTCGGCGGTATGCCATATGAACGCCTGTGGAGTAGTATCACATACGTTGACGGTCGGATCGATTTTCGGAGCTAATGAAAGATTTTCCTCACCTAAAAGTTTTGTATAGCTGCCGATGTGGGCAAACTCATTTCCGTACGGAAGAATTACGGGATAACAGAGAATCTGCGCGTTCGGGATAAAATCGGTATTATCAATTCCGTCGATGCCCTCACCGTCGATTTTTTCTCTGTATGTGGCTTCAACAGCCGCTAAATGACCGCCTGCCGATGAACCCATGACAGCGATTTTTTCAGGGTCAATTCCGAATTTTTCGGCGTTCGCGCGCACAAAGCGCACCGCCCGTCTCGCGTCAAGCAAAGGCAGGGGAAACAGGTCGGGACTGATTCTGTAATCAACAACGAAAGAATTTATTCCGTTTGACTGCAAAAATTCCGCGTAGCCCTTGCCCTCATGCTCCGCGCGGTGATGATATCCGCCGCCGGGGAAAATCACAACTGCCGCGTCTGTAATTTTGTTTTCCGCCTCATAAAAGTGAATCTGAGTTTCATGTTCACCGTTCTGCCATAAATCCATAATCATTCTCCGTTCATATCATATGAGAAAATATTATCACATATTGTAAAAATTTTCAATAAATTTATGCTTTCGGGTATTTTATTTCTTTGTAATGTGGTATAATGTTCTCAAATAAATCCGAACGGAGGCAATTCTATGAAAAAAATCAGACTCGGTGTTATAGGCATAGGCAATCAGGGCAGCAACTATTTAAAAAGCGCCGCCGCGAATGCGCTGCCTGAAATTGAAATAACCTGTATAGCGGATGTTGACGAAAGAAAATTTGAAAGAGCAAAAGGCTTTCTGCCTGATGTTAAATGCTTCGGCACAGCGGAGGAGCTTATAGAAAGCGGCCTGTGTGATGCCGTTGCCGTGTGCACTCCGCACTATTTTCACCCTGAATATGTTATTGACGCGCTCAATGCGGGTCTTGACGTTATAAGCGAAAAACCTGCCGGCGTTTACACAAAGCAGGTTGAGGAAGCTATCGCAGTTGCGGAAAATTCCGATAAAACATACGCGATGATGTTTAATCAGCGCACAAATCCCATATATATCAAGCTCCGTGAAATTGTGAAAAGCGGCAAATACGGCGAAATCAGACGTGTTATCTGGATAAACACCGACTGGTACCGCACGCAGGCTTATTACGATTCAGGTTCATGGCGCGCCACGTGGGAAGGCGAAGGCGGAGGTGTTATGCTCAACCAGTGTCCCCATCAGTTGGATTTATGGCAGTGGATATGCGGAATGCCGTGCAGAATACGCTCCGTATGCCGTGAAGGCAAATGGCATAATATTGAGGTGGAAGACGATATTACGATTTACGCCGAGTATCCCAACGGAGCAAGCGGAGTATATATTGCGACTACGGGCGACTATCCCGGCACAAACAGATTTGAAATCACTATGGAAAAAGCGAAAGTTGTATGTGAATTTGATGCGGAAAAAGGCGGATTTGTTATTAAAATCTGCGAGCTGAGTGAAAATATTTCAGATTTCACATTCACAGCCGAGGGCGGATTTGAGAAACCTAAGATGAATTGGGTAACTGTTGATCTTTCACAGGGTAAGCAGCAAGCCAGTCATGAGCTTGTCCTTAATGCGTTTGCCGCTCATATTTTAAGGGGTGAGCCGCTTATTGCCGAGGGTCCCGAGGGTATAAACGGTCTTACGATTTCCAACGCGGCGTTCCTTTCAAGCTGGCTCAACAAAGAGGTTGAAATCCCCTTTGATAAGGATTTATTCTACGATATGCTTCAGGAGAAGATAAAGAACTCAACATATAAAAAGAACCTGCGCGAACAGGTTCAGGAGGATATGAATTCCACATACGGAGCGTAAACGGCAGAATGAATCGCAAGGCTTAGTAAGGAAATTACAAACTGTCAGTTGAAAAGTTTTCTTGTAATCAGATTATGAGTTATGGA
>JAZLLB010000160.1:0-44406 GCA_045597925.1 Acutalibacteraceae bacterium
AAATATTATAATATTATTATACCCTAATTCAATGGCATATTCCACTGAAAGCATCATATCTGTATCGTCTTTTTCAACAGGAAACACAATTGTTTCCGCTTCTGTATACGGCTTTTCAGACGAATCAAAATCACCGAGATACAAATTCGCCGAAACATCCAGCCCGCCGAGATGCCGCTGACCGCCGTCCGCGCAGACAATAAAATCATCGTTTCTCAGCTTACGTTTCAGACTGCTGTAATCATTGATATCTGCCGCACCGAGAATAACCCATCTGCTCACAGCTGCCACTCCTTAATATCTTTAACTTCATTGTAAAGCATTTTATAGCTTTCATGGCGTGATTCGCTGATTTCTCCGTTTCTGACCGCTTCAACCACAGCACAGCCTTTATCCGCTATATGCGAACACGATGTAAACCTGCATTTACCTATGCAGTCGGAAAATTCTTTGAAGTAATACTGAATATCGTCTTTCAAAATAACTTCCCCGCTTTCAAAATCAAGCGATGAAAAACCCGGTGTATCCGCAACATACGCGTTACCGATTTTATAAAGCTCAACCTGTCGTGTGGTATGTCTGCCTCTTCCGAGTTTTGAGCTTATCTCCCCTGTTGAGCGGACAAGAGACGGGTCAACAGCATTGAGAAGCGTTGATTTTCCTACGCCTGTGTTGCCTGTGAACGCACTTATTCCTTCTGTTATTTCAGCCTTGATAGCTTCAATTCCCTCACCAGTAACGCAGGAAACGGAATAACACTTAATTCCGGCAAGACGATATATTTTTTCAAGCTCATCTGACGGTTTCAAATCTTTTTTAGTAAAAACAACAACAGGTTCGATATTATTTTTTTCTGCAATAACAGTGAGTCTGTCAATAATAAGCGTACTGGGATTCGGCTCACAAGTTGAAGACACAATAAACAGCTTTTTCAGATTAGCGACAGGCGGACGCGTCAGAATGTTTATTCTCGGTTTAATCTCCTCAATAGTATTCTGACCGTTTTCGCGCACCGTAATAACAACACTGTCACCCGCTACGGGAGTTATTTTTTCTTTTCGAAAAATTCCCTTTGCTTTACATTCATATATTCGGTCGGCGGCTTCCGCATAATAGAAGCCGCCGATGCCTTTAATTAATAATCCTTCGTATTGCATTTATCCTCCGGTAATACTGTTAAGCGGATTTTCAGAAGAGGTTGAGGAGGTCGGATCTGAGACCGGCTCTTTTGTCGTAGGCTCTTCAAGTGTATATGTCATCTCATCACTCGTCTGCTGAGAAAGGAAGTTTACCGTGCAGGTATAATACTTCTGACCCGAAACATAAACCTCAAATTTATCTGACGTACCCGCGCCCCTGACGGTAACACTGTATGATGTGCCGTTCATAAACACACTGTCAACCTGTTTAACAGATGAATCATTGAGCTTTATCTCAAGGCTCTTATTGTCAAACGTAAACGGAAGTCTGAAGCTTATTGTCATATCAACACTCGGGTCAGGTCCCTTGCTGACATATATTACAATTTCAGTGCCTTCGTTAACCTGAGTCTGATATGAAATGCTCTGCCTTATGACAATACCTTTTTCAACATAGGAATCATATACCTCTTCAACTTTTACATCAAGCTTTAATGATCTAAGAAGTGACTCGGCATCAGCTCTTTTAAGACCTGTTACATCCTTAACAGTAACTTTTTCGATAGTTTCACCGGCGTTGATATTATAAGTAACAACAACTGTGCTGCCCTTCATAACAAGAGTTCCGCCCTTTGGACTGATCTTTATAACCTTACCAGGTTCATAAAGCTCATTACTTTCTTTTTTGGAGCTTACAACCAGTCCGAGCTTGTCAAGCTCACTGATGACATACGAATAGTCCTGACCTTCAAGTCCTTCCGGAATCGCTATCTGTTCACTGTTCTGAGCTATTGTGAGCTTGATAACTGTTTTTTCTTTATCAATCCTTGTTTCCGGAAGAGGATTCTGATTTATAACAGTATCAGGGGAATAATCATCATTAGAAACTTTTTCAACCTCAAAGGTATAGCCGTCTTTCCCGTCATATCTGCCCTCAATATCGTCATAGTAATTCATACCGATAAAATTCGGAACCTTAACTTTATTGAAGTTAAAGCCTTCTTCAAGGCTCAGATAGCCGAGATGATTCATAATAAGACCGGCACCGACAATCGCGACAATCAGGGCTATAATTATGCCTATAAGCACAGGGATTGTTCTGTTTTTTACAACATCACCGTCATCATCATCCTCCTGCTCTTCATCAACAATTTTGACGGGAGCGGATTTAGGAACCTGCGCTGGTGCGTTCATCATTATAGTAGGATCGTTATCAACAAAATAAGAATAGTTAAACTGAACAGACGGATTGCGTTTGAACTCCTCAAGGTCAAGAATCATCTCCGCTGCCGACTGATAACGCTCATTTATATTCTTTTTCATCGCGTGCATAATAATCTGTTCAAGACCCGCGGGAATTGACGGATTTATTTTTGAAGGAAGCTCAGGGTCATTCTGAAGCTGCATAATCGCGACAGAAACCGAACTGTCCGCCGTGAAAGGAAGCTTGCCTGTAAGCATTTCATAAAACATCACGCCGACGGAATACAAATCCGCCTTATCATCAGTAACGTCTCCCCTTGCCTGCTCAGGGCTTATATAATGAACAGAGCCTATTGTGGAATCAGACAGGGTTCTTGTTTCGCTTCTTGAAAATCTCGCGATACCGAAATCGGTGACTTTAATCATTCCGTTTTCAAGCAGCATTATATTCTGAGGCTTAATATCCCTGTGAACTATGCCCTTGTCATGCGCATGCTGCAAGGCTCTGAGAATCTGCATTACAAAATAAACAGCTTCTTTCTGATTAATAACGCCCTGCTGCTCAATGTATTCCTTAAGGGTAATACCTTCAACATACTCCATCACTATGTACTGAAGTCTGTCTCCGTAGCTCACATCAAAAACCTTAACAATATTCGGATGCGAAAGCACCGCGATTGCTTTTGACTCATTTTTAAATCTGCGTCTGAACTCCTCATTAGCAAGAAATTCATCTTTAAGAATCTTAACGGCAACAATACGGTCATCAATATTGTCATAGGCTTTATAAACAACAGCCATCCCGCCTACGCCGATTATATCTCTTATTTCATATCTTCCGTCAAGACGTTTGCCAACGTAACTGTCCATAAAAATCCTCCTGTCAATTTGACAGCGCAACGACCGTGATATTATCTCCGCCGCCGTTTTCATTAGCGGCTTTGACAAGCTCGTCCGCAATTTCATATTTGCTGCATATTGAAGACAACCTTAATATATCATCGTCACTGACAAAATTTGTAAGACCGTCGGTGCAGATAAGCACAACATCATTATCTTTGTCAATCTCTTCCTGAAAGAAATCGACTCTGATTTCATTTTCAACACCGAGCGCACGTGTAATAACATTCTTTTTAGGATGGCTTCTCGCTTCATCCTTTGTTATCTCGCCTCTGTCGACCATTCCCTGAACAATTGAATGGTCGGTTGTTATCTGAACTATTTTATCAGACAATATGTAAGCCCTGCTGTCACCTGCCGAAGCAACATAAACCCTGTCTATATTCACAATAACGGCGACAACCGTTGTACCCATTCCGAAAAGATTCTCGTTTTTGCAGGCAGTGTCATAAACTACAGCATTCGCGCTTTCAACTGCGGAAACAAGCAGGTTTCTTATTGAGTTGTCAGACATTCCCACATGGTAGCAGGTTGCGATTTTTTCTGATATCAGCTTAACAGCAGCCGCGCTGGCAACATTGCCTCCTGCCGCGCCTCCCATTCCGTCACACACAACAGCCCATGCAACATTTCCGGGTAATTCACCGGCAGCATAAGAATCCTGGTTACTGGAACGCACCATTCCTTTATCGCTTTTGGCAGATATTTTCATTTTATTGCCCTCCGTCGGAGTTTAATTTTTCGTGCCTTGAACGGAGCTGACCGCAAGACGCATCTATATCTGAACCGAGGCTTCTTCTGACGGTGACGTTTATCCCCCGGGAACGCAAAACGTCACAGAATTCATTGAGCGTTTTTTCGCTGCTTCTTTTATGACTGCTTTCTTCAATCTCGTTTGCAGGAATAAGATTAACGTGACAAAGCATACCTTTCACGAGCTTAGACAGTGCAGCGGCACATTCTTTAGTGTCGTTCATTCCCGCAATCATCGCGTATTCAAATGAAATTCTTCTTGATGTTTTTTCAGTGTACTCCCTGCAAGCCTTCATGAGCTCTGCAAGCGGATATTTTTTATTTACGGGCATTATTTTTGAGCGAAGCTCTGTCTCAGGCGCGTGAAGCGATACTGAAAGTGTTATCTGCAATTCACGCTCCATAAGCTCGTAAATACGCGGAACAATTCCGCAGGTGGAAAGAGAGATGTTTCTCATTCCTATATTAAGACCGTTTTCGTCACCGACGAGTGACAGAAAGCGCATGGCATTTTCAAAATTATCGAGCGGTTCGCCCATTCCCATCATAACAACGTGGGAAACACGCACCCCTGAATCACGCTGAGCGGCGTGTATCTGCCCTATCATCTCACCTGCTGTCAGATTTCTGACACAGCCACTTTTGGTGGAAGCACAGAACATACAGCCCATTTTACAGCCAACCTGCGATGAAATACACAAGGTGTAGCCGTATTTATATTTCATGAGAACGGATTCTATAAAATTCCCGTCATGAAGTCTGAAAAGATACTTAACCGTTTCATCAATCTTTGATGAATACTTCAGCTCGACTTCACAGCCGTGAATAGGGTATTCCTCTTTGAGCTTCTCTCTCAGCTCCTTAGGCAGGTTAGTCATTTCATCATAGTTTGAAACTCCAGTCTGCTGAAGCCATTTATATATCTGCCCTGCACGATACGAAGGAAGCCCGAGATCTTTGCAAATCCCGGTAATTTCCTGTAAATTCATTGATTTGATATCGTTTGAAATCAACAGACTTTCCTCCTGCGAATGGCGGATATAAAAAATCCGTCGCTGCCGTGAATATGCGGCATAAGCGTCAGCGTATCAGTTTCACCGCATACGCGCTTAATTTCAGGTAAAACCTTAACCGCTTCATATTCGGGATTTTCTTTTAAAAATCTGTAATAAACATTTTCGTTTTCGTTAACGCTAAGCGAACAGGTGGAATATATCATTATTCCTCCCATTTTAAGGTAACCCGCGGCAGTCTTCATTATAGAATACTGTATTTCCGGCAATTTGTCAACCTCTGAAGCTGATTTAAGCCTTATTTCAGGCTTTCTTCTTATAACTCCAAGCCCGGAACACGGTACATCGCATATTATTTTATCAAATTCCGAAAAATCCGGGTTATGTACAGCGGCATTGTTTACCGCGGTTTTTATTATGCCAATACCGAGTCTCTCTGCGCCTGAGTTAATCAGCTTCAGCCTGTTTTCGTATATGTCGCAGGCGGTTATGCTGCCTTTATTATTCATATATTCAGCTGCGGTAAACGCCTTACCTCCGGGAGCCGAGCATATATCCAGTACCGTATCCCCTGCTTTCGCTTCAAGAGCCTTACAACATAGCTGAGAAGCGACATCCTGCACGTGAAACAGTCCGTCTTTACAGCACTGAAGCTCTTTTATTGAGCCTGACTTTGAAACTGCAACGGAATTTTCAACTGTACCCCTATGAGCTTCAATCCCCTCATCGGAAAGCCTTGAAATAAGCTCGTCACAGGTTGTTTTAAGTGTATTTACTCTCAGCACCGTTTCAGCCGCGCCTACGGAGCTTTCTGCAATTTTCAGCGCGTTTTCCTCACCGTATGACTCTGCCCACCGCCTGAGAATCCATTCCGGAACAGAAAATTCGACAGAACAGCGTTTTATTGTATCTTTATCTCCGGGAAGAACAAGTCCGTTCTGCGCAATCTTTCTCAGCACGGCATTCACAAGCCCTGAGGCAAAAGCACAGCCGCAGCTTTTAGTGAGCTTCACGCTTTCATTTACTGCCGCTGAAACAGGAATTTTATCCATAAACAGAATCTGATAAGCACCCATTCTGAGAATGACAAGCACCTGCGGCTTAAGTTTTCTCAACGGCTGAGAAAGATACTTTTCAAGCTGATAATCAATCGTCAGCGTTCTTTCGGTAACTCCGTAAACCAGCGCCGAAACAAACGCTTTTTCAACAGGAGAAAAATCTCCGCTGTCAAGTGATGCGTCAAGCGCAAGATTTGAATATGCTTTATCCTTATGAATTTTTAATAATATTTCAAACGCCGCCGCCCGTGATGTTTTCATAAACTACCTTCTTCTGCTGCTTCCGCCGGTAAACCTTATAACATAATAGATAAGCTGTGACACAGATGTCGCAAGCGCAGCAACATAAGTCATTGCCGCGGCGTTAAGAACCTTTTTGGCACCCTGATACTCATCTTCTGACGTTATAAGTCCGTCCTGCTCAATAACCTCCAATGCTCTTCTGCTTGCATTGAACTCAACAGGAAGCGTCACGAGCTGAAAGACCGCTACAAGGGCATAAAGCGCAAGACCTATATATATCATCATTTCGCCTATAAAACTGAGCATAGACATCGCCGCAATGAACATACCCGCTACGGCAATGATTATTCCGAAGCGTGAACCGAAATTACACACCGGAACAATTGCCGTACGCCATCTGTTAGGAGCATAATCCTCGGCGTGCTGAGCCGCGTGACCGGCTTCATGGCATGCAATTCCTATTGCCGCAACAGACGTGCTTGAATATACACCGTCAGAAAGGCGTATAACCTTATCATTAGGTGAATAATTGTCTGTCAGCTTTCCGCCGATACGCTCAATACGCACATCATGTATTCCGTAATGTCGAAGAACAGCCTGAGCCGCCGCCGCGCCTGTTAAGCCTCTCGAATTGTTAACCTGCGAATACTTTTTATATGCGCCGTTTACCCGTGACTGTGCCCAGATACCGAGAATAAACGCAGGAAGCATAAAAATAAGATATGAAAAATAACCGTATCCGTAATACATAAAAACACCCCTTATTTGAGGAAGCTGCCTTTCTCAACAGGATTTCCTCTTAAATAATCTGCAGCGTTCATAGCCTTTTTACCCTGTGCCTGAAGAATTTTTATTTCAACGCCTTCACCGTCACCGCAGGCGGCAATCAGCTTCTTATCGCTCTGAACAATTTCACCCGGCTTTCCGCTGACCTTACCGCAAAGAGCTGTTTTCTGAATTTTAATAATATTTCCGTTAAGCTCTGCAGTCGCACAAGGCCATGAAAACAGACCTCTCACCTTATTATGAACTGTACGTGCCGCTTCAGTCCAGTCAATCGGACACATTTCCTTTGAAAGCATTGGAGCGTAATCCGAAAGGCTGTCATCCTGCTTCTCAGGCTTAAGCTCACCATTTTCGAGCAGTGTGATTGTTTCACTCATAACCTGCGCGCCGAGAACCGAAAGCCTGTCATGCAAATCCTCCGCTGTATCGTTTTCAGCGATTTCGGTTTCGGCTGAAAGAAGCATGTCTCCCGTGTCAAGACCAACGTCCATCTGCATTGAGGTTACACCGCTCTTTTTTTCTCCGTTGAGAACACACCACTGAATGGGTGCCGCTCCCCTGTAACGCGGAAGAAGCGAAGCGTGAATGTTTATGCAGCCGTATTTCGGAAGTTCAAGAATATCTTTCGGCAAAATCTGACCGTAAGCCACAACAATAATCAGCTCAGGATTTATTTCTCTGAGAATCTCAACCGCGTCACTGTTTCTGAGCCTCTGCGGCTGATAAACGGGAATATCATATTTCACCGCAAGCTCCTTAACAGGCGGCGGCATCATGTGATGACCTCTGCCCTTCGGCTTGTCCGGCTGAGTAAATACAGCGGAAACGGTATGCCCGTCATCTATTAGTCTTTGCAGGCAAGGAACGGAAAAATCAGGTGTTCCCATAAAAACTATATTCATAATCAATCCTCGTTTTCAAGCATTTCAATAACATTATCAGTGTAAAGAATACCGTCAAGATGGTCAAGCTCATGGCAGAAGCATCTTGCCTTTAAGTCCTCACCTTTATAAAGAACCCATTTGCCCTCACGGTTCTGAGCCTTGACTGTAACCCATTTCGGTCTGCGTGTAATACCGTACTGACCCGGAATGGAAAGGCAGCCCTCTGCCTCCTCCTGAATCTCTTCGCTTCTGTCGGTAATTTCAGGATTTACAAGCTCAATATATCCGTCTCCGCAGTCGATAACAACAACCCTGCGCAGAATTCCGACCTGAACTGCGGCAAGCCCGGCACCCTCCGCGTTATAAAGTGTATCTTTCATATCGTCAAGCAAATCCCACAAACGCTTGTCGAATTTTTCAACCTTACGGCTGATTCTGCGAAGCACAGGATCTTCTGCCGTTACAATTTTTCTTAAAGCCATTTCAATCACCTTTTCTAAGTCAATACCGCATAATTAGGGTGTGCGGATTGCGCAGTAAGATTTTTTGTCAGATTGTGCAAAAATTCCACTGTATACTTTCGTATTTCAAGGAATTTTGGGGCAATATGACGGAATAATATTCAAGCAAGACGTGCGCATCTAATTATGCGGTGTTGCCTTAAAACACATTAATTGTGCTGCTTATACGAGTGTCTGCGGATTTATATCAACATAAACCGAAACATCATTGAATTTTGAATTTTTGCCGAATTTTATCATTAAATCAGAAAGTGCCTTGCGGAAAATTGTGTTATTTCTGCATTTTAAAATAAGCCTGTATCTGTATTTATTGCTGATTTTTATAACTCTGGCGGGCATAGGACCCATAACGATAACACTGTTTTTCTGCATAAGCGGCTTGGCGTATTCAAAAAACACATCTGCCGCGGTTCGTACCATGGTTTCATCGGCACCCGAAAAACCAATCAGACAGATATCGCAGAAAGGAGGATAAATAAGCATCTTTCTGATATCGATTTCTTCTTTATAAAAGCTGTCATAATCTTGCTGAGCCGCCAGACGAATAACCTCATTTTCGGGATTTATAGTCTGAATCAGAGCAGTTCCCCTGTATTTTCCTCTTCCGGAACGCCCCACAACCTGCGTAATAAGGTCAAATGTACGCTCCTGACTGCGGAAATCGTCGTTAAAAAGCTGGCTGTCTGCCGAAATAACACCAACGAGCGTAACATTTTCAAAATCAAGCCCTTTAGCTACCATCTGAGTGCCGAGCATTATATCATATTCGCCGTTTGCAAACGCAGTAAGCTTTTCCTCATGAGCGAAGCGTGACATTGTGGTATCGGCATCCATTCGCAGAACTCTCGCCTCAGGCAAAAGCGCTGAAAGCTCATCTTCAATTTTTTGTGTGCCGAAGCCCGAATAACGCATATCGCTGCTTTCACATTCGGGGCATTTCGTGGTAAACGGAATTGAATATCCGCAGTAATGGCACATGAGTCTGCCATTAGCATGGTGGTAAGTCATTGAAATACTGCATGACGGGCAGGTTATTACATAACCGCAGGATTTGCATGAAGCGTACGTGTTAAAGCCTCTGCGGTTCATGAGCAGTATTGACTGCTTTTTATTCTGCAAATTATCGTAAAGCGCCTTTGCAAGCGGTCTGCTTATGTTTCTGCTTTCGTCCGCTTCAGTCAGCATATCAACTATCTTAACATCAGGAAGACAGGCATCGGCGTATCTTTTTGTGAGCGTTGAAAGCTGATATCTTCCGCTTTTCGCGGCGGCAAAGCTTTCAACAGACGGAGTTGCCGAAGCCAGCACAAGCACCGCCTTATTCGCGGCGCATCGGAAACGCGCGGCATCTTTTGCGTTATAACGCGGTGACATTTCAGATTTGTATGTATGCTCCTGCTCCTCATCAATGATAATGAGACCGATATTTTCAAAAGGAGCGAAAATCGCGCTTCTGGTTCCGATAACAATACTCGCCTCGCCGTTTTTTACTCTTTTCCACTCGTCAGCTCTCTGCCCTACCGACAGCGCACTGTGAAATACAGCGATTTTCGAACCGTACCGCTTGTGAAAAAGATTCAAAGTCTGCGGAGTAAGAGAAATTTCCGGAACCATGACGATGACATTTTTTTCTTTTTCAAAAACATTGTCAATCAGCTTCAGATAAACGCTTGTTTTACCGCTTCCAGTAACACCGTAAAGCAGAGAAACTCCGCCTTCACCCTTATTATAAAGGTTCATAATGTCGTCATATGCCGATTGCTGCTCCTCAGTGAGAATAATATTCTTCGGCGTTTCCGGACTTTCAATATTCTCATACGGATTTCTGCTTATTTCACTGTCGAAATACTCCGCGAGACCTTTCCTTTCCAAAGCACTCACAACAGCGGGAGTAAAGCCCGTAAAATAACATATCTCTTTAACGGAAGCCGTTTCAACATCACGCAGCAGATTAAGTATTTCTCCCTGTTTCTGTGAAATTTTCATCTCACCGCCAAGTGCGTCAAATCCCGCGGGCGTTAGCTTAACCATCCTTACGGTTTTGTCGCCGAGTCTGCGTACAGCATCGGTATTCGTCAGAAGCCAGCCTTTTTTTGCCATTTTCTGCAAAATATCGGCATCATTTTTATATCCGTGCTTTGAAAGAATCTTAGCTCCTTCTTTATATCCGTTGGATTTGAGCAAAAAATCGTAAATCGCCTTTTCATCAGCCGTCATTGAAGCTGTATCAACATTCGGTGCCGAGGTATAGGTTATAACCGTTTTGCTGGTAATTCCTACAGGCAGAACCGCCTTGAACGCCTCGAACACAGTGCAGAAAGTTCGCTCCTTGAGCCACAGAACAAGCCGCAGCATTTCATCGCTTACAAGCGGCTTTTCGTCAATCAGTCTTGAGACGGATTTCAGTCCTTTTGTGCTTTCAACCGTTTCTTTGCCGATAACAATGCCCTGCCTTAATCTGTTTCCCGCACCGAACGGAACCATAACTCTGCATCCGAGAATATCTTCACTTTTCATGCCGTCCGGCAGAAGATACGTGTATGCCAGATCGAAATGATAAGCTGTGTTTTCAACCGAAACACAAACCGCTGTTCTTTCAGGCATACGCACCATCCTTCAAATTAATAAGTAATAAACAAATCAGATATCGCGGATTTCTTCGGGTTCAATGATTTTATATTCACCGTTGATAATTTCATCAATCGCGATACTTACCGGTTTTTCCGTAAGTATAATCTTTTCTTCCTCCGCCTCTTCTGAAATTTCTCTTGCTCTTTTAGCTGTTGCTCTTACAAGAGAATAGCGGCTCATATGGTTTGAAAGAATACCTTTCAAATCCGGGTTGAATTTTAAATCTCTGTCCTGATTAAACATAATATTTTCTCCTTTAAATTTATTTTTGTAAGACTCTTATTATATCATAAAAGTCGCTGACTGCTTGTTCAAGAGTATCATTTACAATGTGATACTCATAATTTTTACTGTATTCCAGTTCTTTTTTCGAAATATCAAGCCTTCTTCGGATATCCTCATCGGTTTCGCTTCCTCTGCCGCGAAGGCGCTTTTCAAGCACCTCAAGACTCGGAGGCATAATAAACACACCAACAGCATCCGGATAAAGTTTTTTGATATTGTCCGCACCCTCAACCTCAATTTTGAGAATGATGGTATCGCCGTTTTTCAGATGCCTGTCAACCGGTTCTTTCGGCGTGCCGTAATAATTAAGCCCGTATTTTGTATATTCAAGCATTCTGTTATTTTTAATATTGTCTTCAAAATCCTCAACGGAAATGAAGTTGTAATCTATTCCGTCTTTTTCATTTTCTCTCGGAGCACGGGTGGTGTTGGAAACGGATTTCCACACGCCCTCCGGTTTAAGCTTGAAAAATTCTTCAAGCACAGTATCCTTTCCCGCTCCGGCAGGACCTGAAAAGACTATAAGTGTTCCTTTATCAGACATTTTCGTTTTCCCCCTCAACAAGCTCGCCTACTCTGTTTGCAAGAGTTTCCGTCTGCAAATATGAAAGAATAACCTGATCACAGTCAGTGATGACGACGGCTCTTGTTTTTCTGCCGTGAGTAGCATCAATAAGTTTTCCTTTATCACGGTAATCCTGAATGAGCCGCTTTATCGGAGCTGAATCAGGATTTACTATTGCCGTCATTCTTTCGGCGTTGAACATACTTCCGAATCCGATATTAACAAGTTTCATACTATACCTCTCCGAGCTGAATTATTCAATATTCTGAACCTGCTCACGGATTTTTTCAACCTCTGATTTAATGTCAAGAACTCTGCGGGCAATTTCTACGTCCTGCGCCTTGGAGCCGATAGTATTTGCCTCGCGGTTAATCTCCTGAACAAGAAAATCCATTTTTCTTCCGATTGCCTCATGAGAATCAAGGAATGTGAGCAGCTGTGAAATATGACTGCGAAGTCTCACTGTTTCTTCCGCAACGGCAATCTTATCTGCGTAAATAGCGGCCTCTGTGAGAAGTCTTGTTTCCTCAACAGCGGTATCACCGATAAGCTCCCTCATTCTTGCAAGAAGCTTTTCGTTATATTCCTTAACGGTCTGCGGTGAGCGTTCCTCGATAAATTCAACATTTGAAATAATAAAAGCCGCTCTGCTCGCTATATCCTCTTTCATCTTTGAACCTTCAACGCTTCTCATTTCTATGAATTTGCCGACCGCTTCTTCAGCTGTTTCTCTAACCGCCGACCAGATTTTTTCTTCATCTGCCTCTTCTTTTCTTACAAGAAGAACATCGGGACAGCGTGAAAGATTCGCGGCGTTAATGCTGCCGTCAATACCATAGCGTTCCGACATTTCCTTAAGAGCGTTGAGATAGCCCTCGGCAAGCGCGTGATTGACCTCGACCACAACGGTGTCATCTTCAAGATTCTCTACCTGAACATAACATTCGATTTTGCCTCTTGATACCTTTGACTGAACAAAACTTTTGAGCTTTTCGTCAAGGAATCCGTAATTTCTCGGACAGCGTGAAGAAAATTCGAAATATCTGTGGTTTACACTCTTGATTTCAACTGTGACTACCATAGAATCAATATCTTTGCTTGCTCTTCCGTAGCCTGTCATACTTTTAATCATAATAAATCCTTTCCTTTGCAGCAATGCCCCTGAAGCAAAAACGGAATTTCACCGTAAAGCCTGTCCGATTTCTTTTCAAATCCAAGCATTTTCGCAACGTTCAAAGCGTTTTTTGCGGAATAATAAGCGACATAAGCGTACCTGTTTCCGCAGTAATTCAAAGCACTCCTTATAAGCCCTTCATACGTTTCAGCATCTTCATCATAAACTGAAGCATCAATTATTTCCATTGAATATCCGTCAAGGTGAAAAATAATATAACCGCATTCTTTTCCGCTGTCATCATACCCTATATATCCGAGAGCGGAAGCGTCATTTTTAAATTTTTCACTGAGTGCGGCATTCATTTCAGGTTTGAATGTAAGCATATATCGCCCTCCGAGAGTTTACTTTTTCGGTGTTTTCATACCCGAAGCAACCATCAGCTTATGCACCTCGTCATCTGTCAGCTCACGCCATTTCCCCTGTGCCAGCATACCCAGCCTGACGGTACCGACCGCCGTTCTTTTGAGTCTTGCGACCTCAAGGCCGAGATTTTCGCACATTCTTCTTATCTGACGGTTTCTTCCCTCTCTGAGAATCATTTCGAGTACAACTCTGCCCTCCTGTTTCTCAACAATATGAACATCAACGGGAGCTGTCATTCTGCCGTCAATTTCCATACCTGTTGAAAGTTTAATCAGCTGTTCTTCATTTATATCAGGTCTGACCGTAACGCGGTACGTTTTCGGAACGTGCTTTGACGGGTGGGTCATTGCATTGGCGAATTCGCCGTCATTGGTTAAAAGAAGAAGTCCCTCCGAATCTTTATCAAGTCTGCCGACGGGATAAACTCTCGCTCCGACATCTTCAACAAGCTGAGCCACACATTTTCTGCCGCGTTCGTCTTCCATAGTGGTGATAAATCCCCGCGGCTTATGGAGCATGATGTAATAATGGGATTTCTGAAAAACAACCTTTTTACCGCTGACGGTAACGGTGTCTTTTCTCGGGCTGACCTTATCGCCCAGCTGAGCGGGTCGGCCGTTGACCTTCACTTTGCCCGCTTCAATAAGCTCCTCTGCCTTGCGGCGTGAAGCAACCGCGCACTGTGAAAGGTACTTTTGCAGTCTGATTCTATCATCAGTCATATTATTTTCTCCTGAACAAATTTTTAAAATTCCGTAAATTTCCTTTTCCTTCTGTTTTTTCTGCTTTAACAGGAAGTGCCGATACGCTTTCTTCCGCGATTACGGGTGAACAGGCTGCTTCTTTGTCGTTTATGAAATAGCGCACCTCACCGATAATATCGCCCTTTTTCACGGGTGCATAGAGAAATTTTTCAGTGAATATCTGTGTTTTATAATTTTCAGCACATAAGGTAACATTTGCGCTTGATGCCGAAACAGTTTTTTTCTTTCCGCCTGTCACATTAACACTGATTTTTTCACTACACTCGGACTTCTTAATCCTTGAAAATCCGTAATCAAGCATGATCTTATGGTCATTCCAGTCAGACGGAGCGTTCAGAGTAACGGCAACAAGCATAACACCGTCTTTTTTTGCACAAGAAACAAGGCATCTGCCGCTTTTCTTTGTGAAGCCTGTTTTAATTCCCAAAGCTCCGTCGTAATAGCTTAACAGCTTATTATGGTTATAAAGCGTTCTGTCGTAAGGCGGATTACCGTAGCCGACTACAGCTTTTTTGCTTGAACATATACTGACAAATTCAGGATTTTTAACAGCTTCGCAACCGAGAAGAGCCATGTCATACGCGGTCGTGTAATGCTCATCGTCATCAAGTCCCGACGGCGTGACAAAGTGTGTATTTTTCATGCCGATTTCCTTTGCTCTTCTGTTCATCATATCGGCAAAACCGTCATTGGAACCGCCGACCGCCTTTGCGGTAAGATTCGCGCTGTCATTGCCCGAAAGCAGAAGCATACCGTAAACAAGGGCTTTTAAAGTAACCGTATCGTCGTTCTGCAAACCCATTGAAGTGCCTTCAACATTTATGGACTCAGAGTCCGCTTTGACAGTTCTGTCAGGTGTTTTCTGCTCCAGAGCGATAAGCGATGTCATAATTTTTGTTGTGCTTGCCATAGAATGACGCTTATACGCATTTTTTTCAAACAGAATTTTACCTGTCTGCACACACATTAAAGCCGCGCACTCCGCGCTTAAATCGCAACCGTCCAAGCCTTCTGCCGAAAACGCAAAAAGCGAAAAAACAAATATTGCACTGAAAAGTACAGATAAAATCTTTCTCATAATACCACCGTCCATAGAAATATCTATGCACGGAAGAAAGAAAAAATCAATCAGTCTTCATCAAATACTGATTCAACGTCTTCTCCGTCTTTCTTTGACTTGAACTTGTCAACAATTTCGGAAAGCTTGTCAACAAGCTCGGGAAGAGCACCGACAACCCTTTCAACTGATGTTTCCGGTCCATCCGAAAGATATTTCACTGTAACATTACCGTTGTTGATAACGAGAAACGCAACGGGTGTGAGTGTTACGCCTGCTCCGCCGCCGCCGCCGAAAAGCTCCTTTGAAGCCTTGCTCGGGAAATCGCTGCCGCCTGAAGCGAATCCATAGGTAACCTTTGATACGGGAATAACCTTAATGCCGTCACCCGCGTCAATAGGTTCTCCTATGATTGTCTTAGAGTCCACCATATCCTTGATTTTTTCAATGGTTGTGCCGAGGATTCCTGCCGCTGATTGGTCTTTCATTATATTTTTCCACCTTTCTGTGTTTTTTCTTTATTGTCTTCAGCAGATTTTTCTGCTGATTCTGCCATTATTTTTTCTGCATTATTAACAGCTTTCGCGGTATTTGCAGAACCAGATGATTTTGATTTTGCGTTTGAGATGAGTACTTTCAGAAGTTCAATTCCCAGTGAAATTCCCATTTTAACTGATGAGCCGACGAGCTTTGACGGAATTATAAACAGGTGCAGGTGAAACGCACTCTGCGTTTTATTGCCGAGAAAATCAGGCTGAACCTTTACAGAGCAATTCTTTGAATTAACGCAGTCAATTATATATCCCATTGACGGATAGACAGCGGAACAGATTTTGCCGTATTTTACAGCTGTATTCGCACTGTCTCCGTCAGCTACGTTAATACGAAGCCACAGCTTTCTTATATAAAAACTCTTTCCGATTTTATGAAGTCCCTTTCTGAGCTTGCCTGCGATAGTTCCTATCAGCTCAATCAAACCCGACACACCCTGATTATTATAAAAGACTTTTATAAAGTTATCGCCCTTTTCCTCAGGTTTCTCTTCTTTTTCTTCGTCTTTTTCATCGTCTTCTTTTTCTTTATCTTTTTTCTTTTTGTCTTTCTTTTTGACTTTCTTTTTCTTCTTCTTTTTATTTTCCGGAGGATAAATATAAATTTTGACAAAAAGCCACCTGACATAAAGAACAAACGATTCTATGTATTCCGAATAAATGTGGAAAGGCAGAGAAAGTATGCCAGTAAAAAAGAGTATAACCGCTAAAATTATCAAAAGTACTTTCAAAAAATCACCTCCGCATTTGTTTTTTTACGCGTCTTCAGCTGTTCCGGCTGCCTGTAAATCAAGAGAAAGCTGGTCGGGCAGTTCGTCTTTTACAGGCAAATCTTCACGCTCCGGCAAATCCGGAAGCTCATCAAGAGATGAAACGCTGAAGCACTTCAAAAATTCCGGAGTAGTTCCGTAAAGAAGAGGTCTTCCCGGTAAATCGAGTCTGCCTTTTTCCTCAATCAGACCTTTCTGGCAAAGCGTCTGCATTACACCGGAGCAGTCAACGCCTCTTACCTGTTCAACAAAAGACTTGGTAACAGGCTGATTATACGCCACGACCGCCAACACCTCAAACGCAGCGTTTGAAAGCGGAGCATTCTTCTTGATTTCAAGCACCGCTCTTACCTTATCAGAGTATTCGCTTCTTGTACACAGCTGAAACTGATTATCCATTCTTATAAGACAGATTCCGCTTCCTCTCTCATCAAGCTCGGCACCGAGATTCATCAGCAGACCTTCGGCGTACTCAGACTCGATTTCAAGAGCCTCGGCAATTCTTTCATATTCAATCGGCTCACCCGCGGCAAAAAGTATTGCCTCAACAGCGGCCTGCATTTCATCAACCTTCAAAATAATCCTCTCCAAGCTCATAATCCGGGTCATCTGACACCATTTCAATCTCTATATCGCCGCCATCACCTGTTACGGTGATTTTTTTATCTTTGGTTAAAGACAACAGTGCAAGAAACGTAGCGACCATTTCAGAACGTGATTCCGCTGTTTCAAAAAAATCCTCAAACTTCTGCTTTTTCTGTTTAAAAAGTTTATGCATTATATATTTAACTCTCGAGGCAATCGGAACAATCTTATGCGCCACAATACCCGAAAAAGCCTCAATCGGAGGAGGAAGATTTCTTTTTCCTCTGCCGACAGCCGCAAGATACGCTTTAAACAGTTCAATCGGCTCATGAAGCCGCTTATATTTCATATCGACCGGAATTTTCTGCGGCTTCCTCGAAAGATGCTCAAGGTCAACCTGTTCGCTTAATTTACCGGCCATAATCTTGCAGTCCTGATATTCGAGTAATTCTCCCTGAAGCTCCTCTTTAAGATTCTGCGCCTCCTCCTCATGAACAGGAAGAAGGGAAACAGTTTTAATGTAGACAAGTCTTGCCGCCATCTCGACAAATTCGCTGGCAACATTCATATCCGCAAGCTCCATTGCACGAACATAATCAAGATACTGCTCCACAAGCTGAAGAATGGGAATATCGTTTATATCAATTTTATGCTTGCTTATAAGGTGCAGAAGCAAGTCCATCGGACCCTCAAACACCTCTAATTTATAAGATATAGCTTCCATAAAAACTCCGTTCAGAATATCAGCTCCGCAAGACTTTCAAAACCGTTCAGAACAAGATTTGAAAGAAAATTCAGCGGCGTTGTCAAAGCCCCGGTAAGCAGAAGAATGAAAATTCCTATCGTGATGTACCGCTCGTACTGAAGCACCTTAAAATACGCTTTATTGGGCAGAAATGCCGTTAAAATTCTCGAACCGTCAAGAGGTGGTATCGGAATAAGATTAAAAACCGCGAGATTAACATTAATAAGTGCGCAGAAATAAAAGAAAATATACAAAGCATAAGCTAAAGTGTCAGTAGTGTAATATCTGCTTGAAATGAAAGTATATACAAATGTGCAGATAATAGCAACCACAAGATTCGACACGGGACCGGCAACGGCGATAACAGCCATCGCGGCTTTTTTATTTTTCATTTTAGTTCTGCCCGCATTGACAGGTACAGGCTTTGCGTAGCCGAATCCCACAAGCAGTATCATCAGCGCTCCGATTAAATCAAGGTGGGAAAACGGATAGAGCGTAAGTCTTCCCATCCGTCTTGCTGTGTCATCACCCAGCTTATCGGCAACAAAGGCATGAGCAAATTCGTGAAGCGGCAGTATGCACATCACTACAAAAAAACTGACGCATATACCGATTACTGTCTGTTTTACATCGCCGCCTCTTAAAAGACTTAACAGCATACTACTACCTCTTAACCGCGGTCACCACTCTGGGTATTCCGCTTAAATCATTTATTATGCCCGTATCACTCTTCATCAGCGCAAACATCTGTGAAACATCCTCTGTCTGACCTTCACCGCATTCAACAGCAAGAAGTGAGCCTGCGCGCATCTTAGAAAGCCATTCCTTCGCGATAATTTTATAAAAATCAAGTCCGTCTTCTCCGCCGTCAAGAGCCATTGCGGGCTCATGCTGAACCTCTTTCTGCAAATCAGCCATCTCAGATGTTTTAACATAAGGCGGATTTGAAACTATAAGATCCGGCGTAACACTTTTAAGAATGTCAGTACAGGCGATGTCTCCCTGAAGAATTTCAACATTCCCGACTTTATTTAACTTGATATTCATTTTCAGATAAACGCAGGCCTCATGTGATTTTTCAAGCGCGTATATTCTTGCTTTAGGGAAAAGCTTTGCAAGGCTTACCGCAATACAGCCGCTGCCGGAACAGAGGTCAAAAACAACAGGTTCTTTCTTGTCCTGAAGTCTGTCTTTCACGAAATCCACAAGAAGCTCTGTTTCGGGTCTGGGAATAAGCACACCCTCTCCAACACGGAAAGTATTACCGTAAAATTCCCATTCGCCGAGAATATACTGGAGCGGTTCACCCGCGATTCTTCTGCGGATAAGCGAAAGAAACTCAACCTCGTTTTTTTTACTTACATTTTTGTCTTTTTTAAGAGCGAATTGATTGGGTTCAATGCCCGCGGCTTTTTCAACAAGCCAGCGCGCGTCAAAAAATGCGTTTTCTATAAATGCGTAGTCGAGCATTTCCGCTCCCTGTCTGTATAACTCATTAAGTGTCATCAGTCATCATCCTCCGTAAGTTCTCTGGGGTAAATAACTTGTTCGCCTGTTTCAGTTTCAGACCCATTTTCTGTTTCGTTCTCTTGTTTATCTATACCCGGTTCTCTCATTCCGAGGCACGCCTCCGTAGCGCAGATTGCGACCTCAATAATATCATCGGTCGGCTCTTTTGTGGTGATTCTCTGCATCCAAAGTCCCGGAGCTGAAGTGATTTTAACAAACATATTATTATGCTTGCCCGCATACTGAAGCACCTCATAGCCAATACCGAGATAAAGCGGAAGCAGAAGAAGCTTAACGGCAAGCCACAAAATTCTTTTTGCCCTCAGTGCGGGAAAAAGAAAAGCGATAAGCGTTGAAATCAGCATACTTACAATAATAACAAGGAAAATAAAACTCGTTCCGCAGCGGGGATGAAATCTTGTCTGCCTGCGGATGTTTTCAACTGTCAGCGGCAATCCTTTTTCGTAGCAGAAAATTGACTTATGCTCCGCGCCGTGATACATAAACATTCTTTTTATTTCTTTCATGTTGCTGACCGCCCACATATATACCACAAGAATAACGGCTCTTACAATTCCCTCAAGAAGCGGCTTGAGTCTTGTAATATCTTTTTTAGCTAAAAACTCAATGCCGTCCGCCAGAAGGCTGGGAAGATAGAAGAAAAGAAGGAACGCAAGCCCGAAGCCGAGAACAGCGGCAATACCGCCGATAACAGCCATCATTTTAGGTCCGAAATGGTCGCTGAGCCATTTGTCGAGCTTTGACATATCTTCTTCATTATCGTCCATTTCAAGAGAAGTTTTCTCCGCTGATTCCATAAGAATCTTATAGGTGAAAACCATCTGGTCGATAAAATTAATAGTTCCTCTTACGAACGGAATACGCGCGATTTTATATTTATCCTTAAGCATATGCTGCTCACGAAGGTCGGTTTCAATGCTTCCGTCAGGAAGTCTGAATCCAAGTCCGAGTCCTTTAGGGCCTATCATCATTATGCCCTCCATAAGAGCAGAACCGCCTATACTGTATTTTTTCTTTTTATCAGACATTATTTATCCTCCTGTGATATTTTTTCGTTTTCCGCCGCGATAGCAGCTTCTATATTCCACTCTTTGCCTAACTCAACATGGTCAATATCAAAGCGCACCACAACTGTTGTACCCTCGCCGAGAACGCTGAATACATCAAGTGAACCGTTATGGAGCTTGACTATCTCATCTGAAACAGCCAGACCGATTCCCGAGCCGTGAACCGTCATATTTGTTTTATAGAATTTTTCCTTAACATGCGGCAAATCCTCCGCGGAAATTCCGCACCCTGTATCCACAACCGAAATTCTTATTTTGTCATCTGCGATATCCGCCGTAACAATGATTTTTCCGCCCTGTTTTGTATATTTCAGCGCGTTGTCAAGAATATTGACAAATACCTGCTTGATTCTGTCGGGGTCGCCGTCCATAGGAGCGGGAAGATCCGGCGCGTTATATATAAGGTCAATTCCTTCTCTTGTCGATCTGTCTTTAAACGCAAAAACAGTTTCGTCAAGCTCAGCGAGAACGTCCATTTTCTCTGTCCTCAAGGTAAGTCTGCCGCTTTGAATTCTTGAGAAATCAAGCAGTTCTTCAACAATTCCCGAAAGGCGCGTCGCCTCATCAATAATAACATTCATTCCGCGCTGTGTAAGAGCGGGGTCTGAATCGCTGATTTGAAGAATCGTCTCCCCCCAGCCTTTGATTGCCGTAAGCGGTGTGCGCAGCTCATGAGAAACAGTTGAAATGAAATCATTTTTCAGCCTGTCTGCCGCGCTGATTTCCGTTGCCATATTGTTTATTGATTCACACAGCTCGCCTACTTCGTCATCATAAAGATAATGGTCAATTCTGGCATCCATATTTCCGCCGGCAATAAGCTTTGTTGTTTCATTTATTTCTTTAATGGGCTTCACAATGGAACTGACAAAAATCAGACCTGATATGAGAACAAGGCACGCCATGGCGAGAAAGATAACCGCGATAAAGCAGTAAATAGTGATAAGCTGCCCGTCAACCGCATCAAGCGAGGTAATATATCTGACAGCGCCGCGTATATCGCCGCCGTCGCTTCTCAAGACATTGGTTATCGCCATTATTTTTTCGCCGGAATGCAGCCTTCCTGTGTGGTCATAGAAAATATTAGTTCCGTTTTTATCACTTACCGCATCATAATAATCGGGCATTTCAGGGTAATTGGTCTCAAAACCGCTTGAAGAAATAAGAACTTTTCCGTTTTTATCTATAACCCAGACTTCCATTGCTGATTTTTCTGAAAATTCAGAAATAAATTCTCTGGCGGCTGAATCAAAATCAGAATCGCCGACCAGCTTAAAATAATTTTCAGAAACGCCGGTGTAGCTTTTTAATTTATTTCCGACTGTCGTATAGTAGTAATTTCTGATGAATATAGTACACGCAACGCAGATAACAAGCAGTATCGCAACCGTGATTACCGCCGTCCTGAAAAGCCAGCGGCGAACAAGACCGTCTTTATACGGCTTTGCTTTTTTATCGGATTTTCTATTTTTTTCTCCTGCTTGTGCCGCTTTCTCATTTTCTGCCATTGCGTCACCTCCCCAGCACGTTCAATTATTATTCAGCTGACCCATTTATATCCCATTCCCCATATAGTTAAAAGGTGCTTCGGATTTGAAGGCTCATCTTCAATTTTCTTTCTTATTCTTCTGATATTGACATCAACAATCTTTTCTTCCCCCGCATGACTCTCGCCCCAGACCTTGTTAAGTATCTGAGTTCTGCTCAGAGTATTGCCGGGATTTAAGAAAAAATATTCCATAATCTGAAATTCAACCTGAGTAAGGTCTATGGGGATATTATTTTTAGTAAATGTCATATTTTTTGAATTAAGAGAGAATTTTCCCAAAACAACAGAATCGTCATTTTCTTTACCGCCGCCGTTCTGAAGCATCGCAACACGGCGGTAAATAGCATCAACCCGAGCCATAAGCTCAGAAGGTGAAAACGGCTTTGTAACATAGTCATCGGCACCGTTAAGGAGTCCGCTGACTTTATCCATTTCCTGCGTTTTGGCGGTGAGCATCATAATCCCGAGAATATTATTTTTTTCTCTGAGCTTTTTGCATACCTCAAGACCGTCCATATTAGGCATCATGATATCAAGAAGTGCAACGGCAATATTTCCCCCGCAGCTTTCATACTTCTGCAAAGCCTCAAGACCGTCTGCCGCCTCTACCGTTTCATAACCCGCTCTTTTAAGATTTATAACAATAAACTCCCTTATAGCCTGTTCATCTTCGGCTACGAGAACTTTTTTGCTCATTTCAGTTTCCTCCCTGACTGTTAACGACAACCGAAAACCCGTCTTTGATATTGCTGTCGCTTATTCCGAATTCAGTGCCTTCAAGAGTAATATAATATTCGTAAGATTTTTTATCAAAATCCGCTAATTTTTTGTATCCGTCAATGCCCGGTGCCCCTTTGGTGTGAGATACCACCGAAAACAGCTGATTTCCCATATGCTCACTTGAAGAAGCGTTCCAGCGGTAAAAATAAAGCTGAGAATCAAGTCTGTTGACCGTTATTTTGCCCACCCAGCTGCTGTGAATATCAAGGCAATAGTTTTCGGAATCGTTATATATCACATACTTCTGTGCCCTGAGCTTTGAGCCGTCAAACTCAGACCAAAGCGTATAATAAAGAGTTTCCTCCTGAAGCTCACCGTTTACCACATAAGATGAACCTGAAATCTCAACGCCGACAGGTATTTCATAATGACCGTCAGAATCTATATCCTCAACGCTTCTTCTTACATTTCTCCATGTCTTAGTAGTAGTCTGGGTTTCGACATCAAACAACGGTGCCGAAAGTTTTCCGCTTTCCTTATCCCATACAAGAATTTCGGTTATCATATCATGTTCATTTTTAAACGCATCAACAAGAACGGCCATATTTCCGTTAATTGAATCGGTATAAATTGAGCTGTATCCGGAAATATTTCCGTCAACAGAAGCCTTGCCTTCAATGGTAAATTTACCGTCCTTATCAATACCCGCCGTACACGCCACGGCTGACGGTACAGGATTATTCACATCAAGATAAACATAAAACAATTCACTGTTTCCGTCTGAATCTACATCTGCCGTTGTAACAAGGTTATACTGCGCCGAACCCAGCTCAAAGAAGCTTTCTTTGCCTGAATCTACAACAGATTCATAAACCGTAAACTGCCTGCTTGACGTGAAAATATTCCAGCCGACCGTTATTTCCTTTACGCCGTCACCGTTCATATCCTCAACAATAACACAGTCAATTGAATTGCCCGCGCCTGAAATTTTTTTGATATACGACCATTCTTCAGTATTTTTTTTCTTAAAAACACCGATATTTACTGTTTCTTCTCCCTCTTTTGAAGAATAGAAAACAATAGCGTCCTCCATGCCGTCTGAATTAAAATCATCAATTATAAAAGCGGATTTATGTTCACCGTTGGCGGGAGTTACAAAATCCGCGTCACCGTTGACGGTATTCTGAAACGCGTCCTGCAAAGACTGATAGTCACCGGTAAGCTTCGGCGGCGACATGAGCTTTTCGGGGGATTTAACGCTGAGAGAGCATCCGCTGAGAATAAAAGAAACAATTACTGTGGTTATAAGAATAACTGTAATTCTTGTTTTCACAGACATTTTCCCCCTATCGTGCAGTATAATTCAAATTATTATATCACAAACAAGCTGTAATTTACAACACAAAAAATAAAGATTTTTTAAAATTTACTGAAAATTCATAATAGAGTATTTATTATGAAAACAGCTTCAGCACAAGAAAAAGCACCCGCACATTTCCGCACGAGTGCCTTATTGCCAAGTGAATTTTACCGTATTCACGGTGTACGACCGGAAAGAACATTTGCTGTGCCTGTTCATTCTTGCATTACGCTGTTTTTCGGTTTATAATATTTCTATCTGGCATGAACGCATTGTATCAATCGCTTCAGCATGACCCTCGGGAGTAACCCCCGCACAGCAGAAAGAATCTACAATAACAGGTGTTTCAGGTACAAATGTTTTAATAAGCAGAGCGTTTAAAATAACACATATATCCGTGCAGAGACCGATGATTTCAACGTATTTATAATCCCCGTCGGCGATATAATTC
The DNA here is from genome assembly GCA_045597925.1 of Acutalibacteraceae bacterium. Taxonomy (GTDB): domain Bacteria; phylum Bacillota; class Clostridia; order Oscillospirales; family Acutalibacteraceae; genus CAG-488. The sequence continues at coordinate 24,671 of JAZLLB010000160.1, forward strand.
GCAAGCTCAATACTTCCGAACGCGGGCTTTTCGAAAATTCTGTGTCCCTCGGAAAGAGCCTTAACGTCACTGTTCAGCTCCCAGCCGTCAGTACCCTTAATGCAGTGAGGAACAGGCAGCTTCCTCCCCTCCTGTGTTTCGAGGTAAAGCTGAGTGTGAGTATCCATAGTGAAAACTACCTCACCGTCAAATTCTTTTATTTTTTCGCATACATCGGGAACGATTTCAACAGCTTCAGCCGAGCCGAGTGCACCGTCAATAAAATCATTCTGCATATCAATTACAACGAGCAGCTTATCTTGCATGTAAATTCCTCCTGTATTGTTATACCTACTATATACCATTTTTATCAGTAAAAAACAAGTCTTGACTTTTTCTTTAGTTTATGCTTGTTTATAATACTTTATATTTTCTTTATTTTTTCTTTGCCGTCACTATGTATTCATATGTTTTAATGATGGTGACAACAGAGGAAAGGAGTTTTATTTATGTACCGTGTTCTTGTCTGCGATGATGACAAAACGATTGTTGAGTCAATAGAAATTTATCTTAAACACGAGGGCTATGACGTTATTAAGGCTTATGACGGAATTGACGCCATAAACAAGGTTAAAGAGAATGAAATTCACTGCATGATTCTCGATGTTATGATGCCTAAGCTCGACGGACTCATGACCGCGGGAAAACTGAGAGAAAGCTATAATTTTCCGATAATCATGCTTTCCGCCAAAAGTGAAGATACCGACAAAATAATCGGTCTTGAATTCGGCGCGGACGATTATGTAACAAAGCCGTACAATCCGCTGGAGCTGATGGCAAGAGTGAAGTCTCAGATAAGGCGTTACGCGTATCTCGGCAGTCTCAAGGTAAAAGAAAGCCAGCTGGTGAACGGAGGTCTTGTGCTTGACAAAGAGTCCAAGGAAGTAACTGTTGACGGAACGGCAGTCCGCTTCACCGCCCGTGAATTCGGTATAATTCAGTACCTTTTGGAAAACGCGGGCAAGGTGCTTTCGAGCAGTCAGATTTATGAGGCTGTGTGGCATGAGCCTGCGTTCAGCGTGGAGAAAATTATCACCGTTCATATCAAAAATATCAGAAGCAAAATAGAAATAAACCCCAGAAATCCGCAGTACATAAAGGTTGTATACGGTCTGGGATATAAGATGGAAAAGTACTGAAAAGAGGTATGACTATGAATAACAACTCAATTAAATATTCACCGTGGATAAAAGCTCTCTGCTTCGCGCTGAGCGTAATTACATTTGTTTTATTCTCATTCAACGCGGTGTTCGTTCTCAGACCGCTGGAATATTTTTCTCCCGAAGAGATTTTTTCTGAGGAAAGGGAACGTTTTTATGATTCAGACAACGCAAAGGCTTTTTTTAATGAGAAGGTTTATTCCTTAAGCGGGTTTTGTGAAATGTCTGTTGAAAAGAAGCGGAAAGAGCTTGACTCCAAAAAAGAAAAAGAAGTGGAAGCGGCTTTACAGGATTTCATAAGTCAGAAAGCGGGCATAATTCACGACGAGCTTGTTTATGTCGCGACCAACTATGAAGATAATTATGAAGACGGAGCGAAATTTACCGAAAGCTACATTGATTCAATTCCCGATACTCCCGAAAAGGAGCAGAAATATCCTGTCAATCCGTATGCTCCCGCTAATTCAAGGCTTGCGCAGAAAATCCTCAATTACGCCGAGGGCGAGGAGCTTTTGAAATACGAAAGCCTTGTAAGAAATGAGGCTTTTGACAGTGATTTCGCCTGTCAGTTTGAAAGCTTCGGAACATATTATGACGCGCTTTCTTTTAAAGCAAGCGTTGAAGAAGCAAAAAAATCACTGGAGAAAATAGTCAATAACTATGCCGATAGTATGATGATGAGCTATTCGGCAAACTATTCCGATTTAAAGTCAGAAATATCAGAGTTTCAAAATATAAAATACTATATTAAAAAAGGTGATAAAGTCATAACAAATATGACAAAGGAAGAAAAGAAAGCCAAGGATATTTCAAATCATGACTTTTTCTTCATTCTGTCAGACGGCGAAACGGAGCACAGCGGTTTCTCTGAATTGGCGGGACGTTATAATAATTATTCAACAGTATTTAAAAATTGCAGCGAAGTTAAAATATATATGGTCAATGAAGGCGAGCTTACGGGCAATGACTCCGTAACGAGGCAGTACAAAATGTACAACGAACTGAATTATTCAATAAAGCCGTACATGATAAAAGCCGTAGCATTCTTCATTGTTTCAGTTGCGGCACTGATAGTTATGTTAAATCTTTCAGGGCATAAACGCGGAATCGACGGAATAACGCTTTCATTCACAGACAAAATTCCCGGCGACATTCACCTTGCCGCCGCTGCCGCTCTGCTTGTTTTCGGTGCGTTGGGGTTTTACGAGCTTTTCTGCGAGACGTTTGAGTTGGAAAACTTCTCCGTTTTCAGCGATATAATAAAGCCTGTTATTCTCATTCTTGCCGCGATGTGGATGGTTCTCATCGAATGGATTACAAGTGTTGTAAGGCTTGCGAAATCCGAAAAATCATATTTCGGCAATTTCCTTACAGTAAAAATAATTCTCTTTGTTTTCCGTCTTATTAAAAAAGCGTTTAAGTTTACAGTATCAAAAATAAAAAATATTCAATTCAGATATAAACCGAAGCATTTTCGCAGAAAAATTATTATCGCGGCGTCAGTTCTGCTGGTTGTCAATGCGTTTATTCCGTGGTTTTTTTCGGTGCTGGTCAATGATTTTACACCCGGATTTTTTTATTCCGTTCTACTTGCCGTTGTCGGCATAGCGGCGGTATGGTTCCTCAGAAAATATGTTGTGAATCTTGATAAGATAATCGACGCTTCTCAGAAAAGAGAAAGCGTTGATTTCGGAAACGAAAAGGTTCCGGAATCACTCAGTATACTTAACAACAGCCTGAAAATTTCAAATGAGGAGGTTTCCGCCGCTGTTGAAAAAGCCGTTAAAAACGAGCGCACAAAAACCGAGCTTATCACGAATGTTTCGCACGATTTAAAAACTCCGCTGACCTCGATTATTTCTTATGTGGATTTGCTGAAATCCTGTAAAATAAATGATGATGACGCGAAAAAATATATCGGAATAATCGACGAGAAATCCGCTAATCTCAAGGTGCTTATTGAAAATCTGATTGAAGCCTCAAAGGTTTCGGCAGGCAATGTTAAGCTAAACAGAGCCGCCATAAATCTGAAAGAGCTGGTAATTCAGGGACTTGTGGAATATTCACCTGAATTTGAAAACAGAAATCTTGATTTGAGATTCAACGAAAATTGTGAGCCTGTGACGGTGTTCGCCGACGGTCAGCAGACATACAGAATTATCGAAAATCTTCTTTCAAACGCAAAAAAATATTCCGCGCCCAACACGAGAGTATATGCCTTAATAAAAGAAGAAAACGGTTTCGGAATTTTTGAGATAAAAAATATGTCGAACGCTCCGCTTGATATTTCGCCAGAGGAACTGACCGAACGCTTTGTAAGAGGTGACGCTTCAAGAGGTGAAGAAGAAGGCAACGGTCTTGGACTTTCAATCGCGAAAGAGCTTTGCCTCATTCAGGGCGGAAAGCTGGAAATTTCAATTGACGGCGACCTGTTCAAAGCAACGGTTTATCTTCCGTCTGATAAAAATAGCAGCTCCGCTTTCTGATAATTACAGCCGCCGGATTCAAACGGCGGTTGTTATTTATGCCGCATTTTCTTAAATATTGACAAACATAATCCTCTGTGATAGAATAACAAAAATTTGCTTTTGGAGAAAAATATGAGAATTTTGAAGTTTTTCAGTGCGGCAATGTCGTTTATCATCTGCTTTATCAGCAGCTCAACGGGATTGTGGAAAGAGCCGGTTGAATCTGTTCAGTCAATTCAGATGGTAACTGACGGATTTTACACAATGGATTATAAATATGACTATGATATCGACAATCTGCTTAAAAGAGGCGTTCCGAATCATGCTGATCTTTACGCTCACGGTCTGATAAACACAGTAACCGGAAATTTTAAAAATCTTCTTAATCCCAAAGGCTTTGCCTGCACAACCTTCAATTCAGTCAATTCGCAGGGTGAATATCTTTTCAGCCGCAATTTTGACTATATGGAATCACCGTCCATGCTTGTATGGACTCACCCGAAAAACGGTTATGAAAGCATTTCGTCAGTTTCGCTTTATTTCTTTGCGTACAGCGAAAAAGGCATCCTTCCCGAAGATGAATTTTCTTCAATTCTTACAACTCTCGCACCTTACGCACCTCTTGACGGCATTAATGAAAAGGGTCTTTCAATCGGTGTTCTCGAGCTTGAAAAAGCACCGCTTTTCCAGATTTCTCTGAAACCGGACCTTACTACCACAACCGTAATAAGAGCCTGCCTTGACAAGGCGGCGACGGTTGAGGAAGCGATTGAGATTTTTAAATCTCACGATGTAAGAGACTTGCTCCTCGTCTTCTGCACGTATCATTATCATATTGCCGATGCGCAGGGAAACAGTGTAATTATCGAATATGTCAACGGAAAAATGAATCTGATTTATCCCGAAAAAAATAAGGAAAATAAAGTAAATTATCAGGCCGCAGCTAATTTCTATCTCACCAAAGGCGTTAAAGACCCAAGAGGAATGGGACAGGACAGATACGAAAAGGTTATGAAAGCTCTGAAAAAAAGCAAGGGTTTAACCAGTGAAAAACAGGCAATGAATATGCTCAAGGGTGTAAGCATGAAAAACGCTGACCTTCACGGCTTTAAATGCAGCACTTTGTGGAGTACTGTTTATAATACGCATGACCTTACGGTTGATGTATGCGTAAATAACGATTACAATAAAATTTATCACTTTGCGCTAAATAAACCTCAGAAATTAATGTGATTATTTTATAAAAGGTGATTTTGAGGCGATTCCTCGAATCATCTTTTGTATTTTTCCAAATTGTATCTTAACAACAGCGTTTTTGTGGTATACTCATTCCGGGAGGGATGTATATGCGAACTGAACAGGTAATTCGGTGGATTGAAAAATTTTCAGAAAAGAACAGGCTGATACTTATTTCCGTATGTCTTTCTCTGATGCTTGCAATGATTTTTATATATATCGCATTTATATTCAACCCTGAGGTTTTAAATAATCCCAGCCAAAGCCCGGATTGTCTTCTGTCTCTTATGGGAATGATTTTCACCTTCGCCTTGTTTTTCTGCATTGCAATCGGGGATTTTTCAGCTGATAAAAATAATCTCACATTCAGCTCTGCGGTTGTACTTCTGCACACAGTATTTTGCTTCAGCGGATTAGCTTACGCTTCATGCTGCAATCCGGATTATCAGAAAGCTTCAATTGCTCTGACGGTTATTTATTATATAACCGAAACATTCATGCTCTTTCTTATGCTGTTGTATATAATTCTGAATCTTCCGAGGCGGAATAAGGATTCTCTTGTAATCTTAGGCTTTACGATTGCAGCAGCAGTATATATTTTTCTTGTGCTTCTGAATATCCGGTTCGGCTTTATGTTCAGAATAAGCAACGGGTATATCGAATACAATAAAAACGATATTGTGACCACCGCAGCATCGTTTATATGGTTTTCTTTTCTGACATATTATGTTTTAACCGCAAAATGCAATATCAGAAAGAAGCTGTCGTTATGCTCCATAACAGTACTTTTTATGCTCGGAATTATTTTTAACTTTCTGCTTATAATAAAAAAAATAAACACCAGCTTTGACTTATCGGGAATGTTTCATCTTGTCGCGCTGTATGTTGTATTCTTCAGTATATTTGCACAGCAGAAAAATGAACTGAATGTTCAGAAAGCGGAGAATGCCGAACTGAAAACCGCAATCATGATTTCACAGATTCAGCCTCACTTTCTTTATAATTCACTGACCGCGATACGCAGACTTTGCTTACAGGATCCGAAGCTCGCCGCGAAAGCTATTGAATATTTTTCCGCTTATCTGAGAATGAACATGAACTCTTTACAGGATAATAACAAAATGATAAGCTTTGATGATGAGCTTGAGCATATAAAAACATACTTGTGGATAGAAAAGCTGAGATTCGGCGATGAGCTGAATATAGAATATGATATACAATGCACCGATTTCATGCTTCCTCCTCTTTCGGTTCAGCCGCTGGTTGAAAATGCGGTTAAATACGGAGTCTGTCAGAGAGAAGACGGCGGAACGGTAAAAATAACCACAAGGCGAAAAAAGAACGGTTCTGTTGTTGTAGCTGTTTATGACGACGGACCCGGATTCGAGCCTGATAAAATCAACAATGACAACAAAACTCATATTGGAATTGCAAATATCAAAAAAAGACTTAAAATGCTTTCTTGCGGCAAGCTTTATATCAACAGCAAGCTCGGCGAATACACACTCGCAAAACTGGTACTGAAACAGGGGTATATTGAATGAATATAATAATGGTTGATGACGAAAAATTCGCATTACAGGACTTAGAAGAAATAGTTCCGCCGCTGGTTCCCGACGCTGACTGCCGCGGCTTTACCAAGGCAACCGACGCACTGGCTTATTCAAGAAACGTAAAGATAGATATCGCGTTTCTTGATATAAATATGCGTGTAATAAACGGAATCACCATGGCTCAGAAACTTATTGAAATGCATCCGAAAATAAATATAATATTCTGCACAGGGTATCCGGAATACTCACTCGGCGCGCATGATTTATATTGCAGTGCGTATTTGCTTAAGCCCATTACGGAAGAAAAAGTAGCAACGGCACTGGCAAACCTGCGATATCCCGTTAAAGGAAATCGAACCGTCCTGCAAGTTCAATGCTTCGGAGTATTTGAGGTTTTTGCTAATAATAAACCAGTCACTTTCAAATATAACAAAACCAAAGAGCTTTTTGCTTTTCTGATTGACAAGCTCGGAGCAAACTGCAAAACGAGAGAGATTATCGCTTCGATTTTTGACAATGATGATAAGATGTCGTATTTTCAGAATCTCAGAAGAGATTTGCTCGAAACATTTGATGAAATCGGATGTAACAATGTAATTCGTGAAAGTCACGGTGTACTCGGAATAAATAAATCCGCGATTGAATGTGATTATTATGATTACCTTGACGGAAAAAAAGAGCTGAACAGCGGTGAATATATGCCTCAGTACGAGTTTGCCGAAGCGACACGAGCGCATTTATACTTTGAACGCAAATAATATTTTATAAAAAATAAGCAATTCAGAGATTGCAGACTTTACTTCCGCTGCTTCTGAATTGCTTTTTATTTAACTTTGGGTTAATTATGCGTGATACTTAAACATGAAGAATACTGTGATTCCAAGTGTAAGTACAAAGAATATAACCGCAAAAATCTTTGTGATTTTTTCAAGCTTCTTTTCCATGCTCTTGCCTTTACCCTTGCCGAAAAATGTATCAGCACCGCCTGCGATAGCACCTGAAAGACCTGCCGAGCGGCTTTCCTGCATAAGGACTACTGCGACAATAGCTACACAAAGAATAATAAGAACTATAGCGAGTACATACTGAATTGCTGTCATTTGAAATTCCTCCGATAGATTTTTTACTGACATATATTATCATATTATAAATAAAAATGCAATAGATTTTTTAAAATAATTATAATAATCCTGAAATTTTCGGATAATATATTATTACGGAAACGAAACAGAGGCGTTTGCAGACTTTCCGTAACCGTTTAGGCGGAAAGTTCTGCTTAAGCGGTTTTTTCCTTATAAAGCATTTTTACAGCCACTTTATATATTTCAGGCGATAATTTAAAAACTTTGAGCTGAGTTGTTCTTGACGGAATCATATTATAATACTGATTAAAAGCTTTTTTCAGCTTCTTTTTCAGCTCTCTGCCACGGGCATATTCATAAATATGAGCAAAATGCTTACAGGCATCTTCAGCATCTCTAATCGCTATATCATCAAAGCCAAATTTTCTGAAACTATTCTGACGACGTTTATGAATTTTAGAATACATATCAAAATCAAATTCTGCATCAACCGTTTGCGTGTGTATAAGACTGTTTTCTCTGTGATAATAAAAATACATTCTCTCATCAGAATAAACAATCTTTTTACATCTCGCAAATGCTTCCCGCGTAAAGCATTCGTCTTCACATTTTCTGAGTTCCTCTTCAAATCTTAAATCTTTAAAAATTTCAGAATTATACAGACAATTCCAAACAACAGGAGCATCATCTGCATACCAACCATAAAACTTACCGTCATAAAAGATTTTGAGCGCCTCGTGAGCGTTTCTTTCACTGATTACAGGTGGATTTTCCGGTATAGGTTCAACATAGTCGTATGTTGTTACGCCCCTTGCTCTGCATCTTGCAACATCAGCGAAATGTGTATTTACAAGCTCAAGCAATCTTTCAATAAAATTCAAAGCGACAAAATCATCTGAATCAACAAAAGCATAATACTCACCTTTTGCAATGTCAATACCAGCATTTCTCGCAGATGAAAGTCCGCCATTAGGTTTATCTATAACTCTAATTCTGGATTCTTTTGCGGCATATTCTCTGATAATATCAAGTGTTGAATCCTTTGATCCGTCATTAACGCATATAATTTCAATATTTTTATACGTCTGATTGACAAGAGAATTCAGACAGTACGGGATGTTTTTTTCTACATTATATGCGGGAACAATTATTGAAACTAAACCTTTAACCATAATAATTCTCCTTTTATAATAAACTCATCTGCTCACCGGAATCCTCCGCACTCGGAAGTGCTCCCGTTGAAGGCAGATTTTTTGTTTTATATCTGTACGGCTTCGCAAATTCACCCTGAACGTAATCACGTACAACGGTAACGGTATGTCCTTTTTTCATTGTGAACACAGCGACACCCTGCGTGTCTTTGGTGGTTTTCGGCGAAACAGCGCCTGTATTGAGAAGAAGAAGTCTTCCTGCCGAAGACTGCATTACAAGCTCACAGTCTGCCGTAATATGCCTTATCGCGGCTATCGGGTATTTGTCACAATACGCTTTTATCAGCTTCTTCCTGTTTGTCTTTGTCTGATAAGCGGAAAGCTCAACCTTTGCAGCCTTACCGTTTTCAAAGAAGAACATAATATAGCCTGAGTAGTCTTTGGTGACTACCATGCTTATAACGTTTTCATCCTCATCCATTTCAAGTTTTGACGGAACATAATCGCCGAGTACGCTCGCCTTGCCTAAATCAAAATCAGCCGCTTTTGATTTGTAAACCTGACATTTGTCTGTGAAGAAAAGCAAATCAGTATTGTTGGAGGCTTCAACCTCCATGATAATTTTATCGCCCTCTTTAACTTTCTGTTCACCGCTTGTACGCAGAGCCTGCGGAGTTATCTTTTTGAAATAGCCATCTTTTGTAAAGAAAAGATTAACAGGAAAATCGGGAATATCGTCTTCTTCATCTTTCTCAGCTTCAACATCGCAGGCAAAAATAATTTCTGTTTTTCTGGGCTGACCGTGCTTTTTTGAAACCTCCTCAAGCTCTTTAACGAGAATCTTTTTGATTTTCGCCTTATGGCTGAGGATATCCTCCATTTCTGCGATATCATTTTTAAGCTGTTCAACATCCTGTGTACGTTTTAAAATATACTCTCTGTTAAGATGACGCAGCTTGATTTCAGCAACGTAATTCGCCTGAATTTCGTCGATACCGAAGCCTATCATCAAATTCGGAACAACTTCACTCTCTTCTCTCGTATTGCGTATAATCTGAATCGCTTTGTCAATATCAAGAAGAATTTTCTGAAGGCCCTCAAGAAGATGCAGCTTTTCTTTCGCTTTTGTAAGGTCAAAATATATCCTTCTCTGAACACTTTCGGTTCTGAAGGCAATCCACTCGTCAAGAATGTCACGCACACCGAGAACTCTCGGTACACCCGCGATGATAACATTGAAATTGCATGAGAATGTGTCTTCAAGCGGAGTTGAACGGTAGAGCTTCTGCATAAGTTTATCCGGGTCAGTGCCTTTTTTAAGGTCAATCGTGATTTTCAGACCCGATTTATCTGTTTCGTCACGAATATCATTAATTTCTCTTATAGAACCCGCTTTGTATTTTTCAATTATCTTGTCGATAATCGCTTCCGCCGTTGTTGTAGGCGGAATTTCGGTAACTTCAATACATCTGTTTTCTTTATCGTAATTATATTTTGCTCTTATCTTGAATCCTCCGCGACCAGTATCATAAATTGAAGCTATCGCATCACGGTCATAAAGCAGGAGTCCGCCGCCGGGAAAATCGGGAGCTTTTAAGGTATCTGCCACATCAGCATCGGGATTTTTAATAAGCGCGATTGTCGTATCGCAAATTTCATTCAGATTGAATGAGCAGATAGAGCTTGCCATACCGACAGCGATTCCCGTTGTGGGATTTGTAAGAATTGTCGGAAATTTAACAGGAAGTAAAGTCGGCTCCTTGGTTGTGTTATCGTAATTTTCAACAAAATCAACGGTATCCTTATCGATATCGGCAAAAAGCTCGGCGCATATCGGTGCGAGCTTTGCCTCTGTGTATCTCGGAGCCGCCCACTGCATATCGCGGGAATACGCCTTGCCGAAGTTTCCTTTTGAATCAACCAGCGGATGAAGAAGTGCCTCATAACCCCTTGAGAGACGAACCATTGTATCGTAAATCGCGGCGTCTCCGTGAGGATTGAGTCTCATCGTCTGACCGACGATATTCGCTGATTTAGTCCTTGCGCCCGTTAGAAGTCCCATTTTATACATTGTATAAAGCAGCTTTCTGTGCGAAGGCTTGAAGCCGTCAATCTCGGGAATCGCACGGGACAGAATAACGCTCATGGCGTAAGGCATGAAATTAGTTTCAAGCATTTCGGTAATATTCTGCGGCATAACAATGCCAGCACCGAGAATATGGGTATTGGGATTCATACCTTCTTCGTTCTTTTCGATTTTCTTTTTCTTTGCCATATTCTCCCCCCCTCAGCTTAAATCAAGCATATCAATATAAAGATAGCCCTTATCGGCAATATGCTCCTTACGACCCGCAAGGTCATCGCCCAAAAGCATATCAAACACCATTGCTGTTTTTTCAGCTTCTTCGGGTTTTATTTCAATAAGACGTCTCGTTTTAGGATTCATTGTCGTCATCCACATCATGTCGGCTTCGTTTTCACCGAGTCCTTTTGAACGCTGAATCGTATATTTTTGATTGCCTATTTCCTCAATGGCCTGCGTTTTTTCTTTTTCGGTATACGCGAACCAGACCTGGTCTTTTGTGTTGATTTCATAAAGCGGAGTTTCTGCGATAAACACCTTGCCTTCCTCAATAAGAGTAGGCATAAGTCTGTAAATCATAGTGAGAATCAGCGTTCTTATCTGAAAACCGTCAACATCGGCATCTGTGCAGATAATAACCTTATTATAGCGCAGCATGTCAAGATTAAATTCGGTCAGACCCTTCATTGCCTTTGACTTAACCTCAACACCGCAACCCAGTACCTTTACAAGGTCGGTGATGATTTCGCTTTTGAAAATTCTGTCATACTCGCATTTAAGGCAGTTCAGTATTTTGCCTCTTACAGGCATAAGAGCCTGAAATTCAGAATTTCTTGCCTGCTTACAAGCACCAAGAGCCGAGTCACCCTCCACAATGAAAAGTTCCCGCTCCGAAGCATCTTTAGTACGGCAGTCAACAAATTTCTGCACTCTGTTTGCAAGATCATTTGATGTTGTCAGCGACTTTTTGATTGCCTGACGTGTGCTTTCCGCCTTGGTGCGGCTTCTCATATTAATGAGCACCTGATTTGCGATTTTATCCGCTTCAGCCCTGTTTTCAATAAAATATATTTCCAGCTGATGCTTGAAAAATTCAGTCATCGCGTCCTGAATAAATCTGTTGGTAATACTTTTCTTTGTCTGATTTTCGTAGGAGGTTTTTGTTGAGAAAGATGACACAACAAGTATCATACAGTCTTCAATATCTTCAAATTTTATTTTCGCGTCACTCTTGACGTATTTTCCGCTTGTTTTTAAATATGAATCAATCTGATAAACAAAAGCGTTCCTGACCGCCTTATCAGGCGCGCCGCCGTGCTCAAGCCAGCTTGAATTGTGATAATACTCTTTCATCTGAGCCTTGTTTGAAAAACACAAAGCGGCGTTTATTTTGACTTTATAATCCTTCTGGTCATCTCTGTCTCTTCCGATACGTTCAGCCTGCCACGTCTGAACGGAAGTCATGGCATCCTCCCCTGCTGTTTCGGAAACATAATCTGTTATACCGTTTTCATATCTGTATTCAAATGTTTCAAAGGTTCTTCCGACCTGATTTTTAAGAATGAACGTAATTCCCGCATTGACAATTGCCTGCCGTTTCATTACACTCTGAAAATAGGAGATCGGAATATTGATATCGGTGAATACCTTTAAATCAGGACGCCATTTGATTCTTGAACCCGTGTCGCGGTGATGATACTCTTCTTTTTCCATTTCGCCCGAAGGCTTGCCATTTTTGAAATTCAGAGTATATTTATACCCGTCGCGGTGAATTTCAGCCTCCATATATTCGGAAGCGTACTGTGTTGAGCAAAGACCGAGTCCGTTAAGACCGAGGGAATACTCATAACTGCCGCCGTCGTTGGTATCATATTTTCCGCCCGCATAAAGCTCGCAGAAAACAAGCTCCCAATTATATTTCTTTTCTTTTTCGTTATAGTCAACAGGGATTCCTCTGCCGAAATCCTGAATTTCAATTGAATTGTCAGCAAATCTGGTAACAATAATTCTGTCGCCGTATCCCTCTCTCGCCTCATCAATTGAGTTTGAAAGAATTTCAAATACGGAATGCTGACATCCTTCAATATCGTCAGAGCCGAATATAACCGCCGGACGTTTTCTTACTCTGTCAGCACCCTTTAAGGAAGTGATGGTGTCGTTGCCGTAGCTTGCTTTTTTTGGCATTCGATAATCCTCCGTGTCAGAAAATAATTACATTATAATATACTATATATATGAAAATTTGTCAAGCGTAACAGCATATGATGTGTTTTAATAAGATAAAATTATCATCAATTTCAAATATGGAAAAATTTTTAATTATTTTTGAAAAAAGTATTGACAAACCGTGACAAATAGTATATTATATTTGAGTGCTTGACGCACAAAATGATTCATTAGCTCAGTTGGCAGAGCACTTGACTTTTAATCAAGGTGTCCGGGGTTCGAATCCCCGATGGATCACCAACAATTAAAAATCCGAGCATTTTATTTGAACATGAAGTGTTCGGAGCGGTTATTCTCCGAGAGCATTGATTGTTCTCGGTTTTTTTGTAACAAAACTGCCCCGATGAAACAGATTTAATTCTGAATCACGGGGCTGTTTATGAATTTGCTGTAATTCAGAAAATATTTCAGGAGGAATTGAAATGTCTGTATGGTCTTTTAAAAATGAAGGAAGAACTTTGTGCATCAACACAGCCGATACACCTGCGCCGTGGAAAAACAAGCTGTTTAATTCAGAATATATACTTGACCTGACCCAGCGTATGCAGGGTGCGGGAACGGTGATAAATCCTGTTTTCAAAACATCTGAGCAGATTGCCGAAAAGCGTGATTTCTTTGTTAAATTCAACGGAGCTGATTACCGTCTGCTTTGCGGAAATGGCAGTCAATACCGCTGTGAGCAGAATCCGGAGAGCAGCGAGGCTTTTGAAAAATTCAATGGATTTTCAACATCTGTGAGAGCGTTTGTTCCCGCAAACGGCAAAGCTGAAATCTGGACGGTAAAAGTAAAAAATGAATCTGATAAAGATGCCGGAATCTCAGTATTTAACTGCTTCATTTTTAATAAAGCCGGTACTATGGGACAGGTAGCGAATTGGGATGATGAATCAGGCACAGCTTACCGTGCGGGATTTCCGTATTATGTTTATTACGATGAGTATGAGTCCGCTTTGAAAAAAAAGGACATCTGTTTCGTAACGTCTGATTTTAAACCGTGCGCCTATGAAACAAATACACAGCGTTTTCTTGGAACAGACAATCCCTATTCAATGCCGCTGAGTGTTAAAAACGGAAGACTTGCCTGCGGCGTAAGTGATTACGGCTCGGCCTGCGGTGCCTTACAGTTTGATTTCACTCTTAAAGCAGGAGAGGAAAAAGTAATAAATATCCTTGCGGGAGTAGCTAAAGACATTTCTGACGTGCAGTCACTCAAAAATGAATATCTCGATGTTGAAAAACAGCTTAATGAAATCAGAAGTCTGTGGGATAAAAGAATAAGCTCGTTTACTGTCGGTACACCCGATGATAACCTGAACGCGCTTGTTAATGTCTGGCTTAAAAAACAGGCCGTATTCCTCGGAAAGATGAACCGTGCAAGCACGTACTGCCCTGTCAGGAATCAGCTTCAGGACGCTATGGGATACGCTATGATTGACCCTGACGACGCGTTTGAAATCGTATGCAATGTTATGAAAAATCAGCACAGCAACGGCTATCTCAAGGGATGGGTAATGACCGATGGCTCAGCTCCGCAGAAGCTTTGCCTTATTGAACACAGCGACGGAGCTATATGGCTGATACTCTGCTTTACAAATATTATTGAAATTTCCGGCAGAAAAGAATACTATGACAGAATTGTTCCTTACAGTGACGGCACCGAGGCTACGGTTCTTGAGCATCTTAAGCAGGCGGCACGCTATATGGGCGGCAAAACCGGCGAACACGGCATGTGCCTTATGCTTGACGGTGACTGGACAGACCCTCTCAACGGTCCGGGGAGAAAAGGAAAAGGTGAATCAACATGGAACACCGCTGCACTGATTTACGCGGTAAGAAAGCTGATATCCGTATTCCCCGATAATGAGCTGAAAAATATCGCAGATTCTCTGGAAAAAGCAATGAATGATTACGCATGGGACGGTGACTGGTTCTATGCGGGAATAGACGATGACGGTATACCCTACGGTTCGCACAAAGACAGTGAGGCAAAGCAGTTTCTCAACGCGCAGAGCTTCGCGGTAATGGCAAAAGCGGTCAGCGGTGAAAGGCTTGAAAAAGTAACAGCGTCTATGGAGCGGCTTAAGATTGATACCGGATATCTTTTATTCGCGCCTGCGTTTAAAGAATATAACGCCGTGTGGGGAAGAATAAGCGCGAAAAATCCCGGAACAGCTGAAAACGGCTGTGCATATTGCCACGGAACAATGTTCAAGGCAGGGGCAGACGCGGCTCTCGGCAACGCTGACAGAGCGTTTGAAACACTGTATTCCGTTTTGCCGGTAAATCCGAAAAATCCCACAGAGAAAAACTGTCAGTCCCCTACATTCATACCGAATTTCTATTTCAGCCTCCCAAACGAAAATTTCGGTATTTCAAGCCAGAATTACGGAACAGGCTCTGTTGCATGGTTTCTTAATATCTTCATTGAGAAAATTCTGGGAATTCAGCACACTACAGACGGTGTGAAAATCAGCCCTATGCTCCCGTCTTCATGGGATAATATAAATGTCAGCAGAGTATATAAGGGGGAAATAAAGAAATTTATTTTAAAAAAATAAGTCATTTCTATTGACATATAAATTTAATGGACTATAATCTGCTTTGAAGTTTACGGGGGTGATTCAATGAGTGAACTTATAAACGGCAAATTTCCCAAGAAATTCCAAAGCGGATATGACAGAATTTTTAAAAATCAAAAGCCGCTGTTTACAGTTGTGGGTGATCTTGCGTTAAAAGGAAAATACTCGGAAAGCGCGGTATGTATTCTAAAAAACAAACTGTATGCTTTCGACAGCAGCTTTGAAAACGGAATTTTTTCTCTTGATTTTGAGGATATTAAAAAGACGAATGTAAAAAGAATGTACGGCAACGCAGTTTTTTTTGCGGATACGGTTGACGGAAAAAGAATCAGACTTATGCGTTTTACATTCGCCTGTGCAAACGCGGCTGACGCGGCAAGTAATTTTATTAACGATGTAATCAGTGAGGGGTATTCTGACGAGCTGCTATATGCTGTTGAAAATACGTATGAAAAACAGCGCTCATTCTGCCCGAAATGCGGCAGAAAGCTGCCTTCACCAAACGCGGAATGCATCAACTGCCAGGGAAAAAGCAAGATGTTCTCAAAATTCGCTCAGTATGCCCTGCCGTATAAAGCACAGCTTATTGTGTGTATGCTGCTTTCAATATTCACAACCGGAATGTCTCTTGTGCCGCCGTATATAACAGGTTACATGGTTGACAAGGTGCTTCCTTCGGGCGAAGGCGGACTGCTTGTGAGAATGATACTTATGCTGCTCGGAGTGTATCTGCTCCAGTATTCCGTTTCGGCATACAGAGCATATCTTCTGCGCCTTACAGGCGATAAAATAGTCCTCAGCCTTAAAAAAGATATATACGAAAAAGCGCAGTATCTGCCCATGAGCTTTTACGATAAAACCTCAACAGGTTCTGTTATCAACCGTGTCAATTCAGACACATCGGTAATCCAGAACTTTGTCATGAAGCTGTCACAGGAGGCTGTTGTTCAGCTGTTCACCCTCATCGGCATTTTAGTGATTATGATTTGTCTCAACTGGAAGCTGACGCTGTTTTCGCTTGTGCCTATTCCGCTTGTTGTGCTTATAGGCAGAGTTTTCGGCAAGAAAATAGGTCCGAGATATATGCGTATCTGGCGAAGAAGCACAGCTATTTCAACACTGCTTGCCGATACCGTACCGGGCATAAGAGTTGTTAAAGCGTTCACTAACGAAAAGAGCGTTGTTAAAAAGTTTGACGCATACTGCGACGCATGGCTTGAGGAAGATGTTTCAGTTGCTAAAATGTCCGGCATTTTCCCTCAGCTGATGACATTTCTCGTTACCTGCGGAACACTTATCATCTGGTTTTCCGGCGGCTCATACATAATTTCCGGGTCAGAAGGTTTTTCGGTAGGTCTTCTTGTTTCGTTTGTTTCGTATGCCAGCATGTTCTATACACCGATAAATTTCTTCGCAAATCTTAATGACGTTTATCAGAATACGCTTGCTTCGGCAGAGAAAATTTTAGACATACTTGATGCTGAACCGGAGCATGATTTCGGTCAGAATCAGAATACGGAAAGAATAGACGGCAAAATTGAGTTTAAAGATGTCAATTTCTCATTTGACCGCTCTAAAAAAGTACTCAGCAACATAAATCTTACCATTGAACCGGGAGATGTTGTGGGAATTGTGGGTACAACAGGTTCTGGTAAATCAACTCTTATCAACCTGATTATGCGCTATTATGACGATTATGAGGGCGAAATACTCATAGACGGCAAAAATCTGCGTGATATTGATATGGCGTATTACAGAAGTCAGATTGGCTTTGTTCAGCAGGAACCGATGATGTTCAGAGATACGGTTTTCAATAATATCGCGTACGGTTCGCCCAACGCTCATGTTGAACAGGTTCTCCGCGCGGCTGATGTCGCTAACGCTCATGGATTTATTTCGCGACTTCCCGACAGCTATGATACGCTTCTCGGTGAACGCGGAATCGGAGTTTCAGGCGGTGAAAAGCAGAGAATCTCAATTGCGAGAGCTGTTATGAAAAATCCGTCAATCCTAATTTTTGACGAGGCAACAGCAGCGGTTGACTCCGAAACAGAGCATCTTATTCAGGAGGCTATTGAACGTCTTATAAGAGGCAGAACCACGCTTATGATTGCTCACAGACTTTCGACGCTGCGCAACGCAAATAAGATTGTTGTTGTGGATAAGGGTGAAATAATCGAATGCGGTACTCCCCAGGAGCTTATGGCACTCAAAGGCAAATATTACAAGCTCATACAGATTCAGAACATGGGTGAAAAACTGCAGGCGAAGAAAAAAGAGGAAAATTTTGAATGAGAGGTGAGCTGAATGATAAATTATATTGACGGACCCGAGGTCAGAATTACCGAGAATGACGGAATTTTTGTTGACGTTCAGTTCTACGGCTCAGACAAAAAGCTCACTGAACTCGAACCGCACAGGCTTTTCCCGAGAAGCGGCGGAAATAAATATGTGGCTCTTCTCGATTCCGAAGGTGAGCAGATTGCCATAATACGTGACACAGCAAATCTTGCGGAAGATTCAAGAAAGGTAATTGAAAGCGCACTGGAAGAGCATTATATGATACCGCGCATCACACGCTTTATTGAAATGACGGAAAAATTCAAAATCTGGATGTGGACGGCGGAGACGGATCACGGTATAATAAAATTTGAGATACGCAACCATATGGCATCTGTAAAACCGCTTTATGACGGACGTGTGCTTATAATTGACGCTAACGACAACAGGTATGAGATTCCCGATTACCGTAAGCTTGACAAACGCAGCCGCAAAATGCTCGAACCTAAACTGTAATAAAGGAGAATGACAATGAAACTGGTAATTGCTATTGTAAATAACGAGGACTCCGCGGTGGTAGCCTCCGCACTGACAAAAGAAAATTTTATGGTGACAAAACTTTCCACCACCGGCGGATTTCTTATGGTCGGCAACACAACTTTCCTTATCGGCACAGATGAAAAGGATGTACGTCACTGCAAGGATATAATCAAAAAATACTCAAACACAAGAACTCACAGCGCGCCCACCACTGAATCCTTCGGAAGAGGATTTGATGAAGGTGCACTCCAGCACGATGTTTCCGTCGGCGGCGCGACTGTATTCGTTCTCGGTGTTGACGAAATGGAAAAATACTGATACACCGTTAACGGATATCGAATTTAAAAATATAAACGGAGGTTTCCATATGTTTAAAAAATGTCTTGCTGTAATCATGGCTTTTTTTACATCTCTGTTTCAGGTGATTTTCACTCCGAATGTTATCAGAATTGATTTCAATAATGTTGTTGATGAAATAAGACCTGTTCACAACATCGGAAGAATGCCCGAATATGAGCTCAACAGTGAAATTAACAGATATTTCACCGAAGCGAATATGACGGTATGCAGAACGCACGACATAAATATTACCGATATCCACAACATTTTCCCTGATTTTTCAAAAGATGTTAACGATGAAAACTCATACAGCTTTGAAGGATGCGATAAAGTGCTGGCGGCAATTGCCGATACAGGTATGGTGCCTTTCTTTCGCCTCGGTATAAGCTACAGCAACGCGCAGAAAGACCATAAACTTCTTCTCCCTCCCGCTGACTACACAAAATGGGCTCAGATATGCGAGCATATAATCCTTCACTACAATTACGGCTGGGCAGACGGATTTAATTACAACATCAAGTACTGGGAAATCTGGAACGAGCCCGACGGCGGCAAATATGAAGAAATTTCCGAAACTGAATATAATACAGAGAACGTTTTCTGGCACGGTTCGCCCGAGGAATTCTACCGTCTTTATGATGTCTCCGCAACGTATCTTAAAGAAAAATTTCCCGAACTCAAAATCGGAGGCTACGGTTCGTGCGGATTTTACGCATTAACAAAAACCAATAACGTAAAGTCGGGTGCTCCTGCATACAATAAGTATTTTGTTGAGTTCTTTCAGGGCTTCCTTGACTATATAAAAGAAAATAAGCCGCCCATGGATTTCTTTTCATGGCACAGCTACACGACAACTGAAGTAAATACGCGCTGGATAAAATATATTAACGAGAATCTTGAAAAAGCAGGCTACGGCAATGCGGAAGTAATCTGTGACGAATGGAACTACAATCCGACGGAAAACGATCAGATAGACCGCCGCTACGGTGCAAATCAAGCC
>JAZLLB010000161.1:0-1485 GCA_045597925.1 Acutalibacteraceae bacterium
GGTCGTTGATTTCAGGCTCTTTGCAGACAATGATTTTTTCAAACAGGCTCTTGAACCGGTCAAAAATCTTACTGAAGAACTGCTTGACTTTTTCAATAAATGACGGAGCTGCAGGTCTGTCGGCGTAATCCTTTGTTTCCGAATTATAAGCTGTCAGGCCGCCTTTTCGGGTAAGACCGACACGCGTACCCTTTAAGGTTCCCGCATTCGAATAATCAAACGGCTCAAAGCCGAGCCTGACGGCCGCCGAATTTTCATCAAGAGAAAAATCAAAGGACAGCGCGTCCTTAAAGCCCGGGTTTCTGTAAATCGCAGAGCCGAGGACATTTCTCGCTTCGGCACTGCTTCGGACAATGGCTTTATCCGTATAGCTGCCTATGGTGAAATAAAGCTCATCGCCGTATGTCATATCCCAGAGAATATTGCCGCTTCCCCCAAAATGACCCGTGTGATTAATTTGCTCAACAGAAAGCACCTTGTTGTCGGTCAGAAAAATATTGTTTATGTATGTGTTGTTAAGATTGGTATATAGCAGGAATTCCTCTGCTCCGAGGCAGGCGACGCTCTGACCCGAAAGCGCAAAAATATTATTTCTGATGATGTTATTCTTGCTGAGCGTTGTGTTGAAACAGGAGGTGCTGCAATTAAAAGCAAGGTTGTTTTCAATAGTCATGAACTCGCAGCCCGAATCAAGATAAATGCCGTCTCCCGCATAGCCGTCCTTGCCGTCATAGCACGAGCAGTCATGAATAACGTTGCCGCTTACAACCGTATTCTGCTGAACACCGAGCATATAGATTCCGCCGAGGTCTGAAAGAGTTTCAAGACCGATGTTATAAATGAGATTATCCGTGATTTTAATATTCTGAGTCGGATTCTCGCCGAACAGCCACATGAATCCCGCGGATATACCCGTATAGTATCCGTCATGGATTTCGTTGTTTGATATTTCCGCTGTATCGCAGTAAGCAACAGTTATTCCGCAGGCACCGAAAAACTGTCTGCCGTATTTTTCAATTTCACAGTTTCTGACAGTGATGTTTTCCGCAATATTATCACGGATTTCATCAATTTTTTCTCCTATAAAGAATCTGCCGCCGATAAAAATCGCATCGGCTCCGATATTACCGAAATAACAGGAATCAACAACGCAGTTCTTTGCGCCTGTGAAATAGCGTATCGCTGTCGCTCCGATGTTTTCAAAATCACAGTTTTTAAAATTGATATTATCAGAATAAATAACGTCAATGGCGCCGCATACATCAACCGCGGCCTGAACAGACGAAGTCTCATAGTCTCTCAGACGGGTGTGGATGTTCATGTTCAGATATTTATCATTTGAATATTCCCAGCCTGTATCCGCAAATTTAATGTTTTCAAATGTTATTCCCGATGAATTTTCAATGTTCATAAGGAGAGCTTCGCATGATGCGTAAAGCACAAGGCTGTCAGCTGTTTCTCCCTCAAAGGGAACATAATAAAGCT
>JAZLLB010000162.1:0-4186 GCA_045597925.1 Acutalibacteraceae bacterium
TGCCTAATACTTCTGAAAATAAGTGTTTTTTATGTAGTTTTTTACATACTTTTTAGTGTTATTTTGCGTTAGGTATTCACAATCAAAAGGACTAAATAACAGAATATAATGTACAATAATCACAAATAAGCACTATATATAGTCACTCCAAAACCGCGTGCCGAAAGGCGCGGGTCTCCGGTGGTAGACTTTGTATACCGAAGGTGTTCAAAAGCACTGACCGAGCCGCAGACGAGAACAAGTCTTTCTGTCCCTGCCCAATAAGAGCGTACCCCAAAAAGAACCCCGCGTATAATAATAATTAAACCCGGCAACGGTCAAATCAGACAATTGCCGGGCATTGCTCTGCATGGAATTATTCAGATTTAAGCGGCAGGATTAATCTGCCGTGATTTGGGAACACTTCTTGATTCCGGTGATTTTACAGTATTTGTGAGCATAATTACCCGATTCAGCCGGCGATATCTGTGAGACGGGAGTAAAAGATGGTATTTCCGGAAAAGAGCCGATATTTTCAATTAATACGACATCATAATGTAACAGCACAAGAGGCTGACTTTGTTTTTTTACGAACTTCAGAAGTGAACAAACTATTGAAAAGTAATTCGTTCCTTATTAATTACATTTCATTCTCAAATTAAACTACGCAGATTTGTTTCGGCTATACTTAAGCTACAAACAAAAAAAGGAGGAAAACCTTATGAAAAAAATAATATCGTTAATCTTATGTACAGCAATTTTACTTTCCGGCAGTGTGTTTTCAGCTTCCGCCAAAAGTAAAGAAATTATTCTTTTCATCACGGGAATCGGTCAGAGTTACACCTACTCATTTGATGAAAAATATCTTGAAGAGGACAGCTTCAAAAACGGAGATCTTCATGATTACGAAAACTACACAACGCTTATTGAAAACGGGGAATATTCCCAGAAATGGAATCTTGTTTACAATATTGAAGAAGCGCTGAAAAATCCTGCCGCTGCGGTAAAGCTCGCTGTGCTTCTCATTAAGTTTATCGCAGGTGTTTTCACGGGATACAGAAATTACGGCGGAACAATAAAAAGTCTTGCTTCAGACTTGTTTGATTACAACACCATTGACGAAAACGGAAAACTCCCCGAAAACGTGATTACTCCGCTGCATGTTCGTCCGCTTTCCGGGTATCCGTATCACTACAATGAAAAGGGTGAACTGAAATCAGAAGCTAAAAGCCGTTTCTATTCTTCAATTCCCTGCGCCGAGGCAGCAAGAGAAAAGCTCGGTGACGATTATGAGGATTATCTGTACTGCTTTAATTACAGTGCCTTTTCGTATACTTCTGACAATGTAAAAAAACTTCATGAATATATCGAAACCATACTCAGAAACAACAAGGTCGGTGCGGACAAGGTTGTTCTTGTTCCGATGAGTATGGGCGCGTCGGTTGCCAGTGCGTATCTTAACGAGTATCCCGATGTTTCCGATAATCATGTCAGCAGGGTTGTCAGTATTGTCGGCTGCTGGAACGGGAGCGATGTTGTAACGGATCTGCTTAATCTTGCCTATACAGAGGATTCGGCAGACAAATTTTATTACACTCTTCTTCCGGAGCTTCTGAGCAGTATGCTCGGTGACGGAATCCGCAAAAGCAAGCTTCCCGACGGTATAAAAGGCACTTTGAGCGAAACAAGCGGTTCACTTATTCTCATGATGCTGCGATTCCTCCCGAAAGAAGATCTGAGAAATCTCATTGACGGAGTTTTAAAGGAAATCGGAAATCTTATTTTTTCAACGCCATCGCTTCTAGCGCTTGTGCCGTCATATGATTATATGAGTGTCAGAGAACGCATTCCCGAGGGCAGGGTCAGAGATGAAGCGGACAGCTACTATGAATGTCAGAAAAAACTCAGAGAAAACATGCGGAAGCTTGAAAAGCAGGGCGTAACTTTTTCGTTCATCAGCGCATATGGCTCAACCTTCGGCGGAGTGTCGGGCGACTATGACTTTTTCAAATTCATGGCATCGTCAGCAGACACCAACAGCGACGAGATTATCAATATTTCATCAACCGCACCGGGTACAAGTTATGCCCCGTTTGACAAAACTCTTGAAGACGGAAACGGCAGAATTCTCTCACCTGATAAGACTATAGATATTTCAACAACCTGGTATAAGGATTCAACATGGTTTTTCTATAAGGAAATGCACGATCTGAAATATGACAACACTGCCCTGCGGCTTGCGGTCGACCTTGCGACGGGCAGAATAAAAAACGTATCTGACTGTGACAATCAGGAGGAGGACGGAATATATTATCCGCAGTTTAATAAGGCGAGAAACATAAAGCAGCTCAACTCGGATATTGATAAATTCAATGAAAAAATGCTGCGCTCAGAGCTTACCGAAGAGCAGAGAGTGAAGCTCGAAAAAGCGGAAGAAATGAAATACCGCGCCGTAAACAATCCCGAATCAGATAACAAGATTATTGACGACTGGCACGACGTGATGATTGAGCTGAATCTCAGAGAAAATGAAACCGTGACCGCAAACAAGGCTATTGTCAATGCGGTTATGTTCATCAGCAAAGCGGTATATAATATCTTCGGCGCAAAGGGCTATTTTGACTGATGTTTATTTACTAAAATAAACAAAAAATTTGAAAGAGGTGAAAAATATGACAAACTGTCCGAAATGCGGCAGAAAGCTGCATATTTACAACTGGCGGCAGGAATGTCCTGACTGTCATGTAAACATTGTATACTACAAATCCAATGACAGACTTCTTGAAGAAACCGAAAAAGCGGAAATCGAGCACGCGAAAAGTCAGCCCGGAATTGACAGAGCCAAAGCGGCGTTTTTCGGCTCTCCGCCCGCGATAATCAGAATCTTTATTTCACTGCTGCCGATTGCGGGACTGTTTCTTCCTCTGTGCAGTCTGTCTGGAGTAAACGGTGCCAAAAGCGTCAATGTGATAAATGTCGTCAATTTTATTTCCGGAGCGGAGGACATCGGTTCGGTTTTCGGGAACGGCGCGTTCGGTGCTTCGATTATCGGGTTAACGCTGTCAGCGGTAATGATTATTGTCTGTCTTGCGTTAACACCTCTGTCCCTTTCAGAGCACGGAAAAGAGAGAAATATAATTCTGAATTGCGTAATGATTGTTTCAGCGGCTGTTTCGATGGTATGCTTTCTGATATGTGCCGCGGATATTTCAGCGGTACTTCCCGGATATTCGTCTGCTAAGCTTTCGGTCGGCTCATTTGTTTATATCGGACTGATGCTGATTATTCCCGTATATAATCTCATGCTTGACAAAAGAGGACTTGCGGTTAAATACACTCCGTGCTATATCGGAGGTCTTGACAGCAATGAATATTTTTCCCTTGTGGAGCAGGGTGTGGACAAACTTGAAATCCGCAGGAAAATGGTTGAGGCACTGACGGAAATACAGGAAAGAATCACAGCGGAAGAAGCGAAGGCTTCGGAGAAAAAAGAAGCCGAACGTGCCGCTTGGAAATAAGAGGAGGTGACTGTAATGGCTGGTAAAATAAGAGTTTCTCGATATGACAGAGAGCTTGATGAGGTTAATTCAAAGCTTCATACACTTGTGAAGGCGGACAGACGGGTTATCTCGAAAAAGCATACGATTGATTATCTTATATTCAATGCGTTCAAGGACATCGGAATCAATGACTATAAGAATGATTTTATTGAAGGCGTTCTGAATATTAATCTTAAAAATCTGCTGCCTAAGTCTCAGGTTATTCTCGGAATATGGGATATTGCTGATGATTTTATTGTCGGTTCCGTAATTGAGAAGACAAGAACAAGATGGGGTAAATTCATTCCTCATATGGCTGTGTGGGCGCTGCCGCTTGCTCTGGTGACGAGTCTGTTCTGGCTGCTTCCGCAGATACTTCCCGCCGCGATGCTTGAAAATTCAATGGATATGACAAAGTTCACGATTTATGTGGCCATTGAAATGATGATTGAGGTTTTCGGCAATTTCAAGAATGTTGCTCAGAGCGGATATCTTTCAACCATAACTCCGTATCCGTCAGACAGGCGAAGGCTGATTTCGGTAACGAATTTTATTTCGGGGCTTATCGGAAATATTCCGTCGCTTGGGATTCAGCTTTATTTCGACCTGATAAGGAACGATATTATTAAGCCTCCTGCAGGTTTAAGCACAGTTGAAGCGCAGAGAGC
>JAZLLB010000163.1:0-3510 GCA_045597925.1 Acutalibacteraceae bacterium
TTAACGTGAGCCTTGCTACGGTTAAATTTTTCTTTTGCCATTGGGAATTCCTCCTAACTAAATTACGTATTATACTATGCGTATTGCACGTAAACATTTTAACAAGTTTACGCGCAAAATGCAAGTAGTTTTTTTAAAAAATCAGCCTTTTGAACGAGTTGTTATAATTTCGTCCGAAATAGACTTGGGAACTGCAGTGTAATGACTGGGTTCCATTGTGTACTGACCGCGTCCCTGTGTCTTGGAACGGAGGTCGGTAGCGTAGCCGAACATATTCGCAAGCGGAACGTTAGAGTTAACCTGAATTGCGCCTGTTCTGGCTTCTGTGCCCAGAATCATACCGCGGCGTGAGTTGATATCACCCATAACATCACCGAGATACTCATCGGGAGCGATAACTGTAACTTTCATTATGGGCTCCATAAGCGCGGGAGCGGCTTTTCTCATAGCGTCTTTGAAAGCCATGGAACCGGCAATCTTAAACGCCATTTCAGAAGAGTCAACCTCGTGGAATGAGCCGTCATAAAGAGTAACCTTAACGTCAACAACGGGATAACCAGCAAGAACACCGGACTGCATTGCGCCCTCAACACCGGCCTGAACAGCGGGAATATATTCCTTGGGAATAGCACCGCCGACAATTGAGTTGACAAACTCAAAGCCTTTCTCGGGATTGGGCTCAATTTTAATCTTAACGTGACCGTACTGACCGCGTCCGCCTGACTGACGTGAATACTTGCAGTCAACATCCGAAGGAGCGGTAATGGTTTCTCTGTAAGCAACCTGAGGTTTACCTACATTTGCCTCAACCTTAAACTCACGAAGCATTCTGTCAACGATGATCTCAAGATGAAGCTCACCCATACCGGCGATAATGGTCTGACCGGTTTCTTCGTCTGTATAGCAGCGGAATGTGGGATCTTCCTCGGCAAGCTTTGCAAGGGCAATACCCATCTTTTCCTGACCTGCTTTTGTTTTGGGTTCAATGGCTACACGGATAACAGGCTCCGGGAATTCCATTGACTCAAGGATAATCGGGTGCTTCGCGTCACAAAGCGTATCGCCTGTTGTCGTGTTCTTAAGACCAACAGCGGCGGCAATGTCGCCCGCGTAGCAAACTTCGATATCTTTTCTGTTATTTGAATGCATCTGAAGAAGACGGCCCATACGCTCATTATTACCCTTAACAGAGTTATAAACGGTTGTACCTGCTTCAACAGTACCTGAATATACACGGAAGAAGCAGAGCTTACCTACATACGGGTCAGTTGCAATCTTGAAAGCAAGAGCCGAGAAAGGCTCGCTGTCAGATGAGGGTCTTTCCTCTTCTTCGTCTGTATCAGGATTTACACCTTTAATAGCCTCAACATCAGTGGGAGCGGGCATATAATCAATAATTGCGTCAAGGAGCATCTGAACGCCCTTGTTGCGGTATGATGTTCCGCAGGTTACGGGAACCATATCGTTCGCAATTGTAGCTTTACGGATGCAGGATTTAATTTCTTCAACGGTAAGCTCTTCACCGTTAAAGAATTTTTCCATAAGCTCGTCATCCTGCTCCGCGACAGCCTCAATAAGCTCGTCGTGATATTTCTGAGCTGTTTCTTTCATATCATCAGGGATAGGCTCTTTTCTCATATCCTTGCCCTGATCGTCGTAATAAACCTCAGCTTCCATCTTAACAAGGTCAATTACGCCTCTGAATGTTGACTCAGCGCCGATGGGGAGCTGAATCGGAACGGCATTGCATTTAAGACGGTCTTTCATCATGTCAACAACTCTGTAGAAGTCCGCACCCATGATGTCCATCTTATTAACATATACCATTCTGGGAACATGGTACTTATCAGCCTGACGCCAAACTGTTTCAGACTGAGGCTCAACGCCGCCTTTGGCGCAAAGAACGGTTACGGAACCGTCAAGAACGCGGAGTGAACGCTCAACCTCAACTGTAAAGTCAACGTGGCCGGGAGTATCAATAATATTGACACGGTGTCTCTTATACTGGTGCTGAGAACCCTGCCAGAAACAGGTGGTAGCAGCAGAGGTAATTGTGATACCTCTCTCCTGCTCCTGCGCCATCCAGTCCATAGTCGCGGTGCCGTCATGCGTTTCACCAATTTTATGGTTGATACCCGTGTAATACAAAATACGCTCTGTGGTAGTTGTTTTACCCGCATCAATGTGTGCCATGATTCCGATATTTCTTGTGTATTCAAGCGATACTTCTCTTGGCATTATAAACCTCCGTAATCACCTTGCGGTGACTGATAAACCTAAAATATGCGTAAAACAAATTACCATCTGAAATGTGCAAAAGCCTTGTTGGACTCTGCCATCTTATGAGTATCTTCACGCTTCTTGAATGCTGAACCTGTTGAGTTAACAGCATCCATAATTTCATTTGCAAGACGCTCTTTCATTGTTCTTTCAGAGCGCTGACGTGCATAGAGTGTTATCCATCTCAGACCGAGTGTCTGTCTTCTGTCGGGACGAACCTCGATGGGTACCTGATAGGTAGCACCGCCGACACGGCGAGCCTTAACCTCAAGTACGGGCATAACATTCTCCATAGCTGCTTCAAAGACCTCAAGAGGATCTTTGTTTGTCTTTTCCTTGATGATTTCAAATGCGTCGTAAACAATCTTCTGAGCGACGCCCTTCTTACCATCATACATAACACTGTTGATAAGTCGTGTTACTAACTTTGAATTGTAAAGCGGATCTGGCAAAACATCGCGTTTTGCTATCTGGCCTCTTCTTGGCACTTCGCTTCCCTCCTTCATAATAATGATATCATAGGTACTCGAGTGACAAAACCCCGTGGCGCCAATGGAGAGGCATATAATATATATACACATCTCACATTGTGGCACAGCAATGCCGTGCAGCCTGCAAGAAGATTCTGTCTTTTAATAGTTTTAACCAATATTCAGCATATTAAATTGTGAATTTTGATTATTTCTTCGCTGCCTTCGGACGCTTTGCGCCGTACTTTGAGCGAGCCTGCATTCTGCCGTTAACGCCCTGGGTATCAAGTGTACCGCGAACGATATGGTAACGAACGCCGGGAAGGTCTTTAACACGGCCGCCGCGGATAAGAACAACACTGTGCTCCTGAAGGTTGTGACCTACGCCGGGAATATATGAAGTAACTTCGATTCCGTTTGTAAGACGAACTCTTGCAATCTTACGAAGAGCTGAGTTGGGCTTCTTGGGAGTAGCTGTCTTAACTGCTGTGCAAACGCCTCTCTTCTGGGGAGAATTCTGATCGGTCATAACATTCTTCTTAGAATTGAGTCCCTTGAGAAGTGCGGGTGCTTTTGCCTTCTTTTCCTGTGTTTCTCTGCCGTTTCTAACTAACTGATTAAAGGTTGGCAAACACAAACATCTCCTTTCTTCAAATATTCAGTCAAAGCAAAACGCTTTACTGTTTTCACAGTAAAGCTATTTTACTCAACATACAGTTCAGTATTCTACTATGTTTCTTAATAAATGTCAATAGAAAAA
>JAZLLB010000164.1:0-29518 GCA_045597925.1 Acutalibacteraceae bacterium
TGTTATGCCTACACTTGCGGCGTTTCTGGTCGCATTTGTTATTCCGTTTTTGCTCGGGTTAGTGCTTTCTTTTACAGATTTCACCACCGTACTTGATTCTCAATGGACAGGCATTCAGAATTATGTTAGGGCTTTTGAAAATGACGATTTCAGAAATGCGCTGTGGTTCACTGTGAAATTTACGGTTGTATCTGTGCTGACTGTTAATATAATCGCGTTCATTCTTGCGTCACTTCTTACAAAAGGTCTGAAAGGTACAAATGTATTCAGAACGGTTTTCTTTATGCCGAATCTTATAGGCGGAATCGTTTTGGGATATATATGGCAGCTGATTTTAAACGGAATTTTCAAATATTTCGGTGTTACAATCACGTATGACCCTAAATATGGCTTCTGGGGACTTGTTATTCTTATGAACTGGCAGCTTATCGGCTATATGATGGTTGTTTATATAGCGGGCATGCAGAATATTCCAGGTGATTTGCAGGATGCCGCAAAGGTAGACGGCGCGGGAATGTGGCAGACACTTAAGAATGTCACAATACCGCTTGTGATGCCAAGTATAACAATCTGTATGTTTCTTACAATCACAAATTCATTTAAGCTCTTTGACCAGAACCTTGCTCTTACAGCCGGTGCTCCGTCAAAAAAGACGGCAATGCTCGCTCTTGATATATACAACACATTTTACGGCAGGTCAGGCTTTGAGGGTGTAGGTCAGGCGAAAGCGGTAATATTTTTCATTCTTGTAGCTGTTATAGCGTTTATGCAGCTTCAGTTTACACGAAAGAAAGAGGTGGAGCAGTGATGACTAAAAAAGGAATATTATCAAAAACAGTCTCATATATTTTTCTGATTGCCGCCGCTGTTCTTTTTCTTTCGCCGATACTGATTGTTCTGATGAATTCATTCAAAAGCAAGTTTCATATCAGCGATACTCCGTTCAAATTTCCGGACGCAGATACGTTTGAGGGATTGAAAAATTACACCGAGGGCGCGGCGAAAACAGGATTTTTCAAAGCATTCGGCTGGTCAGTGTTTATCACTGTTTTTTCTGTTGCGGCAATAGTGTTTTTTACTTCGATGACAGCGTGGTATATTACAAGAAGAAAAACGAAATTCACATCGGTTCTTTATTATGCTTTTGTATTTTCGATGATTGTTCCTTTTCAGATGGTCATGTTTACTCTTACCAAAACAGCAAACATTCTGTCGCTTGATAATCCGGTCGGACTTATTATAATTTATCTCGGTTTCGGATCAGGACTTTCAGTTTTTATGTTCAGCGGATTTGTCAAATCAATACCCATGGAAATTGAGGAAGCCGCGATGATTGACGGATGCAATCCGATTCAGACCTATTTCAGAATTGTATTTCCCATATTGAAGCCGACAGCGATTACAGTTGCGATTCTTAATGCTATGTGGGTCTGGAATGACTATTTGCTGCCGTATCTTCTTATAGGAAGTGAATATAAAACAATCCCGATTGCCGTGCAGTATCTTAAAGGCGGTTACGGTTCGGTTGATATGGGCGCGATGATGGCCATGCTGGTTCTCGCGATTGTTCCGATAGTAATTTTTTATCTGTTCTCGCAAAAATATATTATAAAAGGCGTTGCGGCAGGTGCTGTGAAAGGATAATAGTATGTCAAGCATATCACTGAAAAATATTTCAAAAATTTATTCCGACGGAACTGTTGCCGTTAATAATGTTAATCTTGAAATTGAAAATAAAGAATTTATTATTCTTGTAGGTCCGTCAGGCTGCGGAAAATCCACAACACTGAGAATGATTGCCGGACTTGAGCAGATTTCCGAAGGAGAAATGAGAATCGGCGAAAATATTGTCAACGATATTGAACCTAAAGACAGAAATATCGCTATGGTTTTTCAAAGCTACGCACTGTATCCGCATATGACGGTTTATAAAAATATGGCGTTCGGTCTGGAGCTTCGTAAAGTCCCGAAAGATGAAATAGAAAAGCGGGTTCATGAGGCCGCGAAAATTCTTGATATTGAGCATCTTTTAAAGCGCAAGCCTAAGGCTCTTTCGGGAGGTCAGCGTCAGCGCGTCGCCCTGGGCAGGGCAATGGTACGCTCACCTGATGTGTTTCTGCTTGACGAACCGCTTTCTAATCTTGACGCGAAGCTCAGAACGGCAATGCGTACTGAAATAATCAAGCTCCATAAAAGACTTGAAACAACATTTGTTTACGTTACTCACGACCAGACGGAAGCTATGACAATGGCGGACAGAATTGTTGTTATGAAGGACGGTGTTGTTCAGCAGGTTGATACGCCTAATAATCTTTATAATCACCCATACAACCTTTTTGTGGCAGGCTTTATAGGTTCACCGGGCATGAATTTTATTCCGTGCAGCTTTGACGGGAATAATTCTTTGACTATCGGAACAACAAAAATTTCTGTTAAAAACCCTGCTCAGATTTCTTCTCTGGCGCAGCTCACAGGAGAACAGCTGACTTTGGGAATAAGACCTGAGGATATCACTGTCAATGCTGATTTTATAAAGAAAAATCCCGATTTATCCATTGAAGCGTCTGTTGATGTTGTTGAGCCTCTCGGAAGTGAAACGTATCTTTATCTTGATTTTTACTCAACCCGTCTGACTGCGAGAGTGTCGCCGGATTTGAATTATGAGCAGGGAAAGAAAATAAAGCTCGGGCTAAATTCGGAAAAACTCCATATTTTTAATTCTTCAACGGGTGTAAATATCTTGACAATAGATTGAATAGGTTATAAAATAAGTAAGCACGCTTGAGATGTGCTTACTTATGTTTTATATACAGGAGTGTTTTAAATGGGAATTTTAGAAAGTGAAGTAATAAAAGGTTTTGTCCGTCTGTGTGACGACGGCTGGCAGCAGGGCTGGCACGAAAGAAACGG
Organism: Acutalibacteraceae bacterium; assembly: GCA_045597925.1. Classification (GTDB taxonomy): domain Bacteria; phylum Bacillota; class Clostridia; order Oscillospirales; family Acutalibacteraceae; genus CAG-488. Next base: position 2,911 of record JAZLLB010000164.1, read on the forward strand.
CGGCAATCTTACATACCGTATGAAAAAAGAAGAGGTTGAGGAATGCAAGCCTTATTTTAATTTTGACAAGCCGTGGGTTAATATGGGCGTTAAGGCGGATAATCTTGCCGGTGAGTATTTTATGGCTACCGGAACGGGAAAATATTTCCGCAATATGATTCTTGACCCGGAAGCGAACATCTGCATTGTTGAAATCAACGAGGCGGGCGACAGCTACAGAATCGTCTGGGGACTTAAAAACGGCGGCGGACCCACAAGCGAATTCCCAAGTCATTTTCTCAACCACAGCGTAAAGGCAAAAGAGACAGACGGCGCGGCAAGGGTTATTTATCACGCTCACCCGACGAATATTATCGCTCTTACATTCGTTCTTCCTCTTACGGATTCCGCATTTTCAAAGATTCTCTGGCAGAGCATGACAGAGTGTCCGGTTGTATTCCCAAAGGGCGTCGGCGTAGTTGAGTGGATGATCCCCGGCGGTGCCGAAATCGCTCTTAAAACAAGTGAGCTTATGAAAAAATATGACATTGTTGTGTGGGCACATCACGGACTTTTCGTAATGGGTAACGATTTTGATTCGGCGTTCGGTCTTATGCATACAGTTGAAAAATCAGCTGAGATTTATGTCAGAATGCTTTCAACCGGTCTTCCGATGCTTCAGACTATTCCCGAAGACAGACTTGCGGATGTTGCCGAAGCGTACGGCGGAAAGCTTGCTGAAAATCTTTTATAATAACATTAAGAGAGCTGTTATGTGCAGTTCTCTTATTTTTTAAGAATAATTTTGTTTTGCGGTTGATAAAGAAAGTAGAATATGTTATGATAACTTTGGTTATTGATGTTTGGTTTTGGAGGAAATTATGGAACAGAATTTATTCAGAAAAAAAAGTATTGATAAAATCAGTTCACCTGAGAGTCTTAATGATTATATCCGCATATCAAATCCGGGTGTGTGGCTTATTCTTTTCGCTGTTATTTCTTTGCTTACAGGCGTAGTTATATGGGGATTTTTCGGCCATGCGGATACAACTGTGACAGCGGTTGCCGATATAAAAAACAAAGAAGGTTTCTGCTGGGTTTCTGATGATGATATTTCTTCAATAAAGGAAGGCATGCCGGTCGTTTTAGACGGCAAAGAGGGAAAAGTTAAAAAAATCGGTGATTACAATAAGATAAATAAAAATTATAAAGTTTTCATTGAAGCCGATGTAAAAGACGGAAGCTATTCCGCAAAAATTGTAACAGAAAGAGTAAAGCCTGCTTCTTTTGTGCTTAATTAAGGTGATTTTATGATTCTATCAGGAAAAGATACAGTTCTTTTTTCCGGGGATTCAATTACACATGGAAACCGCGGATTGAAGATGGACTGCAATCATATTTTAGGGCATGGATATCAGTTTATTGTATCGGGAGAGCTGGCTCTGAAGTATTGCGCCGAACGCCCGAAATTTATCAATAAAGGATACAGCGGATATACCATGCCCGGACTTCTGAACACCTGGAAAGAGGACATTCTTGACAATAACCCGACTGTCCTGAGCATTCTTGCCGGAGTGAATGACGGAATGTACGGATTTCAGAATAATCTGACTCCCGACGAAGTAAATGAAAGATACGAAGCCGCTTTAACCGAGGCGATTAATCTTACACGGCAAAAAATTCCTGAAGTTAAGATAATGATTTGCGAGCCTTTTTATTTCCCGCTTGACAAGACGGAAATTTCTTACAGATATACGCCGCACCCTGATTGTGAGCCTGAATTTATACGCCCTGATACAGACGAGAGCGAGGAGTCAATGAACTACCGCTTTAAAACGGTGCAGGGGACAAGAATTTCGGCAAAAAAAATCGCGAAAAATTTCGGTTGCGTTTTCGTTCCGCTTTACGATAAATTTGCGGAAATGTTTGAAAAAACAAGGCGTGAATATTTTATTTGGGACGGTACACACCCGACCGTCGCCGGGCATATGCTTATCGCGAAGGAATGGCTTAAGATATTTGAGAATCTTTAAGCGAAGAACAAATATATTTAAGAGGAGATATAAACAAAACCGCAGATTGAAATAGGGCTTTGTTATATGTGTCATTATGGGATGGTTTGATCAGCAGTTAAAATACAGAAAGCAGAAGGATGATGAGATTTTTTCGGAAGCGGTTGAAAATATAGCCGGTGCCGTAATGGGGCGAAGACTTTCGGAATCTATTGACGATCATGAAATCTCTCAGTCAGCTATTGATGAGATTTTAAAATATTACAGAATAAAAAACAGATTTTATGAGCTTCCGCCGAATGTCAAAACCTTTGAAGAGCAGCTCGAATACAGGCTTCGGCCTTTTGGAATTATGACAAGAAATATTGTTCTCGATAAGGAATGGTATAAATGCGCCGTCGGACCTGTTCTGGGTTCTTTTAAAGATGACGGCAGGGTTGTCGCGCTTATTCCGGGGAAAATGAACGGTTATTCTTATTATGATTATAAATCCGGAAAACGAGTTAAACTTAATAAAAAAACTGCTGCTTTGATTGATACAGAAGCGATTTGTTTTTATAAGCCTTTCCCGATGAAAAAGCTTAATATAGCAGATTTGTTCCTTTATATGAGGGAACAGCGTTCAATGTCAGATACAGTTCTTTATTTCGGAATGATGGCTGTTACTACGCTTGTCGGGCTTGTCCCGCCTGTTTTCAACAAATGGCTTTTCGGAGATGTAATTAATTCAGGCAGTATCCGTGTGCTTTTTGCTCTTGCCGGTTTTATGCTGAGCTTTTCTGTTTGTCAGCTGTGCATTAACACCTTCAAAAACATCGCAAACAACCGAATCGGAACAAAGCAGGATATTGCCGTTCAGGCTGCTGTTATGAACAGAATTCTGTCTTTGCCGGCATCATTTTTTAAACAGTATACTTCGGGTGAATTGACCCAGCACGCGTCATATATTCAATCGCTGTGTTCGACCATTATGAATACAATAGGTACGGCTGGACTTACCTCGTTGTTTTCACTTATATACATAGGTCAGATTTTTGTATTTGCGCGTGAGCTTGTGATTCCTTCAATCGTTATTACGGTGATAACTACAGCGGTAACACTGCTTACAACCCTGATACAGTCAAAGGTAACAAAAGAAAAATTGAATTACGCCTCAAAAACAAGCGGTATGACATATTCTTTGATTTCCGGCATACAGAAAATCAAGCTTGCCGGTGCGGAAAAAAGAATGTTTTCACGCTGGGCGAAGCAGTATTCAAAGGAGGCTGTTCTTGAATATAATCCGCCTTTGTTTCTGAAAATAAGCCCGACAATTAACCTTGCTGTCAACCTTGTCGGCAGTATAGTTCTTTATTATTTCGCCGTCAGAAGCCATGTGTCTGTTGAGAATTATTATGCATTCAATGCTTCATACGGCACTATTTCAGCTGCTTTTGTTTCACTTGCTAATATCGCTGTTTCACTTGCGGATATTAAACCTATTCTTGAAATGTCAAAATCTATTCTTGAAGCTGAGCCTGAAATGGCAAGCGACAAAGAAATTATCACATCAATCCGTGGCGGAATTGAGCTTAATAATGTCTCATTCAGATACGATGATTCCATGCCGAATGTAATTGATAAACTTTCTCTTAAAATAAAGGCGGGGGAATATATTGCTATTGTAGGCTCAACCGGCTGCGGCAAAAGTACGCTTATGCGTCTTCTTTTAGGATTTGAAAAACCGCAGAAAGGTGCAATATATTATGACGGAAAAGATACCTCACGTATTGATATGAAATCTCTCCGCAAAAAAATAGGAACGGTAATGCAGGACGGCAAGCTGTTTCCCGGGGATATTTACTCGAATATTGTTATTGCCGCACCGCATCTCGGTCTGCAGGACGCATGGGAAGCTGCTGAAATCGCTTCTGTTGACGAAGATATAAAGGCTATGCCGATGGGTATGCATACCATTATTTCAGAAGGTCAGGGCGGAATATCAGGCGGTCAGAAGCAAAGGCTTATGATTGCGCGAGCGGTTGCACACAAGCCTAAAATCCTTATGTTTGATGAAGCGACAAGCGCGCTTGATAATATAACGCAGAAAAAAGTTTCGCAGGCGATAAATTCACTTAAATGTACAAGAATTGTTATAGCTCACAGACTTTCCACAATACGTGAATGTGACAGAATAATTGTCCTTGACAACGGAAAAATCATAGAAGAAGGAACATATGATGAGCTGATAGAAAATAACGGCTTCTTTGCTGAGCTTGTTTCGCGTCAGCGTCTTGACATTGAGGGTTAAGGTGTATAGATGATAATAACAGATGAATTTAAAACTGAAATATATGAAAAATATTATCCGAAGGTTCTCAGCTACATAAACGGTAAGGTGAACAAACACCATCTTGCGGAAGATTTGTGTTCTGATGTGTTCTTGAAGATATATGAAAAAATAGATACCTTTGATGAAAAAAAGGCTTCTGTTTCAACATGGATTTTTACAATCACAAGAAACACCCTTACAGATTATTACAGAACAAGGAAAATTTCAGGAGGTGAAATTCCGGAATATTTAGATGACGGAATCTCTCTTGAAGATGAGGTCTGTAATGATGAGATGCTTGATATTTTGGCGGATGCTCTTGAAAAACTTGATGAACGTGAAAGGGATATTATTGTGTTTCACTACTATTCGGGTAAAACATTAAAAGAAATAGCAGATATTATCGGTATTTCCTATTCATATACAAAGCTTCTGCACAATAATGCGCTTTCACATATGAAAAAGTTTCTTTAGGCAATGTTAACTTAAAAATTATTAGCCCTTTTAAATATTTTTTCGTATATATGATTAAATAATACACCCGGAGGTAAAACCATGGATAATAAATTAAGGAGCATTTTTGAATATCAGCGCTTCAGCGAAAATTCACGTCTTGCGAAAATAATTTCCGATACCGAATCAAAATATAGTTCGGCAATTTCAGACGAATACCTTGATTTTGTTTCAGCCGCAGGTGAGTTTGAAATTGAACAAAACAAGGAAGAAAAATTTTAAGGCAATGCAGAAGGTTAAACCCGGCAGTTCAAAATGAACTGCCCAAAATTGTGCGGACAGTATAAAAACCACCCTATGGCAAATAATTAAGTTAAGCAACGAACTGATTCCGAAACTCCATCGGAGTCAGTTTTGTTTTTAATTGGATTCTTTCATAATTGTAGAAATGAATGTAATCATCTATGAGGAGGCGCGCCTCCTCATAGGTACGCAGCTTGGTTTGATATATACACTCGGTTTTAAGAATTGAAAAAAGTTTTCGGCTAAAGCATTATCATAAGGATACCCACGTCTTCACATTGACGGCGTAATGCCGTATGATTGTGTCAGGTTGAAATATGCTTGTGATGTGTATTGAAATGCTTCAAGATAACGAAATCTTGAATATTCATCTATTGCGGTGTATTGATAAAACTTCTGACCTTTGGCATCTCCGACAATACAGGCTTCAGGTACGAATTTAACATCTATCTGAACTCTTTGACCCGGATACTGCATTTGTTCATAAGGCTTTGGTATATACTTTGGATTAGGCGGTTTAACAGCCATCTGACCTTGCTTTATCAGAAATCTGTACAGACCTGTTATTGAGCGTGTATATCCTCTTTGACGAAGCTTAACCCAAAAGACAACCAGACCAGCGTTCATATTGCGTTTTCGCATATCCGTTATCAGCTTTATTTCTTCGGGTGTATGTTGATTGGGGTGATAATGCGGGCGGTGAGATTTATCTGCAAGGAATTGAAGCGTTCCGTCATATCTTTTTATCCAGCGGTAAATATACTGACGGTTAGTTTTGTACCGAATAGCTGCTTTTGTTACACCATATTTATTGGCATAGTTAATCAGTGCTTGACGATACATCATTGTTTGTGTTACAGTATTCATTGACGGATAGCCTCCTTGTTGCTTTTGGGGGTAGCAACTTAACTGTAACACAGGTTTTGGCTATTCGTCACTTCTTTTTTTATCTTCCTGTAACACATCAATTGTAAACATACAAACAATTTTTTGTTTTTTTTAAATAAATATTGACAATTGATAAATAATGTGATAATATAATCAAGTCGCAGATGTGCGGGTGTAGTTTAGTGGTAGAATTCCAGCCTTCCAAGCTGGTCGTGTGGGTTCGATTCCCATCACCCGCTCCATGTTGTGCGCCAATAGCTCAGCTGGATAGAGCAACTGCCTTCTAAGCAGTAGGTCAGGGGTTCGAGTCCCTTTTGGCGCGCCACTATGGTGGGTATAGCTCAGTTGGCTAGAGCGCCAGATTGTGGCTCTGGAGGTCGTCGGTTCGAGCCCGATTACCCACCCCATATTTTTCAGCGGAGTCGAGAAATTGACTGCGCGATTTTTTTAATATAAATATACTGGGGTGTCGCCAAGGGGTAAGGCAAGGGACTTTGACTCCCTCATCCGCTGGTTCGAATCCAGCCATCCCAGCCATATTAAGTATTCATAAGGGATTTGACTTATGAATACTCGATTTCTTTTTATTAATATATGTGGCATATTGCAGGCTTTTCAGCCTGCGTTTTTTATGCTACATAATTGATTGCCACGCCTTGCCTTATGTCTGCTGCAAACTGAGGCTGTGTGCGTGCAGCAGGCATTTCAACATATCCCGCAAAGCGGTAGGAAATTACTATTCTCTGTGTTTTATTCTTGCCCCTACCATCAACTTTAAATACATCAATGTAATCAATAAGCTCATGCAGAAGCGATGCGGTGAGCGTTTGCATCTGCATAAACTTCCGTATAGCTCCGACAAAAGCATCTATACCCATCTGTTGGTTTTCAAGACTGCCGAGCTGTTTGCGGATTTCACTTATCTTTGCTTTCAGCTCCATAGCCTCCTTGTTGCTTTTTGGGGTAGCAACTTAACTGTAACACAGGTTTTGGCTATTCGTCACTTCTTTTTTTATTTTCTGTAACACATCAATTGTAAACCTACATATATCAATTTGTTAAAACTAATTCGGCAATTGACTTTTGGCGTTATATATATTAGAATTTACGAGTGTAAACATTTTGAGGGCAATACAGCGTGATTAAGGTACGCTGGTTACGAAATGATTTTTTGCCTGGTTGATAAAATTTTGAATAATACTATTTAATATTCATGTGTAAAGGAGACGGAAAATGCGGATTAGAAAAGCTGTTTCGCTGGTACTGCTGATTTTGACGGTTGTATCGGTGTTTTGTTCCTGTTCGGAAAATCAGACACGGAATTCCGATTTGGATACTGATGATTTCAAAGGTAAAAGAATCGGAATTCTTACAGGTTCCATTCACGATGCGGTGGCGGATAAAAATCTTGAAAATCCAGTTATCAGTTATTATAATTCAAATGCCGATTTGGCGGTGGCTCTTGAAACAGGGAAGATAGACGCCTATATCAACGATGAACCGGTATATCGTATTTTGTCAGACGAATATCCCGACCAGAAGATGGTGAAGCTGTTTTCAGATGAAAATTATGCTTTCGCTTTCAGAAAAAATGATGAAAAAAGCTCAGTTATCTGTCAGCAGATGAACGAGTTCCTGAAAAAGTGTAAAGAAGAAGGCATACTGGAAGAAATAGATTCTAAATGGTTCGGTACAGATGAAACGGCTAAATTCGTTGATACGGAAGGGCTGACCGCGGAAAACGGCACACTCTCTTTTGCTACAACTACGGATATAGGCGCGCCTTTTTCGTATATCAAAAATAATCAATACGCCGGATATGATGTAGATATAGCCGTAAGATTCTGCCGTGAATACGGCTACGGAATAGATATTGTAAACAGCAGCTTTGACGGGATGCTGTCATCGGTAAGCAGCGGTAAAAGCGATTTTTGCGGTGCTTGTATTACGGTAACTCCGGAAAGAAGCGAAAGTATACTGTTTTCCGACGCGGATTATGTCGGAGGCACCGTGCTTGTTGCAAAAGATACCGATATCGGACAGAAGATAATATCAACAGATCAGCTGGCCGGCTCAGCTCTGGGCGTTCAGACAGGCGTGGCATATGACAGTGTTGCAGCAGAATGCTTACCGGAGAGCGAAATCGTATATTTCAATACCGGCTCTGATTTAGCGATAGCATTGGAAAAAGGAAAGGTCAAGTCTTATCTGATAGATGAACCGATAGCGCGTATGCTTTTTAAAGAATATCCTACGCAAAGAATACTGACTGTACTTGAAAAAGAATCTTATGCGTGGGCAATGCCGAAGGTAAACTCCGGCAGCGGGAAGCTCTGCGGTGAGATAAACAAGTTCTTCGCCAAGTGCCGTAAAGACGGAACTTTTGAAGAAATAGACAAAATATGGTTCGGCACAGATGTAGCTAAGCAAAAAATCGACTACAGCGGGCTGACCGCAGAAAACGGCACACTCTCGATGGCTATATGTACAACGGTAGGAAAACCGTTCTGTTATATGCAGAATAATGAATATGCAGGTTATGACCTGGATTTCGCTGTAAGATTCTGCCGTGAATACGGTTACGGATTAAAAATAACGGATTACGATATCCCTGGACTTTTCAGCTGCCTTTCCGCAGGTAAATGTGATTTCGGCGCCTGCTGTATTGCCATAACCGAGGAGCGGAAGGAAATGATGCTTTTCTCCGCTCCGAACTATCAGGGCGGTATTGCGGTTGTTGTCAACGATGAATATACTTCGGATGAAAACGGGAAAACGAATTTTTGGGTCTCGATAAAAGACAGCTTTAATAAAACATTTATCAGAGAAAACCGTTATCGGCTTTTTCTTTCAGGTATAGGTACTACATTGCTTATAGTGGTGCTGTCACTCATATTCGGAACACTAATCGGATTTGCTGTATATCTCATATATTACCGTTCCGGAAAGATATTCCGTACTGTCGTAAATATTCTGATGCGTATAATTGAGAATACCCCGGTTGTTCTGATTTTGATGATACTGTATTATATAATTTTCGGAAATGTAGACATCAGCGGTGTGTTTGTTTCCCTTATCGGATTTACACTGATTTTCACAGGTGCGGTAATAGGGGTTATGAATGTTGGCGTAAATGCCGTTGACGCGGGTCAGAGAGAAGCCGCGCTTGCGCTCGGTTACACCGAAAACAAAGCCTTCATGAGAGTGATTCTTCCGCAGGCGGCGGTACATTTCCTGCCGGGATATAAGAACGCGATAGTACAGCTTATAAAAGGTACCGCCGTCGTAGGGTATATTGCGGTACAGGATCTTACCAAAGTCAGTGATATAATCAGAAGCAGGACTTATGAAGCATTCTTTCCGCTTATTGTTACCGCGATACTGTATTTCCTTACGGCGATTATCATGTCGTCATTGGTAAAACGCGTAGAAATCAGCATCAAGCCCGCATCACGCAAGAGAATTAAGCTTTTGAAAGGGGTAAAAACGAAATGATAGAAGTCAGAAATCTTCGCAAAGAATACCCCAATACAACTCCGATAAAGGATCTCAGCGTAACTATAAATGACGGGGAAGTGGTTTCCGTCATAGGTCCGTCGGGTACGGGAAAGTCCACGTTTATACGCTGTCTGAATCGACTTGAAACACCGACTTCCGGGAGTGTCACCGTTGACGGTATCTGTGTCACTGATAAAAAATGCAATCTCAGTGCGGTTAGAAAAAAGATGGGTATGGTGTTTCAGTCATTTAATCTGTTCGGTAACCTTTCTGTTGTCGAAAATGTTATGGTGCCGCAGATAGATCTTCTCCGTATCGACAGACAAACGGCATACGATAAGGCAATGGAGCTTTTGAAGCTTGTCGGACTTGAAAGCAGAGCGAAGCAGTATCCCGATATGCTTTCGGGCGGTCAGAAACAGCGTATCGCGATAGCGAGGACTCTTTCCACCAATCCCGACATTATACTGCTTGATGAGCCGACCAGTGCGCTCGACCCGACTATGGTGGGAGAAGTGCAGTCAGTAATACGCAGGCTTGCAGAGACGGGCAAAACAATGATAATCGTCACTCATGAAATGAAATTCGCCAGAGAGGTCAGCAGCCGGGTTCTGTTTCTCACAAACGGAGGCGTATATGAGGACGGCACACCTGAGCAGATATTTGAGCACCCCCGCAAGGAGCTGACACGCCGTTTTGTCCGGCAGCTTAAGGTTTATGAAAATGCTCCGGAAGAAAACGGATTTGATTTCCCCGCTGTCATAAACGGTATAGAGCAGTTCTGCATCGCGAACCGTATCCCGTATGAGCTTATCGGAAAAATAATTTCAGCGACCGAGGAGCTGACGGCGCAGATAATACTGCCGAATATTAAAGAAAGAAAAATCAATGTCTGCGTAGAGTATGACGATACAAGAATGACGGCGTATGCCAAATTCCGTTACGGCGGAGAAACGTTTGATCCGAGGTCAAGCGATAACGGCATCGCCCTTGCCATACTCAATAAACAGTGTTCAGAGATAGAATATAATGTGTCTGAAAATAAAGAGTATACAAATGAGGTTATCCTTCATATCAGATAATACTGAGGCGATATCACACAACTTGAGATGTATAATTACTGAAAGAGGGAAGTATAATGAGTAAAGTTACTTTTAAATCGAATAATAACGAAGCCGTAATCTGTCTTTGCGGAAGGGTAGATTCATCAAACGCCGCCGAAACAGAAAACGAGATAAAAGATTTTCTGAAAAACAATCAGCATATTTCAGTAACAGCAGACCTTGAAAGCCTTGAATATATTTCAAGCGCAGGTTTAAGAGTGCTTCTGCGTCTTTGCAAGGAGGAAAAAAAGTTCTGTCTGATAAACGCCTCAAACGAAGTATATGAAATCCTTGAAATGACAGGATTTACAGAACTGATACCGGTAAAAAAAGCGTACAGGAAAATTTCTGTTGACGGCTGTAAGGTTATAGGCCAGGGTGCAATAGGAACGGTATACCGGCTTGACGAGGATATAATTGTCAAGGTTTACAACGAATCTGTTTCACCTGATGATATCAACAGAGAACGTGAGCTTGCGAGAAAAGCATTTGTTCTCGGAATACCGACGGCGATTCCGTTTGATGTAGTAAAGGTCGGAAACACTTACGGTTCTGTGTTTGAACTGCTGAAAGCGAAATCTTTTGCCGAACTGATTATTGAAGCTCCGGAGGAGCTTGACAAATATATTGACCTATCTGTTGAGCTGATGAAAACGATTCATTCGACAACCGTCAGTGAAAACGATTTGCCGTCATTTAAAAATAAAGCTGTGGGCGTTGCGGAAAAGCTGAAAGATTTTCTGCCTGATGTCAAAGCGGAAAAGTTCAGAAAAATGGCAGAAGCGATTCCCGATACAAACGAGATGGTTCACGGTGACCTGCATATAAAAAATATGATGATGCAGAACGGTGAAATTCTGCTGATAGATATGGATACTCTCGGCAGAGGTCACCCGATTTTTGAATTTGAAGCTATTTTTCAGGCGTATATCGCATACAGTGAAATAGACAAAAACAATACTTTTGAATTTTTCGGAATCAGATATGAGATTGCCGAAAAAATATGGAAAGAAACTCTGCGCCGATACTTCCGTGATAAAGATGAAGCGTATATCGCGCAAATATCCGAGAAAATAAGTCTTCTCGGATACGCATCGCTTTTCTGCTGGTTTATGGGTGAAAATCCGAATCCCGAGGGCTATAAAAAAGAACTTGTTGACGCATATCTGATACACATTAACACACTCATTGATAAGATTGACGGATTTGACTTTTAGAAATGAACCTGTACCGGGTTTACACAGGAGTCAAAAACTCAATTAAGTTGTTTTGCTGTTTTTTATCGCCGTTACATTTTCATCCCGATAGTGTGCGGCACTGATTGCAGTTTGCGCTATTTTCGCTATCCTTTTCAAGATATCGTCAATTTCCTCCTGAGTTTTAACGCAGTAATCATCACAAATTTTTATTTTTGTGTTTCCGATTTTGAATTCTTCCACAACGTGTCCCATAAGAACACCTCCTTTTAATGGGTATGTTTTTGTCTGTTTGTCCTATGAAAGAAGTGAATGATTTACTCATTTTAAACTTACCCGTGAAGATTTAGCTGTGATTTTTTCGGTTATATCAAAAGATAAAAAAAGAGGTGATAGCATAGCTTATTGTTTATATGTGCGTAAGAGCCGTGCCGATGCGGAGGCAGAGGCGAGAGGCGAAGGTGAGACACTGTCACGTCATATTAATATTCTGATGGAGCTTGCGAACCGCCGTCATCTGACTGTAACACAGATTCACAAAGAAATAGTGTCCGGCGAAACTATTGCCGTACGCCCTGTAATGCAGCAGCTTTTGTCGGAAGTAGGGCAAGGTATGTGGGACGGGGTACTGGTAATGGAGATTGAACGTCTTGCACGAGGAGATACTGTTGATCAGGGGATTGTCGCACAGACGTTCAAATTTTCTGATACAAAAATAATCACACCGATTAAAAACTATGACCCTAATAATGAATTTGACGAGGAATATTTTGAATTCGGCTTATTCATGAGCCGCAGGGAATATAAGACAATTAACCGGCGTTTACAGCGCGGCAGGGAAGCTTCGGTTCGTGAGGGCAAATGGGTAAACAGCAGACCTCCTTACGGTTATGAAAAAGTGAAGATTCCGAATGACAAAGGTTTTACACTTGCGCCCAAGCCCGGTGAAGCTGAAATAGTGCAGATGATATTTGAGCTTTACACAAAAGGGGAGCTTCAGGAAGACGGTTCATATAAAAGGCTGGGTGTTTCCCTGATTGTTCGCAGACTCAACAGTCTTAAAGTACCTCCGGCTGCCGCTGAACACTGGGCTGCGGCGACAGTCAGAGATATGCTTCACAATCCTGTATATTGCGGTAAAGTACGTTGGAACTGGCGCAAAGATGAGAAAAAAATGGTTGACGGTCAGATTAAAATTACAAGACCTAGAAAACCACCGGATGAGTATCTGATTGCAGACGGACTTCACCCCGCGCTTGTTTCGGAAGAAACATTTAAAACGGCACAGGAGTTTATAAACTCAAATCCGCCTCGCCCGATAGGTGAACGCAATACCGTCAGAAATCCTCTTGCCGGAATTGTTGTCTGCGCAAAGTGCGGTCACAGAATGATAAGACGTCCGTATCCCGGCGATTATCCGGATACTCTGATGTGCCACGATACGGCTTGCGATAACGTCAGTTCCCGGCTTGAAATCGTTGAGAAAAGAGTTTTAGACGCTTTGCGTGACTGGCTGACGAAATACCGCATACAGTGGGAAACAGGACAAAAATCAGAAGAAGACAACATTGCGGCAGAGCTGAAAGAAATAGCCTTAAAGCGGCTTGAGGGCGAATCGCAGACGCTTCATAAACAGCTTGACAACATTCATAATTTTCTTGAACAGGGGATTTACACTCCGGCTCAGTTCCTCGACAGGTCAGGAAAATTATCAGATATGATACAGCAAAACGAGGCAGACCGAGAGGTTCTTCGTAAAGCTCTGCAAACAGAACGGGACAGGGAAACCAGCAGAGTGCAGATTATTCCGAAAGTTGAGAGAGTTTTGGAAATATATGATACCCTGAAAGACGCAAAATCAAAAAATGATACGCTGAAAGAAGTAATTGAAAAAGTTACATATCGCAAAGAACACGGCGGCCGGTGGCACGGTTCACCTGATGATTTTGAGATTGTGCTGTTCCCGAAGCTGCCGAAAAACGAATAAATTTTAATGCTGTACCGCGCGATTCGTTCTGATTAAACGGGTGTCTCTGTTTCTTATTGATAACATAGCGGGCGTGACGAACTCGGGCATTTGGAAATGATAGGGGCGATTGTTCACCAGCTTACAAGAAATCTTTCACCTGAAGAAATCAAAAAGTGCGGTTTTGACGCGTACTTTGTTGACCATACTTCCGGCGTGTATCCTACGGCCGCAAGCGGTTTCCCGTGGAGTGCCGCAAGCATCGGCGTAAAGGGTGATGTTATTACTGACCTCACGGAGGATATGGGAGCGGAGCAGAAGGCCCGTACCACATATGATAATATTCTCCGTCTTGTTGACGACCCTGACGTACGTGACCCCATAAAATTCCTGCGTGAAAGAGAAATCGTTCACTTCCAGAGATTCGGTGAGGGAATGAGAATTGCCACAGACAAAATGAACAGCAAAAATTTCTACGCTTTTAACCCCGCGTTTGACAAATAAATAAGTTCCGTAAAAGCGGACAACAGAAAGGCTCCTATGGTAAACAGTTTAATACCATAGGAGCGATTTTTATTATTATATGCGCTTAATTCTTTGCCTCTTCACGGATTTGTGGGGAATAAAAAATGAAATAAGTATTGAAAAAGAGATTAGAGTGCTCCGGAATTGCGGTAACGGCAAATTATATATCAGTTCACTTCTTTTGTTCTCTCGAACATAATTGATTATTAGATGATAAAATTTCAACAAATCAGCTCATGAAAATGTTAAAGGTATCGGTAATTTGTGAAATTTTTCAGATTGATTTAAGAAATTTTTTCAGATTTATCAGTGCGTGAGGAACACCTTTTATGATTTTACCTGTTCCTCTGAGCTTGTTTTCGCCGTCAAAAATCATCAGCAGTCCGTCAGCCATATCCTCAGAGAAAAGGCCGTTGCTCATTGTGATAAAGTTTCTGACAGGAGTCTGCATTGCGGCGGAGGCCATCATGCCGGCGTTTACATCATTGCTTTTTGAAGTTAAAACGTCAACCGCCTTGCAGATAGCCTTGCCGAGACCCTTACCGGATTTATCATAAATTGTGGTGTTGTAGTCACTCTTTTCCTTTTCGGGAGTAAGCGGAAACTCTCCGCCGAAAAGTATTCTGAATTCTTCATCGGCGGCTTTATCGGGAGCTGTGCCGAAGTATGATTTCAGCTCCGAATAGTCGGGCATAACGGAGTTGTCAAAGCCGTCAGCCTTAACCGTTGAGCTGAGGTGAATATCTCTTGAGGATGAACCGATAAGAATTTCATATTCACCGTTTTCAACGCACCAGTCGGAAATCGCCGTATTATAGAATGAGAACGCTCTGTTGTCCAGCTCAATTGTAACAGTTTTTTTCTCTTTCGGTTCAAGGTGGATTTTCTCGAAGCCTTTCAGCTCCTTTGGAGCACGGAAAATCGCTGTGTCGCCCTTGCCGATATAAAGCTGTACGATTTCATTGCCCGCGATATCGCCTGTATTCTTAACCGTGAATGAGACTTCAAGCCTTTCGTCTTTGCTGAATTTCTTTTTGCTTATTTTGAGCTTTGAATACTCAAATGTTGTGTAGGAAAGACCGAATCCGAACGGGAAACGTACACGCTTCTGCGCTTTGTCATAATATCTGTATCCGATGAAAATGCTTTCTTTATAAACAGAATCCTTGCAGCTTTCATCGGCGTAATTGCCGTATGTCGGGTTGTCTCTGCACTTTCTCGGGAATGTTTCCGCGAGCTTGCCGCAGGGGTTCGCCTTGCCTGTAATAATATCCGCAAGAGCCGCCGCGCCCGCCTGACCGGCGAGATATGTGTTTACGATGCCTTTAACTCTGCTGTACCATGAGGTTTCAACAGGGGAGCCGCCTGAAAGTACAACAACAATATTGCGGTTTACACTGTAGATTTTTTCAATAAGCTCAAGATGAGCGTCCGGGAGCTTCATATGCCTGCGGTCAAAGCCTTCGGATTCGTATTCCTCCGTAAGACCGATGAAAAGAAGTACAATATCCGAATCCTTGGCGACTTCAACGGCTGTTTCGGTGAGAGTATCGTCTTTCTTTCTGCCTGCCTTTTTATTATAGCCTTTTGCGTATTTAACGATAACACCCGCATCTGTCAGTGCATCAAACGCGGAAAGCATTTTTGTGGGATTTACAAGTGAGCTGCCGGCACCCTGATAGCGGGGCTCTTTCGCCATTTCGCCTATAACAGCGACCGTTTTTGTTTTATCCGTTAAGGGGAGAATGTTGTCATCATTTTTAAGAAGAACTATTGAATTGAGGGCAATTTCCTTTGCAAGCTCGTTGTGTTCGTTTACGAAATAACGCTTCTTTTCAACCTTTTCGGCGTTGAGAAGAATATCAAGCAGTCTGTCAACGGCTTTGTCAAGAACTTTTTCGTCAAGTGAGCCGTCTTTAACGGCATCGATGATTTTTCGGTCATTGTATCCGCCGGAATACGGCATTTCGAGGTCATTGCCGGCGATAAGTCCGTCAACTCTCTGATTCACCGCGCCCCAGTCACTGACTACCGCACCCTCAAAGCCCCATTCATCACGGAGAATATCATTCTGGAGCTTGCCGTTTTCTGAGCAGAAAGTGCCGTTAAGTCTGTTATAAGCGTTCATGACCATTTTCGGCTGAGCCTTTTTAACGGCGATTTCAAAAGCAGTGAGATAAATTTCTCTCAAGGCTCTTTCGTCAACGATACTGTTGCCGGTCATGCGGTTCATTTCCTGACTGTTAGCGGCAAAGTGCTTAAGAGCCGTACCGATGCCTTTTGACTGAACGCCGTTAATGAAAGCGGCACCCATTTCGCCTGCGAGTAAGGGGTCTTCCGAGAAATACTCAAAATTTCTGCCGCACAGAGGAGAACGCTTCATATTAACGCCGGGTCCTAAAAGAATGGATACCTCCTCCTGCACGCATTCCTCACCCAGGGCTTCTCCCATACGGAAAAGCAGTTCTCTGTCCCATGAACAGGCGGTGGTAACAGCTGTCGGAAAGCAGGTGGCGGGGTAGCTGTTTCCGATGCCGATTTTTTCATTTTCGGCGTTCTGCTTGCGGAGTCCGTGAGGACCGTCGCACACCATAATCGGCTTGATGCCGAGACGGGCGACATCTTTAAGATGCCAGAAATCCGCGCCTGAGCAAAGACCGGCTTTTTCTTCAAGAGTCATTTTTGAGATAAGTTCCTGATGTTTCATAGCGTTTCTCCTTACTTTTCAGCGGTTTATTCAAGAATGTCGGAATCCGCACTGAGCAGAATATCCGCCTGCGGCGAATCCGGTTCGTCTATGCTTTTGAGCTTTTTGCGGATAATCGCGTTCCGCTTTCGTGCGTCGTCGAGAGTTTTGCCTGCTTCCTCAATTTTTTTACCCGCTTTTTCAAGTACAACGCCGAATTTTTCATACTGAGCCTTTGTGACAGCCAGCAGCTGACGGACTTCGTTGGCTTTTTCGTTTATCGCAATTGCCTTGAAGCCCATTGAAAGGGAATTGAGCAGTGCGGTTATTGTTGTGGGACCCGCGATCATGATGCTGTATGTACTCTGGATTCTTTCGGCTATTCCCGAGTGTGATGACGCGATTTCCGCGTAAAGTCCCTCTGTTGCCAGATAAAGAATTGCGAACGGTGTTGTTACGGGGACATTTATGTATTTGGTAATTTCCTTTGCCTCAAGAAGAACTCTGTCTTCAAGTGCTTTTCTTGCGGATTTTACCGCCTCGGTGTCGGCTGAATCGGCGGCTGAGCAGAGCCTGACATAATCCTCCATAGGAAATTTTGAGTCAATCGGAAGATATACCTCACTGCCGTCATTTGACGGAAATCTGACCGCGAACTCAACTCTTTTCAGCGAGCCCGCGTCAGAGGCGAAATTTTTTACATACATATTGGGAATGGTCTGGTCAAGAATGCTTTCAAGCTGAACCTCAGCCCATGTTCCGCGCGCTTTTACATTTGTGAGAACTCTGTTGAGTGATGAAACATTGTTTGTGACACCTGTTGAAAGCTCTTTCATTTCCCCGAGGGATTTATACACGTTTTCGAGCTGCTGGGATACTGTTTTGAATGATGAGTCAAGCCTTGTGCCGAGTGTTTCGTTGAGCTTTTCGTCAACGGTGGCACGCATCTGTTCGAGCTTTTTTTCATTGCTTTCCTGCATTTTCAGAATTGCTTCAGCCGTAATACGGGTCTGTTTTTCATTTTGTGATGAATTTGCGTCTTTTATCTCATTAAGCGATTTTGAAATGCTCTCGTTGAGCTTGATTATATTTTCGTAGTTTGAGTTTTTCAGCTTTGATATTGACTCTGTTGTTCTTACAAAGCTTCTGTTCATATCATCGCTGATACGGTGCTGAAAATCGGCGTTTTCACGTCTGTTTCTTTCAAATTCATCTGAAACGCAGTCTTTAAGATTATCATTCTGCATTCTGATTTCCGTCAGCTCTTTATCATTATTGTTTTTACCGCCGGATTTAATCACAAGCGCAATCAGCACAATGAGCAGTACTGTTGTAACGGACAAAAGTATTAAAAACACAGTATCCAAGGTAATTCCTCCCTGAAATAAGATTTATATATAAAATTATAACATATTTGTCTGATAAATAATATAGATTTATACTTAAAATTTATATAGATTTTTTTGTAATAATTTGCTATAATGATAATCGGATTTATTTTTCTCATCGGGGGAAAGAGAATGTTAAAAAAAATATTTTCTGCTTTTATTGTTTTCACATTTTTAATATGCACATTTGTGTCATGCTCGAATGATAAAGAAGTCAATGTTATTTATCCGATTTCCGAAGACCCTGCCTGTCTTGACCCGCAGATTGCCGAAAGCAGTGAGGAGATTCTGATAACCAGAAACTGCATGGAGGGCATAGTCCGCATGGGTGCCGACGGTGAAATTCTGCCCGGAGTGGCTGACAGCTGGAAGATTTCGTCTGACGGGAAAAAATATGTGTTCCACATAAGAAAAGGCGCAATGTGGCAGACGCTTAAATCTCACGCGGATGTTTTGGGTGAGGATTACGAAAAAACATTCAACTATTCCGTAACGGCGGAGGACTGCGCTTTCGGAATTATCAGAGCGCTTCGCCCTGAAACAAAAGCCGAAGACGCATATATGCTTTACTGCATTTCGAACGCCATGACGTTTAACCTCGGATTGACTGACGAAAACAGCCTCGGCGTTACAGCTTCGGGTGATACTCTTACGATAACTCTCGAAAGAAGCAATCCTGATTTTATGAGGATTCTTACTTATCCCATGTGCATGCCGTGCAGCAGAGAATTTTTTGAGGCTACCGGCGCGAAATACGGCCTGGAGCTTAAATATACACTGTGCAACGGTCCGTTTTATGTTGGCAGCTGGGTAGAGGATTCATCTGTCACTCTCTATAAAAGCGAAAAGTATAAAGGCGAAAACGCCAGCTCTGTTTCGGCGATGTATTTTAATCTGAATTCAGATGATGAGCAGGTGGTATCCAAGTTCAATCAGGAGGATTACAACGCAATTCCGGTTAAGGAAAGCTATATTTCGAAAATCGAAAACACAGGAAGTGTTTTATTTGAGCAGAAATATAATATAGTCAGCGGGCTGGCGTTTAACCAGTCGGATTCATTCCTTTCAAACGAAAATATCAGAAAAGCTCTTATTTACGCGACTGATATGAGTGTTTTAGATGAGAAAGGGGAATACGCCGCCGGTGTTATTCCGCCGTCATGCAGATGGAATGAAAAATCATACCGTGACAGCGCCGGAGCGGCTGAAAAGCCTGAGGTAAGCTCCGCTGACGCGTATTCTTATTTCTCAAAAGGCCTTGAAGAGCTTGAAACCGCAAATATAAGCATAACCATACTTTGTACGCAGGAGAGCAGAGACGATATTATCAGACTGATTCAGAACTGGCAGAAGCTTTTCGGATTTTCGATTACTGCCGCAACAAAGGTTATGGAACAGAATAAAATAGATGAATCCGTTAAAAAAGGCGAGTATCAGATAGCGTTTACTTCATTTGAGGCGGAAGACGGAAGCGCGGCAAAATTCCTGCAAAAATTCTGTTCGGATTCCGAAGAGAACTTTTTTTCTCTAAAAGATGATAACTATGATTCGCTTGTTCAGAAGTGTCTTTTTGTTTTTGAGGGTGACAGAATTCTTTCCGGTATAAAATCCGCTGAGCAGTATCTTATCGCAAACGGAATTTTCTATCCGCTTTATAACGGAAGGACCTGCTTTGCCTATCGTGATGATATAAATGCTCCGTTCGCGGTTTCGTGTGTTTCAGATATTGACTTTACTTCAAGGATTAAGGCTGATGATTAATAATTACCGTAAACCAAATATTCCGGCGGCGATTTTTATGGGGCTTGTCTGTCTGTTCTGTATGTATATGATTTTTATGTTTTCATATCAGAGCGCAGATGTTTCATCGGGTGAGAGCATGTCCCTGTATGAGATTTTTGTAAAGCTGTGCGGAGGAAGAGAAATTATATCGCACAACGCGTTCCGTAAGTTCGCTCATTTCGGCGAATATGCCGCGTTCAGCTTCAGCTTTTTCGGCATGCTGTACTATGCGAAAAAGAAATTCTGCGGATATGCGGGATTTCTGTTTTGTCTGTTGTATTCAATGAGCGATGAGGTGCATCAGTATTTTGTTCCCGAAAGAGCCTGCCGGGTATTTGATGTTTTTGTCGACAGTCTCGGAATAATTTTCGGAATGGCTGTGTTTTATATACTCGTTATGCTGTTTTATAAAATTTTCGGAAAGAACGCGGCGAAGTGATTCTGTGCCGCTTCTGTTCGATGTGTTAACTTTATGTTAATTATGGAAAAATCAATTGACTTTATAAAATCAGTTTTCTATAATAATCTGTTGTATATATATCTTTAAAATTCGAGAAAAAGGAGTGATGAGCTTGCTTAAGGTTTTGGCGGAGCAGACAAAAGGATACAGACGAGATTCAATTATGACTCCGATATTTATGATACTGGAGGTTGTACTTGAAACCTTTATTCCGCTTCTTATGAGTTCCATTATAGACGACGGTGTTGAAAAAGGCGATATGGGTCACATCTTAAAAATGGGACTTTTTATGGTAATCGCGGCAGGATGCGGTCTTTTTACGGGCATCATGGGCGGCAAATACGGCGCGAGAGCTTCAACGGGACTTGCGAAAAATTTAAGAAAAACCATGTTTGAAAAAATTCAGGGTTATTCTTTCTCGAATATCGACAAGTTTTCCACGGCGGGTCTTGTTACAAGACTTACCACTGACGTAACGAATGTTCAGAACGCTTATCAGATGCTTCTGAGAATGTTTGTCCGTGCGCCCGCAACGCTGATTTTCGCTATGACTATGGCATTCAGAATCAACGCTAAGCTGTCGTTGGTTTATCTCGGCGCGGTTATTTTTCTTACAATTATTCTTGCAATCGGTATCCCGCTTGTTTCAAAATACTTTATGCGTGTTTTTAAAAAGTATGATGAGCTGAATGCGTCTGTTCAGGAAAATGTTTCGGGAATCAGAGTTGTAAAAGCGTTTGTCCGTGAGGATTTTGAAAAAGAAAAGTTCGGAAGGGCAAGCTATAATATTTATAATCTTTTCAGAAAAGCGGAAAATATAACCGTTCTCATGGCACCTGTTATGCAGATTACGATTTATACCTGCATACTTCTCATAAGCTGGCTCGGCGCGAAATCAATTGTTTCAGATACTATGACAACAGGCGAGCTGATTGCTCTTCTGTCTTACTGCCTTAATATTCTTTCAAGTCTTATGATTGTTTCGTTTATGTTCATCATGATGACCATGAGTTCCGCTGCGGCAAAGAGAATTGTTGAGGTTATCAACGAAGAACCGTCTGTAAAAAATCCCGAAAATCCTGATTTTAATGTCGCTGACGGCAGTGTTGAATTCAAAAACGTATTTTTTAAATATAATAATACTGAAGAAAGCAGTAACGTGCTGACTGATGTTTCGCTGAGAATCGAATCCGGCGAAACGGTCGGTATTATCGGCGGAACAGGCAGTGCGAAATCAACGCTCGTCAGCCTTATCAGCCGCCTTTATGACGTATATTCGGGTGAGGTTCTCGTCGGCGGCAAAAACGTTAAAGCATATGACCTCGGGGAGCTTCGCAATAAGGTTGCTGTTGTTCTTCAGAAAAATATACTGTTCAGCGGCTCGATTCTTGATAATCTCCGCTGGGGCAATCTTGAGGCGACAGAGGAACAGTGCAAAGCGGCGTGCGAGCTTGCCTGCGCTGACGAGTTTATCGAAAAATTCCCCGAAAAGTATGAAACCCATATTGAGCGGGGCGGCACGAACGTATCGGGCGGTCAGCGTCAGAGACTCTGCATTGCCCGCGCGCTTATGAAAAATCCGAAAATTCTCATTCTTGATGACTCCACCAGTGCGGTAGATACAGCGACTGACGCGAAAATCAGAAAATCATTCAGAGAAAAAATACCGGATACAACAAAAATTATTATCGCTCAGCGAATTTCCAGCGTTCAGCACGCCGATAAGATAATCGTGCTTGATGACGGTAAAATCAACGGCATAGGAAATCATGACGAGCTGATTAAAACAAACGATATTTACCGTGAGGTTTATGAATCACAGACCGGCGGTAACGGTGACTTTGACGAAAACGGAGGTGATGACTGATGGCACCGCCAATGAAAGGACCGAGAGCAAGAGGCATGAAGCCTCAGGTTAAGAATCCCGGCAAGCTTTTCAAAAGGCTTCTCGGTTTCGTTTTTAAAAAATATCCAGTCAGATGCGTTATTGTGCTGGCGTGCATTGCAGTGAATGTTTTTGCCACAATTCAGGGAACGCTGTTTTTAAGAACTCTTATTGATGATTTTATCGTGCCGATGCTCGGGAGAAAAAATCCCGATTTTTCTCCGCTTCTGCATGAGATTATCAGGGTTGCCTGTTTCTATCTTACAGGCGCGGCGGCATCATTCATTCAGGGCAGAACGCTTGTTGTTGTCACTCAGGGCTCACTTAAGGATTTCAGAAACGAGCTTTTCAACAAGATGCAGAGCCTGCCGATTAAGTATTTTGATACACATTCACACGGCGATATCATGTCAGTTTACACCAACGATATTGACACATTGAGACAGGTTATCAATTCAAGTATTCCGCAGATTATCAACAGCTCTGTAACAATTGTTTCAACCTTTGCGTGCATGGTTGCGCTGAGTATTCCGCTGACAGCCGTAACGCTTCTTATGGTCGGTGTTCTTCTTGCTGTGACAAAAAAAGTGGCTGGAAAGAGCAGTAAATATTTCGTAAAACAGCAGAAGGATTTGGGTACTGTAAACGGATACATTGAGGAAATGATAAACGGTCAGAAGGTAGTCAAGGTTTTCTGCTATGAAAATAAGAATATCAGCGATTTCAACAAGCTCAACGAGCAGCTTTTTGACTCAGCGTACAACGCGAATAAATTCGCGAATGTTATCGGACCTATCAACGGTCAGCTCGGTCATCTGAGCTATGTTCTGTGCGCTATCGTCGGCGGTATTCTTGCGATGGTTATTCCGAAAGGCAGCTTTTTCGCCCTTACGCTGGGTGACCTTGCCAGCTTCCTCACATTCAACAAAAGCTTCAGCATGCCCATTAACCAGATAAGCATGCAGTTCAACTCAATTATCATGG
This sequence comes from Acutalibacteraceae bacterium, assembly GCA_045597925.1. GTDB lineage: Bacteria > Bacillota > Clostridia > Oscillospirales > Acutalibacteraceae > CAG-488. Next base: position 26,330 of record JAZLLB010000164.1, read on the forward strand.
CTCTCGCGGGTGCTGAGCGTGTATTCGCTCTGCTCGATGAAACTCCCGAAACTGATGAGGGATATGTTACACTTGTCAGAGCCAAGAAAGAAAACGGAAAAATTATTGAAACAGAAGAGCGTACGGGAATGTGGGCGTGGAAACACGTGCATCAGAAATCAGGCGATGTTGACTACGTTGAGCTTCAGGGAAATGTTGTGTTTGACGATGTTGATTTCGGCTATAATGAAAAGAAGACGGTTCTCCATAATATTGATATGTACGCAGAGCCCGGTCAGAAAATCGCGTTTGTCGGTTCCACTGGTGCGGGTAAAACCACAATCACGAATCTTATCAACAGATTTTATGATATTCAGGACGGCAAAATTCGCTATGACGGCATAAATATCAATAAGATTAAGAAAGACGATCTGCGCCATTCTCTCGGCATGGTTCTTCAGGATACTCACCTTTTCACCAACACGGTTATGGAAAATATCCGTTACGGTAAGCTTGACGCTACGGACGAAGAGGTTATCGCCGCGGCGAAGCTCGCTAACGCCGACTCGTTTATCCGCCATCTTCCCAACGGATATAACACCATGCTTACAGGCGACGGCGCAAACTTAAGTCAGGGTCAGCGTCAGCTTCTTGCAATAGCGAGAGCGGCGGTCGCAGACCCGCCCGTGCTTATTCTTGATGAGGCAACAAGCTCCATTGATACAAGAACCGAGAAAATCGTTCAGGACGGTATGGACAATCTGATGAAGGGCAGAACTACATTTGTAATCGCTCACAGACTTTCAACTGTTAAAAACAGCGACTGCATTATGGTACTTGAACAGGGCAGAATTATAGAGCGCGGTACGCACGAGCAGCTTATTGAAGAGCATGGAAGATACTATCAGCTCTACACCGGAAATCAGGCAAAAGAAGCGTAAAATTATAAAACGCAAACGGGACTCGGCATATAAACGTCAGAGTCCCTGTTTTTTATTATGCAAAACAATGTCAAAATATTCCTCTTTGCATAAAATGATAACGGAATATCCGCAAGGATTTCCGATGTGTAAATACACATCATCAAAAATGAAGGAGATTTGACATGAATTATTCACTGAATGCACAGCGCGGTAATATGCCCTATACGTCAATGCGTGATTTTCCGGCGGCAAAGTCCGCAATGCCGCTGAATCCTGTAGTCGCCATGGCTTACGTTCCGTTTCAGACAGATTCAGCAACTTATGACGAATTCAACGCGCTTGCGTGCGGTACGCTTTTTCCATGTCTGAGCAAGCCCCTTAAAGGAAGCGGTTCCAGATGAAAGACAATAAATCCCTGAGCATATCGCTTCAGGCTGCTCAGTTCGCGATGTGGGAGCTTCACCTTTATCTTGACACCCACCCCGAAGATATCGGTGCGCTGAGACTTTATTCAAAATACGAAGAAAAATATAAGATGCTTAAAAGAGAATATGAGGCAAAATACGGTTCACTTTACTGCAACACGGGTATGCCCGGCGCAAACTGGCTTAAAAATCCGTGGCCGTGGGATTATGAAGGAGGCTGCCGCTGATGTTTGTATATGAGAAAAAACTTCAGTACCCTGTAAAAATCGCAAATCCAAACCCCAAATATGCTCAGATAATCATAAGCCAATACGGCGGACCCGATGGCGAACTCGGAGCGTCACTGCGTTATCTCAGTCAGCGTTACTCCATGCCATACGCTGAATTGAAAGGTCTTCTGACAGATATAGGTACATCTGTATTTTGGTGGAGCATATTGCCGTTTTCGGCGGTATTTCCCGTGAATTCACACAGTTTTCCCGCCTTTGCGATGGCGTAAGTCCATTTTCCCGGCAGCATTTTGAGATACACATCAATATGCTCCCTGTCGTGAACAACCATACGGTCAAGCACCTGCGAATAATATTCGTCCTCGTACGCCATTCCGTTGATGATTTCTTCAATGGTATTTTTTATTTCCTCAATAATTTTATTGTGATTTTCCACCATTTCCTGTTGCTTGTCTATGCTTTCAATAAGTCCGTAAAGCCCGTCAAGCTCTGTCTCATATTTCTCACGCAGAGCGGTGAATTCCTCACGGTCAATATCTCCCGCAGTGAACAGCTCTATAAGACCTGTTCGCTTTTTCTTTGTGTCCTCGATTTTTTCGTGAATTGAAGCAATATCTGCTTTCTGCATATCGAGTGATAATACTTTATCTATTGCGGAAATGAGATTGTTTGTTATTTTTACACGGTCAAAGTCAAACTGTTTACAAACAGAGCTCATTATTGCTATTGCATCCTCATTATTTATGGCGTTGTTTGAACAGCCGATATGATTGCCCGCAGGGTCAATGTGCGGTCTGCCGTTTTTGTGAGCCTCCATGCAGTTCCACACCTTGTAAACAACAACGCCGTTTTTCTTTTTATACCTTGCCGAATATGTACTGCCGCATTTTCCGCAGATAATCTTGCCCGAAAAAGGATAACGGTTTGAGTGCTTTGACTTTGCTTCGGGGGAAAGCGTTCTCGCATCAAGAATTTTGTTTGCCGCATCAAACATTTCACGGGAAATAATCGGCTCGTGGTGATCTTTGATTATGATAAATTCTTCTTCACCTTTGTTGTATTTTTTCTCGTGCGAAAGGTAATCGGGAGTAAATGTTTTCTGCTGAACAAGGTCGCCGCAGTATTTTTCGTTTCGTAAAGCACGCAAAATGGCGGTATTGCTCCATTCCTTTGAACGCATAGGGCGTATGCCTTCCTCACGAAGCTCACGGGCAATAGTTGCACAGCCCTTGCCCTCGTCAACAAACTTGTGAAAAATCAGCCTTACAATTTTTGCACCTTCTTCGTTTATTGTGATTTTGCCGTTTTCAACATCATAACCTAACATACTTCTGCCGAAAACCACGCCATCCGCCATTCTCTGCTTCTGTCCCCATTTCACACGCTGTGATGTGCGGCGGCTTTCCTCCTGTGCAAGGGAAGACATAATTGAAAGACGAAGCTCAGCATCACCGTCAAGAGTGTTGATGTTATCGTTAAGAAATATTACGCCCACACCGTATTTTTTCAGTTCACGGGTATAGAAAATACTGTCGAGAGTGTTACGGGCAAATCGGGAAATTTCCTTTGTAATAATCAAATCGAAGTCACCGCTTTTCGCACACTCAATCATACGGTTAAACTCTCTGCGTT
>JAZLLB010000165.1:0-9080 GCA_045597925.1 Acutalibacteraceae bacterium
AAAAGCTGTCGGCGTGAGCCGCGCCGTTTTCATCTGCTTTTCCACTTCGCCTACGGCTCCGTTCCAAAGCAGATGAAAACATTATACCATTTAGTTCCTTCTTTTTTAGGAAAAATGGGTCACATCTATTTACAACGCAGAGTAAATAAAATAAAATTTCAATATATTGGTTGTTTTTTGTATTACAATGTGGTATAATACATTGATATTGCTTTTTGTATTGAATTCGGAGGTTGGAATGACTGACATCAGGACAGAAAAATATACAGGCATTTTATCTGAGATGATAAGATGTGAAACTGTTTCAAATTATGATTATATTGATGAAGAAAAGTTCCTGAATTTTCACGCTCTGCTGAAAAGGCTGTTCCCGAATATTTTCCGCGTATGCAAGACAGAATCCTTCAGCGGCAGTCTGCTTATGAGATGGGAAGGGAAAGACACGGGCAAAAAACCCGTTCTTTTCATGAACCACCATGATGTGGTTGAAGCTGTCGGCAAGTGGAAGCATGACCCGTTTAATCCGGTGGTTTTAGACGGCAAGCTCTGGGGACGCGGAGCGTTAGACAACAAAGCCGGTCTTTTCGGAATGCTTCAGGCGGCGGACGAGCTTGTATCAGAAGGTTTTGTTCCTGAAAGAGACGTCTATTTTGAAACATCATGTACGGAAGAGACAACTGGCAGCGGTGCTGATTCTATTTCAAAAGAGCTTGAAAGAAGAAATATCAGGTTTGATTTTGTGCTTGATGAGGGCGGAATGATCGTCGGTGAACCCATTGCCGGAGTTAAAGGCTATTACGCAATGGTGGGAATGGGCGAAAAAGGCTGCGCAGATTTAAAATTCATCGCCCGCTCAAACGGCGGTCACGCTTCAACTCCGGGTAAAAACACTCCGCTTGTAAAACTCGGAAAATTTATGTCGGCTGTTGAAAGATCAAACATTTTCGTCTCGGAAATGTCGCCTGCAATCAGAGAAATGCTTGAGAGACTTGCGCCTGAGATGTCGGGTGCTCTGAAATTCATATGCGGAAATGCGGAAAAATTCAAGCCGCTTATAAAGGCTGTCGTACCCTCTGTTTCACCTGTTGCGGGTGCGCTTTTTAAAACTACTCTGGCATTCACGATGGCAAGCGGCTCAGAGGGACTGAATGTTCTTCCTCAGGAGGCGTTTGTTACCGGAAATATGAGATTTTCGCATCATCAGGGCGGCAGAAAAAGCATTGAGGCTGTCACAAAAATTGCCCAAAAATATGATATTGACGTAGAAGTTATCGACCCCGGTTTTGAGTCGCCGATATCAGACTTTAACTCAGACGCGTTCAGACTTATTGAATCTGCTGTTTCTGAGATTTATCCGGATGTAAAAACCGTTCCTTATATTATGACTGCGGCGAGTGACTGCAGATATTTTTCAAGGAACAGTGAAAACTGTCTGAGATTTCTCCCGTTTAAAATCAGTGACCAGCAAATGTCAAGCATTCACGGATATGATGAAAATATTGATATTGATGCGCTTGCGCCTGCTGTTGATTTTTATAAATATATGATGAAAAAAATTTAAGATAACGGAGCAAAGTATTATGTCTCAAATGAAAACCAACAAGGAACTCAGAAAGCTTACAAGAGCATCGGCGGAAATTCTTGATGAAAACGTTGTTCTTCTTGACTACAAAAACAACTACGATATTGACGGCCTTTTAAAGCAGGGAGTGTCAAGTATCGGTGATTTGATTAAATTCATAGTGAATCTTTCCTCATACAAAGAAAGTGATTTCACAATCGGCACTGCTAAAGGCGGCGGATGTACCACGTTTGACGCTTTCACTCCCGACGGTGACCACATAATGGGCAGAAATTTCGACTTTAAGGTTGCTCCGTGCCTTGTACTGTGGACACATCCCGAGAACCATTATAAAAGCGTTTCGGTTGTTGACCACAACTTTCTTACATACGGTAAAAAACGGCATAAATTAAGTACTGCGAGAACAGCTCAGCTTCTTCTCGCACCGTACTCATGTGTTGACGGCGTGAATGAAAAAGGCTTGAGTATTGCGGTTCTTCAGATAAAGGCCAAGGCAACCAAGCAGACTGATGCCTCTAAGCTCAATATTACCACAACAGCTATGGTAAGAGCTGTTCTTGATACCTGCGCAAATGTTGACGAGGCGGTTGAGCTTTTCAAAAAGTATAATATGCGGGATTCCCTTTTCTGCTGTTATCACTATCAGCTTTCTGACAGCACGGGAAGGTCTGTTATAGTTGAGTATATAGATAATGTACTCAAGGTTTATGAAAAAGGCAGCGAAAAATACAGTGATTCAGGCTCTGTTTACGAAAATGACGATATCAAGCTCTGCTACGCCGCAAATTACAGCATAACCAGAAATATCGGCTCGTTTAAAGTTGAGCAGCACGGTTATGACAGAACAGATGCTGTTAAGCGTGCTCTCAAGGCCAAAAACGGCGTTATGACAGAAACAGAAGCGATGGATTTGCTCAGATATGTTAAACTTGATTATCAGCATCCGGTGTATCCGTGGCGTGTTGAAGCTCTTTGGAGCGCGGTTTATAATTCAAACCGTAAAACACTTATGATAGCGGCGGGAACGGATTATTCAAGAGTTTATACGTTTTCGGTTGACGAGCCGTGCAGAGTTCTTCAGCAGAACAGTCTTGAAACTTCCGAATATCCGTCAGGCGACTGGGATTACCTTTAATAAATAAAAAACGGAAACCGTTGTTCCTGCGGTTTCCGTTTTTTCTGTTCATACATTAAGATATTTTTTGATATATTTATTATATGCTTTGCTGAATTCTTCGCTGTCTTTGGGAGAGCCGCTCAAGCTGTGTCCCGAATTCTTGAAGGTAATAAATTCATGCTCAACGCCGCATTTTTTCAATTTCTTCTCAAGGTTCACCGAGTTTGAATAAGGAAGAACGGTATCCTTTGTGCCGTGAACGAGAATAGTAGGAACAGAGCTTTTATTAACATACTTTATCGGAGAGATGTCATATAAAATCTCGGTCTTTTTCTCAAGGTTCCGCTTTGTGATGAGCTTTCCCGTCATGGACGAAAGATGTCTGCACCATTCACTTTTTGATATACTCCATTCATCGGGATTAAGCTCGTGAAGCGAACCGTCATATAACGTCATATCAGTGAAATCTGTCGCGGGACTTTTCGCTACAACCGCAACAGGCTTCAGCGGTGCTTCGCCGGCTTTTTTATATGCGTAAAGCAGCGACAGATGCGCTCCGGCTGAAACTCCCTCAAACATAACTCCGCGGAGCTTAACGCCGTGTTCGGCAGCCTTTTCTTTGATTTTTGAAAGAGCGGCGGAAATATCGTCTAAAATATCTTCAACTGAAATATAATCGGGAAATCCGCAGAAGCGGTAATTTACGGCCGCGCTGACATATCCTTTCCCGGAGAATTTTTCAACGGACGCTTCAAAATCGTTCTTTGAGCCGGCACACCATGTTCCGCCGTGAATAAAAACGATAACATTGGCATCGCCTTTAACGGACTTAGGTATGTTCAGGTCGAGAGTCTGCCTGCGAGCACTCAGACCGTACGGTAAATTTCTGTATCTAACCGCGTCTGAGTTGTCGCTTATGGCAAGACCGCTGAACAAAGCGACAATTGAAAGTAAGAAGCTCAGTATTTTTGAAGACATTTCCATTCACCGGATTCAATAATAGATTTCTGATATATACTTTAATGAGAATTATTTTAAGCCTTATTTAAAAAACTTTGTAATAATGCTGACAAAATAATTAATCATCAGCTTTGCGTAAACAGCGATTTTTCTGAAAAAGTTTTTAATATTATCTTTGATATTATCGGTTCTTCCGCTTTTTGACACTGTACCGTAACCCTCAATAGTTCCGTGGTTATCCGGTACTCCGTCATCATCATAGGCGAAAGTGTACGCGATGGGAGAAGCGACAGCTGCAATAAAATATTCGAGTGCGGTATAAGAACCGAACGCCTCAACGCAGAAAAGAGTAATCTGATTGCCCAAGGTTTCCATACCGTTTTTATTAAGGAATTTATTGGCGGCTTTGAACAGCGAAACGTCACTGACATCCGCTAAATCCTTGCGAATAATAAACGCGGCTGTTCTGAGAAGCAGCGTAACCTCAGGCGTTGAGGTCATATCGAACGGCTCCTCACCCGCGTAATGCCATGCCATAAGCTCGCCGACAAGGTCCCACCCGCTCTTATACTTCGTATCGGGAAGGTCAATTCCGTACTGACTGGCAAGCTGCTGAACACTGTTTTCACCGTAAAGCGGCATATCAAGAAGCTCTGTCAGGTCGCCGATTGCTGTCGCGACTGTATCATAATAAAAGGCGTCTTCCTTTACACCCGTTTTTTCAACATTGAGGTCCCGGCCCAGTCTGTATTTAATGCCCGCCTTAAGGAAGTTCTTTGAATACTCATAAAGGTCAGCCTTCATGCCGTCAATCATTTCATCTGTATATCCCTTTGTGTTGGCGGTAAGGGCTTCATAGTCAATCGTGTCAACCGTTTTATTCTCGTATTTTATTTCATCATCTGTAAATGTGAAGAATCTGTATTGAAGCGGGAACATTGTAAGTGAGGTAGTTGTGAAATCATAAATTTTGTTGCCCAGCGCGCTTGTGTAGCTTGTCGCGTCGTTACAATGCTCATGACCGGTGAAAACAGTTTTGATTCCCCAGTCGGCAAAGCGCTGCGCTGTGATAAAATGATTTTTGATTATGAAATTTCTGCTGATTATTCTCTGTATAGGCAGATGGTCTAACAGGTTATGGTGCATCATAAGAATCGGATATTTTCCGTCTTTTTCGCACTGCTCAGCCTGCTTTTTAACCCAGTTAAGCTTTTTATTGGTGATACCGTCTTCGGTTGAGGCTGTGGGATGATTGGAGTCAAGCGCAATCAGTCTGTATTTTTCCGAAAGATCCGCGGTATATGAGCAGTCATCATCTCGAACCGCAAGAGCCTCGTCATAACCGAAATTGTGATAAATCTCTTTAAATAAATCATATGTTGTGTTTGACTCAACCGAGGCGTCATGATTGCCGTTGATTACATAAACAGGTTTACCTGTTTCTTCCTCGAATTTCTGGAGTTTCGCGGCAACGGCTCTGTGGTCTTCGGGGCGGGTTCTTCCGTTATCAGCCATATCGCCCGGGATAAGTACAAACTGACAGTCATCATTTTCAGAGCACTGCTTTAAAAATTCATCAATTATGTAACCGCTTTCGTCTTCCATGGCACAGCGGCGGTTGGCGTACCAGTAAAGAGGCTCATAGGTGATTGTGTTTTCAAGCTCCTCTCTCGGCTGATTAAAATGAAGGTCTGACGCGACAGCGAAAGAAAGGTCAGGCTTGTTTTCAACAGCTGAAATTCCGACTGAAACAGCGGAAATAACCATTACGGTACTGAGAATAACCGAAATTATCTTTTTCATGGCAAAAGCTCCTTTTTATTTTTCTGTCGGCAGTAACGTATCTACCTTGTTGCCGTCTTCGTCAATAAAATCAATATCTGAATAGCCGAACTCAGAGAGCCACTTTTCCCAGCGCTCTTTCATGCCGGTGTCATACTGAACAGGCAGATATCCCGCCTTGAGGTAACTTTTAATTGCGGGAATTCTGAATTCATCGGTTGTCAGATAAGCGGCATCGCAGCCTCTTGAATAAAACTCTGCGTTCGCGATTTCATTCATGTAATTTCCGATACCCATACCGCAGACTTCTTTTCTCGCCGCGACCATATGAAGATATCCCATTTTATCTTCATCGTAAACAACAGCGGTTACCGTGCCGACAGGGCGACCGCCTTTCAGCACAAAAAAAGTATCAGTGGGCTTATATCCCCTTCTGCCGAGCATACACGCGTCATACTTTTCAGGTCCGTCTTCCTCAGAGCCGAGACCGTTTCGGCAGATATCAACCCATGCGTCAATATCCTCTGCCGTACCGTTAAAACGGCGGTATGAAATATCGTCATAAAATTCAGGAAATTTACATTCTTTTATTTTTGCCTGCATCATTAACTGCGCCATACATTTTTTCTCCGTTCTGAAAATTTTATATCCTTAGTAAAGACAAAGAGACTGCCCGACAGGACAGCCTCACATATCTGATTGGTAATCAAACGGCACGTGTTACCTTGCCTGAACGCAAGCATCTTGTGCAGGCATATACTCTGCGGGGCGAACCGTCAACAATTGCCTTAACACGCTTAACATTGGGCTTCCATGTTCTGTTTGAACGTCTGTGTGAGTGTGATACCTTGATACCGAATGTTACGGATTTATCACAGAATTCGCATTTTGCCATTTGAGGCACCTCCTTTAATCGTCACGAATACTAAACAACAAATGGTATTCTAACAGATATCCGCGATAAAATCAATAGCTTTATAAAATATTTTTTTAAAAATTTTTCAATTTTTCTATTGCATTTATCAGTTTCATATTGTATAATACACCAAACGAACAAATGTACGGCAAACGGAGGTAATTTAAAATGGCAAAAGCAACGAAAGACAAGACAATAGTTATTCCAGAAAATAAAGCGGAAGCTCTTGAAACCGCTTTGAAGCAGCTCGAAAAGCAGTACGGCAAGGGTGCGGTTATGCGTCTTGGCGAAAATAAAGCACTGAATATTGAAGCTATTTCAACAGGCTCGCTTTCACTTGATATCGCAACAGGTATCGGCGGACTGCCAAAGGGAAGAATAGTTGAAATTTACGGGCCGGAATCGTCAGGTAAAACCACTCTCGCTCTTCACTGCATTGCTCAGGCGCAGAAAAAAGGCGGTGAAGCTGCGTTTATCGACGCTGAACACGCGCTTGACCCGATTTACGCGGCGAATCTCGGTGTTGACGTTGATTCTCTGCTTGTTTCTCAGCCTGATAACGGCGAACAGGCGCTTGAAATCGCCGAGGCTCTTGTACGTTCCGGCGCTATTGACATTATGGTTATTGACTCTGTTGCCGCTCTTGTTCCACGGTCGGAAATCGAAGGCGAAATGGGTGATTCCCATGTCGGTGCTCACGCGAGACTTATGTCTCAGGCTTTAAGAAAGCTTGCCGGTGCCTGCGCAAAAACCAATACAATTATTATTTTTATTAATCAGCTCAGAGAGAAAATCGGTGTTGTATACGGCAGCCCCGAAACCACCACCGGCGGCCGCGCTCTGAAATTTTATGCGTCAATCCGCATTGACGTAAGAAAAGTTGAAGCAATCAAACTCACAGGCGGCGAAACTATTGGCAACAAAACGAAGGCAAAAATCGTCAAAAACAAAGTGGCTCCTCCGTTTAAAGAAGCTGAGTTTGATATTATGTACGGCAAGGGCGTTTCAAAATCAGGCGAAATTCTCGACCTCGCGGTTAAAGCTGAAATAATTCAGAAGAGCGGTGCCTGGTTCTCATATAACGGCGAAAGGCTCGGTCAGGGCAGAGACAATGTTAAAAAGATGATTGAAGAAAACAAAGAGCTTGCCGAGGAACTCGAAAAGAAAGTTCTTGAAAATATTGATTTGCTTTCAAAAGCGGCTCCGTCAAATGTTAAAGCGGAAAAAACGGCAAAAGTTCCCGCGGCTCCCGCTTCGGGTGTTAAGCTTGATATCAGCGTGGATGATGATGACTGATGAAAATTACTGCTGAAGAAGGAAGATATAACAAAATCCACGTTCATATTGACGGGGAATATCTGCTGACGGTAGATTCCGCATACTGGTTTTCCTGCGGATATGTCTCAGGCGATGAAATAGACGAAAGAGAGCTTGCCGCGTTTAAAGAAGCGGCAGGCTCTCGGCGTGCTTTTAACGCGGGCGCACAGCTTATTTCACGCCGTGAACACAGCTCAAGAGAGCTTTACCTGAAACTGCTGAAAAATCATGAGCCCGAGTTTGCCGCCGAAGCTGTCGCACGTCTTCAGAAAATCGGATTGCTTGATGACAAAAGATTTGCCGAAATGTACGCAAATGAGCTTTTTGAAAAGAAGGGCTTCGGCAAAAGGCGAATTCTTTATGAGCTTAACGCAAAAGGAATTGACAGAAGCCTTGCCGAGGATACCGTGGAAGAGCTTTTTTTTGAGGAGGATAATATTCAAAGAATGGTTGATATTATCAGTAAAAAATACTATAATATAGAGAATGATGAAAAACAGCGCCGCCGTGCCGCCGCGTATCTTATGCGTGCAGGTTATTCAGGCAGTGAAATACGGCAGGCGTTCAACGCGTTTTCACAGGATTTTTACGAAGAAAGTTGGGATTAAATGTCATATACAATCGGTTTGATTTCTCTCGGCTGCCCCAAAAATCAGGTTGATGCTGAGCATATGCTCGCCGCCTTTGATGAGGCCGGCTTTGAGATAGTTGATTATGTTGACGGCTGTGACGCGGTTATCGTCAACACCTGCGGTTTTATTGATGATGCGAAAAAAGAAGCGATAGAAAATATCCTCGACATGGCAGACATGAAAAAAGAGGGAATTATCGGCTCAATAATAGTTACCGGCTGCCTTGCTCAGAGATATAAAGATGAAATTCTTTCTGAAATTCCCGAGGTTGATGCCGTTGTGGGTATCGGCGCAAACGGTGATATTGTAAATATAGTTAAAAACGCGATAGAGGGAAACGGAGCTTCCGTTTTTCCGCCTCAGTGTGAGCTTCCTCTTGATGCTCAGCGTATTCTTACAACTCCGTCATACTGGGCATATATAAAAATAGCGGACGGCTGCTCCAACTGCTGCACATACTGCACCATCCCGTCAATCAGAGGGGCAATGCGCAGCCGCAAAATGGAAAGTATTGTAGAAGAAGCCCGTCAGCTGGCGGAAATCGGAGTTAAAGAGCTTATTGTTGTAGCTCAGGATACAACGGCTTACGGCACTGATATTTACGGTGAATACAAGCTGCCTGAGCTGCTTACTCAGCTTTGCACACTTGACGGCATCGAATGGATAAGACTGCTCTACTGCTATCCTGATAAAATTACAGATGAGCTTATCGACACCATGGCGAGGGAGAAAAAAATCCTCAATTATATCGACCTTCCGCTTCAGCACTGCAAT
>JAZLLB010000166.1:0-12642 GCA_045597925.1 Acutalibacteraceae bacterium
GAAGCTTAAGCTTTTCTTTTTTGCGGAAATTTTTGTCGAATTCCTCTACATCGGCATCATCAACATAATAGCCGCATGGTGTCTGATATACGCCTGTGATACCGTTAAGGTATCCCGGAATCAGTTCACGGCACAGAAAGAATGACGTGTCCGCACCTTCCGGTAAGTCGTGATAGCGGATACCGAATTTCTCAGCGTAATCAAAACCGCTTTTTCCGTAGAAAGCAATGTTTCCCTCAAACAGAACAGCACCGAAATCAAGCTCCGCGGCTTTATTCAGTGAATAATCCAGCAGCTTTTTTCCGTATCCTCTGCGTTTCAGTTCAGGTGTTATGCATATCGGTCCCATTGTAAGAACGGAAATTTTTCTGCCGTCATCAGAGTTGATTACAGTTTTTACAAATACGTTCTGCCCTATAAGTTTGCCGTTTTGCTCCATAACAAAGTCAAGCTCAGTTACAAACGCAGGGTCGCTCCTGAGATTATGAATAACATAATGCTCACTGCACCCCGGGCGATAAACATTCCAGAATGATTCTCTGATGAGATTTTCAACTTCTCTGTAGTCTTTTTCTTGTTCCGAACGAATTATGCAGTCATTTGTATTCATTATTTTTCCTCCTGAAAATTGTCGACTTCAATTGCCTTTCGGCGGGTGGCTCGTCTGATTGTCGGCAAACCTCCCGGTTATGCCGCAATCTCCAATGTGTTGTACTTACTCAAAAAGCACTCTCCTGAAAATATTATTTATAATCAAGCCTTTCGGCAGGATTAAAAGGTTAAACAGAATATATTTTTAAGTGTCCGTTCCCGATGACCGCACATCTGATTATAAAAGAATTTTGAACACCATTTTTCTGACTGTCATTTCTTTATCGGCGCACTGACACGGAGCGTGAGCGTCATCCGGAGCAAGATAAAGGAAAGAACCTTTTGTGAGAACAAAATCAAATTTTCCGGGACCTTCATAAAACGCAATGTCACCACCTTTTGAGTATTCCTCACTTATGAGTTTGCCTTCAACGTCACCAAGGGGAGCCCAGCCTATTTTTTCGATTCCTGAGCAGATGTACTGCAAATCGGCGTATTTTCTGTGAGCTTCGAATTTTATGTCTTTGTCCGACTTTGTTCTGTATGTGCTTAAATTGCAGAAAAGCTTTCTGCCGTCAAGCTCATAGCTTCCGTCGGCTTTCTGCTCGGCGGCATCTTCCTTTATAAAGTCATAAATTGCCTTGAATTCGGGATGGTCATTTAAGTATTCCTCATAATTTTCAATTTTATCAATTATCATTTTATGTCACCTCAAATTATAATTATTAAAATATATACTAATTAGCAGATTTAACAGGGCAGTACAGCATAACAGGTGAGTGAGTTACCTTAGTTATCCTGAGATTCCGGTTCAGCCGCGCTTTAGTTCTGTCCGGCGGCTTCTTCCTGCTCAGCGGTGATTTCTTTGGTTGTTTCCTCAGAAATTTCTTCATTTTCCGGCTCAGAAGTATTTTTTCCGTCAGCATCAGGCGTGATATCGCTTTCCCGCTCGGGAGAACTTTCTGCGTCAGCTTCAGATGACGTTTCATTTTGAGGCTCAGGAGTGATTTCATCCGTTGTTTCCGCAGAGGCATCTTCTTTTGAGATTACGTTGGTTTCGGATTCGTTTGATGTTTCCTGTGAATCGGTGTCGGTTTCGACTGCATCAAGCGTAGAATAAAAGCTGTCGGCTTCTGTTTCGTTGGAAGATTCCTCCGGTTGAGGAGCAATATTTTCCGCCTGAACCGGTATCGCTTCTTCAGTGGGAACATCAATCTGAATCTGCGGAGCGGACATGCGGTGAACCGGTTTCTTTTTGCGATCTTTAAGTTTAAGCAGAAGTTTTTCTATAATTCCGGTTTCTTCGGGTTCCTCCGTTATCGGAGGCGTGAAATCAAGCAGAGCTGTTTCCTGATTTTCCCTCTCTCTTTCAGCAAGAGCGAGCTTAAATTCCTCCGGCATATTTTCAAGAACCGCCCAGTCAATTACTCTGTCGCTTGCGTTGGAATCAAAATAATCGAACTGTTCATCAATATATGCATAGAGCTTTTCTATTTCGTAATCCTCATTTGCGATAGCATCAAGCATTTCATCAAAGGTTTCAACAATTTTACCGGGAGTGTATATATCATAATCACGGTGAAATCCTCTTGAGAATGAATACGGAATTTTATCAAACGCGAAGAAGAGTATCGGTTTTCTCATAAGAGAATATTCATAAATATTCGAGGAATAGTCGGTAATAAGCAGGTCGGTAATATAGAAAATATCATTAATATTAGCAAGGGGGCCGGCATCAATAAATTTATCTTTATGTGCATCTTTTATAGGCGCGCCCTGGGCGACCCACGGAGGCATTTTGAAGATTACAACGTACTCATCGCCGCAGAAATTATAAAGACGGTCAAAATCAAGCAGCTCATACGGATAATGCGCATCTGTCTTATTCTTCCCTCGGTAAGTCGGAGCGAAAAGAATAACCTTTTTTCCTCTTGCAATCGGGAAGCTTTCATAAAGATTACTGATCATTTTTCTGCGGTGCTTCGGGTCCTGATATTCATCCATTCTCGGAAGTCCGGTCGGAAGAACGTTTTCATTGTTTATGCCCCATATCTCGGCGAAGAAATGCGCAACCTTTTTTGAACCCGCTACACCGTAGGTTATCTGCCTGTGACAGCCGAAAGGTGTAGGCCCGCCGTTGTGCCCCCAGCGGCTGTAGCCTGAAGATTTAAAGCCCGCGCCCGCATGCCAGAGCTGAATGATTTTTGAATATTTGCCTGCGTTGAGCCATTCAAAAATGGGGGCATGGTCATCGAGGACAATAATCGTACTCTGACCCACAAGCTTTATAAGTTTAAACCAGCTTTTTATCGGATAATGGTCGATAACCGAGCTTCTGAAAGAGAATGTAAAATCATAAACACTGTCAAGCCCTCTTTCCATCATTCGCTTATAAAGCGCTTCCTCATTTGTACCTATATAGTCATTCTGTTCGGACATAAACAGAATTTTAGGCTTGCCGCTTCTGCCGAAATGAACATAAAATTTGTGGGCAAGAAAATATATTTTACGCAGCTTAAGCGCCCATTTTTTGTGACGCTTTTTCTTTTTTACCTCTTTTATATCGGGTCCGTTGGCAACATCAGCGGGGGATTCGGGAATAGTGTCGTTGTTTCCCATGCCGGTTGCCGTTGAAGCCAGAATATCCATTTTAAACGGAAGGTCGCTGCCGTCGTTTTCATCAACATAAAAGAATACATTGTAAACTCTGGTTTTTGCGGTATAAAAAAAGCTGCGCGAATAGTTGTTCATGGTTCTGACTATCGCGAGATCCGCCATGCATATAGCAAGGTCACTGTCTTCATAGCAGACATGAATACTGTACTGACCTCTGGGCAGACATCTGGCGTAACCCGGATTGGTAACGTTTATATAAAGTCTGTAGACGTTATCATCGGTAATATTAAGAATTTTAAATTTAGCTTTTGCCGCAAATCTTTTGTTGACCGCATAAAAAGACAATGGAATATCCTGCGCGGAATTTGCGCTGAAATCAACTTTAACATCAATATAAAGATTGACTCTTTCCCATTCGATGTTAATAACGGTTGCTTTTAACAATTTTTTGTCAAGCAGGTAGTTCACTGTATCAGCTCCAAAATATTAATACATCAATTTACAATTATAAACTGAAAATCACTTTAAATCAATCGGTAAAGTTCGTTTTATGAAAAATTTTACAATATTATTTTGTACATGCCTTCGGCTACGCCGCCGTCCTTTGCATCGCAGGTTACAATGTCGCACAAATCTTTGATTTCCTGCACAGAATTACCCATAGCAACGCTTATTCCGGCCGCTTCAAGCATGTCTCTGTCATTGACACTGTCACCCATTGCAACGCAGTTCTTTTCGGGTATTCCGCATTTTTCTGCGGCAAATAACATTCCCGTCGCCTTGGAACAGCCTTCAACGGCGTATTCCGCGTAACCGGGGTGCTGAAATACAGTATGCTTTCTACTCAGATATTCCATATGTTTTTCGGGAAGCACACCGCTTATAAAAATTTTGGGCATATTCTCATTGCCGAATTTCCGAATAAGTTCCTCACCGTTTTCAACAATCTGAAAATCTGAATTGTCTTTGTAGTATTTGTTGCCGATAATTGTATTTTCTCCCTCTACAAAGAGCTTCATTCCGTTTTCGGTAATATAATCAAATTCATCCGCGACATCTTTCGGGTCAAAAGAGACGCTGAAAAGTTTTTCTCCGTTTATTACAATACTGCATCCGAGACTTGTGATAAATCCGTCAACAGGAAGCTCCGCGACAGGTTCGGGTATATTCGCAAGCGAACGGGCGGTGTTTATGAATACATAATGCCCGTTTGCTCTTACATATTCTATTGCTTCTCTGTTTTGCCGGCAGATAACACCTTTTGTGTAAAGTGTGTTGTCTATATCAAGAAAAAATCCGTA
Source organism: Acutalibacteraceae bacterium (assembly GCA_045597925.1). Lineage (GTDB taxonomy): Bacteria > Bacillota > Clostridia > Oscillospirales > Acutalibacteraceae > CAG-488. The sequence continues at coordinate 4,509 of JAZLLB010000166.1, forward strand.
TTTATCATTATTCACCGCAAAGCACCTCCGCCGCAACCTTTGCAGACTGTGTAGCATCGCTGACATAAAAATCCGCGCCGACCATTGCGGCGTATTCCTCATTAAGAACAGCTCCGCCGACCATAACCCTGCAGTCAGCTCCCGCCTCGTTAAGAGCTTCAATTGTGTCTTTCATGGATTTTACCGTGGTAGTCATAAGCGCGCTTAAGCCTACAAGCTTTGCACCGCTTTCTTTCTGCGCTTCAACAATGGCTTCGGATGAAACATCTTTTCCCAAATCAATAACGTCGTAACCGTAATTTTCAAGCAGCATTTTCACGATATTTTTGCCGATATCGTGAATGTCGCCTTTGACGGTAGCGAGAATGATTTTTCCTTTTGTCGGAGAAGCAGCACCCATTGTTTCACTTATGGCTTCAAATCCGTTCTTGACAGTCTGAGCAGACGCCATGAGCTGAGGCAGAAACATTGTTCCTTTTTCAAATCCGTCACCGACAATGTTGAGCGATGGAATAAAATACTCATTTATTATATTAAGCGGAGATTTTTCTTTGAGAAGCTCAGTGACAGCCGCTTTTGCTTCACCTTTTATCCCGCTGATTATTATGTCTTTCAAGTCACGTCTGCTGTCAGAAACAGCAGGCTTTGCGCTAAGCTCCGAATTTGAATATTTCTCTATGAATGAAACGCCCGAAATATCTTCGTTATTAATAACTTTATGGGCGGCGATGATTTCTTTGTATTTCTGTGCCAGCGGATTAAGTATAGGCATATCAAGACCGGCACCGTAAGCCTCTGCCAGAAAAGCCGCGTTGATAAGTTCACGGTTCGGCATTCCGAAAGAAACATTACTTACACCGAGAACCGTTTTTACACCGAGCTTCTCTTTTACAAGTGAGACTGCTTTTATAGTTTCCCTAACGGCACTCTGATTGGTGGATACCGTAAGCACAAGGCAGTCGACAAGAATATTATGACGGCTTATGCCCATACTTTCGGCTCTGTTTATAATTTTTTCGGCAACAGTCAGTCTGCCTTCGGCGGTGGGCGGGATTCCGCTTTCGTCAAGAGTAAGAGCCACAACCACCGTACCGTATTTTTTAACTATAGGCAGAATTTTTGTCATGCTTTCTTCCGTTCCGTTCACGGAATTTATTATCGGCTTACCGTTGTAAATTCTGACAGCGGCCTCAACAACCTCCGGGTCAGACGAATCTATCTGAAGCGGCAGGGAACATATCGCCTGAATTTCTTTAACCATCGAAATAAGTGTTGCTTTTTCATTTATTTCGGGAAGACCCGCGTTGACGTCAAGTACATCCGCTCCGTTTTCCTCCTGCGAAAGAGCCTCATTTATAACATAATCAAAATTCTGATTTCTGAGAGCTTCTTTGAGCTTCTTTTTACCTGTGGGATTTATTCTTTCACCGATGACTGCGCTGTTGTATCCGTCAAGCATAACTGTGCTTCTTCCGCTTGTGAACGCAGTGAAACGCTTTTCGGGGAGTTTGACAGGTCTGAGTGTCTTGAGCCTTTCACTAAGGGCTTTAATATGAGCGGGAGTAGTTCCGCAGCAGCCGCCGAAAATCAGAACGCCTTTCGCGGCTTTTTCAGCACTGCTTTCTGCAAATTCATCGGGGGTAATTTTATATTTTGTTTCGCCGCTTTCGATAACAGGCAGACCTGCGTTCGGCTGCATCGCAACGGGAACACCTGAGTATTCTGTAAACACATCAATAACATTACTCAACTCTTTCGGTCCCAAAGAGCAGTTTACACCGACCGCATCAGCACCGAATGAGGTGAGAGCTATTGCGGCTGTTTTCGCGTCTGTACCGAGAAAAGTTTTTCCGTCGCTTTCAAACGTCATTGTAGCGACAACGGGAAGATTTGAATTTTCTTTTGCCGCAAAAACCGCTGACTTTATTTCGAGCAGATCAGACATAGTTTCGATAATAACAAGGTCTGCGCCCGCCTTAACACCTGCTTTAACCTGCGCGGCGAACATATCATAAGCCTCGTCGAAAGACAGCGAGCCGACAGGCTCAAGCAGTGCGCCGCACGGACCTATGTCAAGCGCGACATATTCCGCACCTGATTTTTTCGCGGCGGCAACAGCGGCGGAAATTACCTTTTCACTCAATTCGTCACTGCCTAATTTATATCTGCTCGCGCCGAATGTGCATGTGGTGACAACATTTGCGCCGGCTTCGACATACTGCCTGTGGATATCGGTAAGTATATCGGGATTGTCAAGAATGAAAAGCTCAGGCTTTTCGCCTGCTTTGAGTCCTCTTGACTGAAGCATTGTACCCATACCGCCGTCAATTATTAAAAATCTGTCTGTCTCAAACATTTGCTTTTTCCTTTCATTTTGCAGGTCTTAAACATATTACACGCCGCACAGCCTCTTGCTTTTCCTTTAGGCGGGAAGCTGAAAATTCCCATAACACCGGTTATACTTTTGCGCGGCAGAAGAACCGAGCTGTCATTAACAGTAAGCCCTATTGACCGCTCACAGTTTAAAAGCGTGATGAATTCTTTCTGATGCTCAATGCCGAAATCTCCGTAGCCGGGCGAATATCTTGTATTCAGATAAAGTCCGCGCTGTCTGTATTCTTTTAACAGCTCGTCACAATATTCATCAGAAAACGCTTCAATATACGCATCACAAACGCAGTCGAATATAACCGCCTCTTCCATATCCTTTTTTTGATACAAAGCTGAAAGTCTTTCACTTTCGGTACCGAGTGTGGCGGCGAAAAGTATGCATTCTTCCGAGCCGTTCAGGTGCTCTTTTATATCACAGCCCGAAAAGTTGAGATTTTCAGTCGGAAATGTGCCGTGAACAGCCTTTGGCTTAATTCCGGATACTGTATCGTCTCTGATTTTATCAATAAGTGATTTTGTCTTTTCATCAGGCTCTTTGTTTCCGTAGCCCAGACAGTAAAGGATATCCTTACCGAAGTCCCTCATTCTTTATTCTCCCGAGATTTTCGGCGGCGATTTCTGGTCTGTTCATGGTATAGATATGAATTCCCTGCGCGCCGTTTTTCATAAGCTCGATTATCTGATTTGACGCATATTCAACACCGGCTGATTTGAGCGATTCAGCGTCGTTTTCGTATTTGTTAAGAAGATTGATTATTCCTCTGGGGAGCGATGCGCCGCACATGAAAATGAATCGCATAATCTGCTCTTTGGTGCGCATTGGCATAATTCCGGCTGAAATCGGCTTGTTTATACCGTGGCGCGCGCAGCGTTCCATAAATTTATAATACGCTGTTGTATCAAAGAAAAGCTGGCTTAAAAAGAATTCCGCACCCGCGTCCTGCTTTTCTTTCATGTATTCAATGTCAAGCTCTTCGTCATAGCAGTCAACATGACCCTCCGGGTAACACGCAGCTCCGGCGCACAGGGCGTTTGATTTAATCAGCGGAATAAGCTCCTTGGCATAGAGAAAATCCGTGGGAGCTTTGCCCTCGACAATATCACCTCTGAGAGCGAGAACATTTTCAATTCCGTTCGCTTTAATTGAGTCAATAACCGACTGAACCTCCGTCTTATCGGAATTAATGCAAGTCATGTGACATACAGCGTCAATGCTGAATTCATTTTTGATAATCGAAGCGATATCAATAGTTTTTTTGCTGTTTCCGCCGCCGCCTGCCGAATATGTAACGCTGATAAAATCGGGAGAGAGTACCTTTAAATCGTTTATGAGTGAGCGTACGTTCTCAATATCAAACTCGCCTTTAGGCGGGAAAATTTCAAATGAAACGGGACACTTGCCGCCGTATTTTTCGCTGATGAACATTTTAACTTCCTCCGGAATTATTCAGCGTAAAGCGTAACGCTTTCGCCTTTTTCTATATCTATTTCATAAAGTCCGCTGCTGTTTTCCGAGTAATTTAGTTTTGCGTCAGATTTAAGCAGACACTTTTCACCGCACAGATTGCGGACTGTGATGTACTGTGTTTTTCCGTCTTTTCTTTCCGCGGAAATTTCAAATCCTCCCCACGCTCTGAATTTTTCAAAACGTACATCGCTCCACTTGTCCGGAACGGCAGGGAATACGTCAACAATACCGTCGTGAGACTGAATAAGCATATCCTGAATGCTTGTAGCCGCTGAAAGGGGAGTTTCAATAACGGGATTGACATCTTCGTTATACATTGTGTTAGGTGTAATAAATCCGTCAAAAAGATTTTTTATGTGCTGAAGCGCCCTGTTGCCGTCGCCGAGCATAGCACGCATTGAAGCCGCGCCTGTCTGCGAATAGCCTAAAAGAGCCTCTTTCTTGCTCTGCCAGTATTCAAGCGATGTTTCAAGCAGCTTTCTGTCTTTGCACACACGCAGGGGATAGAAAGCGAGCAGATGTGAATAATGCCTGTGAGATACCTCATATTTCGTTTCGTTTGAAATATAGAAGCCTTCTTTATCGTCATGAGGATAATCGGCAAGGTTTTCTATAATATTTTTCCAGTTTGCTTTTTCGCAGTCATCAATGCCGAGAATATCGCAGACTTCAAGAATTGTTCTGAATCCCCAGTTCATAAGGGACATATCGTAGTTTGAGTCGGGACCCTTTGCGCCGATATATTCGGGCGAAGCGGTGTGCGGAAGATGAAGCTTTCCGTCATCGCCCTTATAAAGAAAGTGGGAATAATACTGCACAGCTCCGCGCAGAGCGGGATAAACAACCTCCGAAAGAATTGACTTGTCAAGGGTCATCTGATATTCCTGCCAGCAGTAGTACAACGCCCACGTAAGGTTGCCCAGCTCGTTTTTATTGTCGGGGTTGCCGTCACGCGGTTCAAGAATAACACCGCGGATTTTTTTATCTGTCGCTCTGCCGATACCCATGGAATCATACCTGTACTTTTCGGGAACATTATTTTTAAGGCTTTCAAAATTCTTTTTGAGTGACGCTGTCAGTGAATGAGCGACATCAAGATGATTTGAAACATAAAGAGGGGAGTATGAAAGCTCAACATTAAGATTCCACCATGCGTCGGGCCACGCTGTTTTTTCATAAAGCCATACGGAGCAGGTGTCAAACGGTACGCCGTCAGGCTTCACGGCGCAGTTAAGTTTGTACATCTGAAGATGATAGAATTTTTCTATCTCTTTATCGTTAAGAGTAAGAAAGCTCTTTGAGTGGAAATCCGCCCACGCTTTTCTGTGAAGCTCAATAACCTTTTCGGTATCTTTTTCAGCACTGTTTATAAGAGCTATGCTTTTTTCGATTGATTCGTTACCGCTTTCGCTCTCGGCGCAGGAAATATACGCCGTAATCTCATTGCCTGCGCTTTCAACTGTTTTGTACGCGACACAGAAACCGCCGTGTAAGAAATAAGGCTGAAAATGAAGATTTATTCCGTTCTGCACTGAATCTGACGGCTCTTTCGGCTCGGGATAATTCTTGCTTAAGCGTCTGCAATCATCGCAGGCAATCATATGCGCCTGACGGGGAGACATTGCCTTCTGATGAACATATTCAAGCTCGGGTTTTTCACTTTCATATTTAATTTTAAGAATAATAACATCACTGTTTTTATCGCTTATACAGGTGCATGAATATCCGCCGTTTTCGGTTTTTACAGTTCCCGAAAATTCGGCTGTGTAAATGTCGAGCGTTTCTTCACATTCAACGGCAGGAGAAACTGTTTTTATTCTGAAATAGCCGATTGGAATACGGCAGGAAATAAACATCGGCTCGCTTTCATATTCCGTATCAAGAGGCGGTCTTATATCAAAAACCTCGTTGTGACCTGTTTTGATAAGAAGCGCATTGTCTTCATCATGAAAAATTGAGGCGCCGAAGCTGCCGTTGCCGACAAATGCGCCCTCAAACTGTGTTTTGGGGAATTCTTTGAATGTTAAATTCTGATTTTTGTAAAATTCACTGTTCATTATTTATTACCGTAAGCCTTTCTGTATTCATTAGTATAAAAATCACAAAGCCATTCGGCGTTTGCGGTGATATCAAAATTTGCCTTTATCATATCTTCATATCTGTCTTTTCTGTTATATCCGTCTTTAAATGCGGTAATCTGCTCTGCCCAGTATGCCGCCCCTTTGTCAAGACTCAATAACGTCACATCATCTGTCAGAACACACTGCTGAGGAATAACGTCTGAAATGAAGCACTTTATTCCCGATGATTGCGCCTCAACCATAGTTACAGGCAAGCCTTCATAAAGTGACGGAAACAGGTAGATATCCGATGCCTGAAACAGTCTGTCAATGTCACTGCGAAGTCCGAGAAAACGCACCGAATCGTCAAGCCCGAGCGTACGGCATTTTTCTTTTATCTCATTTTCAAGAGTACCGTTTCCCGCAAGCAGAAGTACTGAATTTTTATGAATCGCTTTTATTTCTTTAAAGATGTCGAGGATAAATGTGTGATTCTTCTGAGGATTGAATCTGCCGACGTTTAAAATGACAAATTCATCGTTAAGCCCCATAGCCTTACGAACATCATTCCTTACGGCAGGTGAAAATCTGAACTGTCCGGCGTCAACCGCGTTGTTCATCATAACAAATCTGTCTTTATTTTCTTTTCCGTATAGCCAGTTGCCCGCTTCCTCTCCGCAGATAAAGAGATGGTCGGTATAGGGCAGCATTTTCTTCTTGAAATAGTCCCTGAAAATGAGCTGACCCTTTTCTTTTAAGTTCATGCTTTCTCTTACCGGAGCGTTGTGAGCGTGGCAGATTTTGACTTTTACACCATGCTTTTCAGCCTCCGTAAAAGCGAAACAGCCAAGCTCAGACATATGGGAATGAAGAACTCTGTATTCCGGATGCGCGTCAAAAAACTCTCTGAGCATTTTTTTGTATTTTCTGAAATTCTGAGGATAAATTGGGCACATTCTGAAAATTCTGCCGCCCATTGATTCAATTTCGTTATCATAGGCACCGCGTTCAAGCCTGTGAACCATAAAGTCAAACTGAACCTTTGTTTTGTCGATTTTACGGTAATAGTTCATAACCATGGTTTCGGCACCGCCGCGGTTCATAATTGTAAAAAGATTTAAAATTCTTATCGGTTCACTCATAACAATCACCAAGATACATTATATATCAAATTTTACCTTTTTGCAATGGGTATATATATGTTAAAAGCAATAAAAAGGCGGATTTGGAGAAAAATTCCGAAATCCGCTTTAAAAATTACTGTTTAATCGATGAAAACCCATATGAGACAAGCTGTCTGCTGAAAAGCGCCATTTCTTCAGGTGTTTTACTCATATCTGAGTTAAGCCACTGCCTGACGAGTGAAATTGCGCCCGCCGCTATGAATGAATAAGTGCAGTTAAGATAATCCATATCAATATCCCAACCGACTTTGCTTAAATAAATATCTCTTATAATGTTTCGGATTCTTTTTTCGACATTATATTCAACACCGTTATTTAAAAGTGTTTTAATAAGATATCTGTTTTCTTTAATGTATTCAAATACGCTGATAATGCTTTGCATAAGCTCATTATCTGAAACTGACATGAAATCGCCGAGATGATCAAATATACCTTCAATAAGCTCGTCAACAATGCAGTTGTATAAGTCAAACTGGTCGGAATAATGGGAATAAAACGTACCGCGGTTAATGTCTGCGTATTCACATAATTTTTTAACAGTTATTTTTTCAATAGGATTCTCCATAAGAAGGTCTGAAAGACTGTTTTTCAAAACCATTTTTGTATAGCGAACGCGCCTGTCAACTTTTTTTGTCATATTAATACCGCCTTTTCACAGAATCAATGATTATATATACAAACTAACAGTCCAAACAACTTGTTATATTATATATCCAATTTGTGAAAAAGTCAACACCGTGTTTTGTTTTAAACATTACTTCGATGCAGAGAATTCACTTATAAAAAAATGTGGCAAATTTTTAAAAAATAATTAAAAAGTGTTGACAAATACAAAATTTGTAGTATAATAACTCTTGTCGCTGCGATACGGAGTCAGCGGCGAAGATGGTGTGGGAGCATAGCTCAGCTGGGAGAGCATCTGCCTTACAAGCAGAGGGTCACAGGTTCGAGCCCTGTTGTTCCCACCAAGTGGCCCGGTAGTTCAGTTGGTTAGAACGCTAGCCTGTCACGCTAGAGGTCGACGGTTCGAG
>JAZLLB010000167.1:0-7813 GCA_045597925.1 Acutalibacteraceae bacterium
ATATGAAATTGAGTTTAACATAAACGAGCTTGTACGGTGCGGAATGTATAAATCCGCCACCAGCGCCAAAAAGGCATTGCAGACGCTCGACAGAATTACCGATATATATTTCAGAGGCATTGTCAGATGTGAAGAGATGAAAACCGTAACCGAATGGCAAAGACCGATTGAGAAAGTCAGCATAAACAAACGCAATGTCACGGTCGGGCTTAACCGTGATTTTCCGTGGGAAGTGCTTACACGCTACTATATGAATCTGCCCGAACAGGCGTTTTCCCTCGGCAGGCGAGGGCTTATTCTTCTTTATTACTGCTGCTTTCTCGCGCGTCAGAATACATCGGAAATCAGGCGTTACGGCTCATTCGGCATTACGCTTCGGGCGGTGCAGAGCAGACTGAATCTGCCCGATGAAAACGAAACAGAGCACCCGAAGACTTTGATAAAGCAGCCGATTATCAATGTCGCTGACGAAATAAACAGACTGAACTGCGGCATAAAATTAAAGCTCCTTGCCGATGAAAACGGCAGAACGGACAGCTTTCTTGATAACGGAAAAATAAAAATTTATTTTGAGAAAAAAGCGAAAGAGAGTCTGCCCGACATGAAAATGATGAAAAAAAGAGCAAAGAAAAAGTGAATATTTCAGTGCGGAATTTCAATATTTCAGTGCGGAAAATGAATATTACGGTGCGGAAAATGAATGTTTCAGTGCGGAGCGGAAACGCTGAAACCCGGTAATATCAAGGCTTTCGGGACTTTCAGAAACCGTAATAGATATTAATAGATATCAAGAGATATTAATATAAGCAGTTGTGCTGTCGCTTATGGCACAGCACACTGCTCCTTATAAAAAGAAAAGAAAAAGTCCACCGAACACACTGTTCGATGAACTTTAAGACCATATTAAAATGAACTGCGTGAATATCGTACTGTGACAACAATCACATTTCCGCCGGATTCATCAACACGAAAAATCACCGTGAAATTTTTTACAAACAGCTGGCGGTAGCCTTTGTTGGCGTACATTCCGATTTTGCGCTCGGGGCATCTGAACGGCATGGCGGTAAGCGTATTGACAGCGGTCTCAACTTCGTCAATCAGCTTCAGCGCGGTGTCCGGCGCTTTTAAGGTTACGGCAATGTAATCAAAGATTTCTTCAAGGTCTTTTCGGGCGTTGTTCGTGAATTTTATCTGATAATCATTCACTGTACTTCCTCCTCAGCCCAGCGAAAACATCTTTGCTGTCATGAAGCGCTCCGCTGCTTTTAAGCTCGGCTTCTGACGCAGTTATCGCCGCGTCCGCCGCGAGAGTTTCTAACAGATTATCGTACGCTTCCATGCTCATGATTACCATGTCGCCGTAGCCGTTCTTTGTAACAAAAACAGGCTCGTTGGCGGAATGGCAGATGTTTGATATTTCGGTTGTGTTGCGTAAATCCGTTATCGGCATAATTCTCGGCATATAAATCACCTCGTTTAATATTATGGCATTATTATAACATAATTATATACATAATTCAATATAAAATAACAGAAAGGAAAAATATTTTTGACAACAAAAGAACAGATTTTACAAAGACAGCAGGAGCTGCTCCGTAAAGACAAATGCGGCAGGGGATTCGTCTGCCCTTTATGCGGCAGCGGAACAGGCCCGAAGGGGACGGGCATGACCACCAAAGACGGCACACACTACACCTGCTTTGCCTGCGGTGAGATACATAACGACGACATTTTTGACATTATCGGCAAGCAGTATGATTTGAAGACCTTCCCCGAAAAGATAAAAAAGTGCTGTGAGCTTCTGAAAATTCCGTATAAAACCGAGCCTGAACCGCTCGTTTTTGACACTCCTGAACCGCCCGCGGATTTCAGAGAATACTATAAATCCGCCGCTGCTCACATAAATGATACCGAATATCATCGGGGTCTGTCAGCCGAAACGCTTGCGAGATTCAATGTCGGGTATGACTCATCGTGGGTAAATCCCGATAACAGAAAGATGAAGCCCTCAAAGCGTCTGATTATTCCTGTTTCTGAAACGGGTTACCTCACACGCAGCACAGACAGCGATGACGAATATTCAAAAATCTTTATCGGGCACAAAGCGTTTTTCAATTTTGACTGCATTGATTCAGCTGAAAGTCCTGTTTTTATCGTTGAGGGCGAGCTTGACGCTATGAGCGTAATTGACGCGGGCGGACAGGCTGTCGCTCTCTCTGGGCTTGCGAATGTCAGCAGTTTTCTTAAAGAGCTTGACGGGCATAAACCGTCTATGCCGATGATAATAGCGCTTGATAATGAAGACAAAGAGAATGTTCGCCGTGCTGCTGAAGCTCTGAAAAGCGGTCTTGACAGAATGAAAATTGAAAGTGTCATTCTTAAACCCTACGGCGACTGCAAGGACGCCAATGAAGCCTTATGCCGTGACAGAGGAGCCTTTTGTGAAAGCATTAAATCCGCCGTTTCTTACGCTGAAGGCTATACGCCCGACGCTGTATTCAAGGCGAACAACGCCGCCGCGGAAATTCTGAACAGATTCACTGACGGCTCTGTCTGCGCCAGATGTTTTCCCACAGGCTTTACGAAAATCGACAAAGTGCTTGACGGCGGTCTGTATAAGGGACTTTACACAGTCGGCGCGATTTCCGCTCTCGGCAAAACCACGCTGTGCCTTAATCTTGCCGATAATCTTGCGAAATCGGGCGTTGATGTGCTGTTCTTCTCCCTTGAAATGGATTCGTCGGAGCTTGTGGCGAAATCGTTGAGCCGCATATCTTATCAGGAAAAGTTAAAGCCCAGGACCACACGTGATATTCTTTCACGAACCGCTTATCTTTCTGACGAGGACAAAGCCTCGGTTCTCGCGGCGGCAACAGTATATCAGGAGCAGATAGGCGAGCATCTGTTTATTATAGAAGGCATGGGACGAACGGGTGTCCGTGAACTGCGCGATATTGTTGAAAGGCATATTTCATATACAGGTCAGCCGTGCGTTGTTTTTGTGGATTATCTTCAGATTCTGGAGCCTGTGGACATCAGAGCCACGGACAAGCAGAATGTAGACCAGTCGATAAAGCAGCTCAAAATTATGAGCAGAGACCTTAATATTCCTGTTTTCACAATCAGCTCATTTAACAGGGAAAATTATGAAGCTCCCGTTTCCCTTGCCAGCTTTAAAGAGAGCGGAGCGATTGAGTACAGCTCTGACTGCCTTATCGGTCTGCAGTATTCGGGCATGGACTACCGTTCTGACGAGAAGAAAGAGGAACGCACAAAGCGCATACTTGAGCTTGTGAAGAAAAACGAGATTCTTGCCCGTGAAGGTAAAGAGATTAAAATTGATTTCCGTGTGCTTAAGGAGCGCCACGGCTGTAAGGGTACGGCGGTGCTTGATTTCTGCCCCAGATACAACAGCTTCCGAGAGGAGAAAGAGGCGGCACCGCTAACCTTCGGCAGATTGGAGTTCTGATATCAAAATCTGATGTAATGTTCAGCTGCCACACTTATCCTCGAATGCCCTAACGCTTTACTGACTTCAAGCAAAGCTTTCTTGTCAAATCTTCTGCCTTTGTCCGCGCCTCTGCATATATACACTTCGCTCTGATACATTTTCCCCGTTCCTTTATTTATACGGTCGTATGGGATTCTGTTAATCGGTCTCGCTATCTGTCTGTAATATTCCGAAGCGTAATCCGCTCTGTAACTGTGTATGTCTGCCGCCGAATGTATTTTATCAAACACTCTGTTTTCACCTGCGGCAGTCATCATTTCAATTACTTTATCGACATCACCGATTACGGGCGCAAGCCGTGGTTTTCCGCCCTTGCTGCCAACGGTGACGCTGATATACCATTTACCGTCAATATTCTGTAAGTCTGTTCCTTTTATATATTTCATTTCGTTTCTGCGCAACCCTGTTGATTTCGCGAATGTGATTAAATCAGCGTTTCTCTTTTCGGAAAAGTGCCTGTCCATTTTGCGCTCACCTCGGGAACGGGTGATTTTATCCATAGTGCGTGACGGTGTTTTTATTCCGAGCTCGGGAGCGGATACGCCGTATAGTTTTGCTACGGCTGAAATATCAAGCTTGAGTGTATACACCGACAGGTGCCTGCGTGAGTCAATCCACTCGGCTATGTACGGTCTGCAGTCGTCGAGCGTTTTGCAGCGGTGATTTGTTTTGCAGTACTGTACAAAATAATTACATTCTTTCATGTAGGTGCGAAGGGTGCTGTATGAGTAAATGTAATCTTTATATATTCCGCTTCTTTTATCTTCGTGCTTGCTGTGACCTGTTTTTAATTTGGATTCAAGTGCTTCCTGAACCTGCCGTGTTAATGATTTTTTGTTTTTGTGGCCCATTAAAAATCTCCTTTCTCTGTTATAAAGCAAACCCCTGCGAAATGATCGCAGGGGAAATTTTATGCGTCGGAATTGCTTTTTAGTTCGCCGCTGTTAAACAGTTTCTTTTCAATTTCCTCGTTGCTCAGATTCTGACAGAAATCCATAAGATATTTAATGTCGTCTGCAACCTGTTTGCTTGTGTCGGATTCTTTACCGAAATAGTCAACTTCCGCCTTCATTTTTTCAAATCTCGCGCTTTGCCACGCAACAGGATTACCGTAGAGCATGAAGAAATCTGCGAGCTTAAGTGCGATAAGCGCCGCGAAGAATACATCAATTTTACCTATATCCATGTGACCGTCAAGTTCATACGCCCAATGAGATACCTGTTCGTAAATACCGTTGATGATATCTTTTCGGGAGGTTATTTCATACTCGGATTTTAAAGGTACATAGGTAAGTTTTAACGCATCCTGATAGTCGTCAAGGATTACGTACATTAACTCTGCGGCTTCTGTTTTGAGTGAAGCAAGAAAATCCAAAACGTATCTGATTTTTATATCAGCAGGAATGTTGTTGCCGAAAAACTTTTCAAGCGGAATATCAAGTAAATCCACAGCGGTGCATTTTTCGACAATAAGGTTTGTTCCTTCAAAAGCGCCTTCAATACGCGCCATACTGTTTAGCGGAAGAGGTTTATCAAAGGTACAGCCGTTCTTTAGTTTGCAGCGTTTAACAAACTCTCCGTTTGAAGCAAAAAATGTGATATACGGTTCGTCGTCAGTATCATGTAAAAATTCCGAATCATAAATGTAGAAAATGTCGTTAAGACTATTTAATTTTATTATCCTCAAAATCTTCATTTAACCTGTGTTTTTATATTCTGACTGGATATTTACAACATATTTTATTAATTTTCCAATAAAATATTTTAAATAATCAGTTGCAAATTGGGGAACAATTCGGTATAATACAATAAAAAATGTTCCCCAATGGTGATTTTATGGATAATAATTTTAGTGAAATACAAGAGTTGTTAAGGCAAAAGGCAGATCTGCAAGCAAGATTAAACCTGTTGCCTTATGATGGTACGCCTGAAATAAAAGATAGAAACGGTAATAAGTATCTTTATGTGCGTAAGCGTGTTGGCAGCAGAGTTACATCAACTTATGTGGATGTTTATACAGATGCTCTTTATCAATCATTATTGCGTTATAATCGTGAGGCAAGAGAACTTAGAAAAAGCATAAGACATATTGACAAGAATTTAGCTGCTTTAGGGTTTGCTTCAGAAGAGCTGTCAGACAGGGTGATGCTCAACCTTGATTTTGCAAGAATGAATATGAAAGCTAATATTTATTCTCAAGCTGTTTTGGAGGGCGTTGCTACAACATTTCCTCAAACAGAAGAGATTATTGAAAATGGTAAGGTTAATGGCGTAACGGCAAGCGATGTTCAAAAAATTTTAAATTTAAAGCATGCGTGGGAGTTTATACTTGATAAGGATGTTATTCAGTGTCAAAGTAGCTATCATGTTTTATGCCATATTGCGAAGCTTGTAAATGAAGGCTTTTATGCTGACGGTGGCAGAATCAGAGGTGTGCCTGTAACAATAGGCGGCACCAGCTATGTTCCACCACTGCCAATAGAGACTATTGTTATTGAGCATATTGATGAAATAATTCATAGCAAGAATGGCGGTATTGATAATGCAATTAATTTATGCCTGTTTTGTATGAAAACACAAATCTTCAATGATGGAAACAAGCGTGCGGCAGTTATATTTGCAAATCATTATTTGATTTCCAAAGGTGAAGGTTTTATTGTAATTCCCGAGGATGATGTTCCTGAGTTCAAAAGATTGCTTGTTAACTATTATGAAGATAAAGACAGTGGTGAAATAATATCATTTATGAAAGAGAAATGTTGGAAAACATTTTGATTTTCAGATTTTTTCTTTCTTCTTATCATCAAAGGAGTATAAATATTATTTACTCAATGTTTAAAGATTTTCCCACAAACATACAAAATACTAATATGGAAATTTGTGAAAGTAATTAAAAAATAAACATTGAAATTTGTGTATGTAATCAAAGTATAAACATGTAAATTTGTGCAAATAAAAAAGAACAACGACCATGTAGAGAAATCTATGTGGTCGTTGTTTCTTTCAAAAATGTATTGACATATATATTCGTTTTGCGTATAATTAACATAAAAGCTAATTAGCTATTATGTTAATTCTTACAATGGAGGTGATGATATGGTCGAGAGTTACGGCGAGTTAATTCGGGTAGCACGTGAGCAGCACTCCCCACCGATGACTGCGAAACAGCTGGCAGATAAGCTGAAAGTCAAAGCACCATTCATCACTGATATAGAAAAAGGCCGACGATTACCGTCGCTTGAAAATCAGAAAAAAATTAAAAAACTGCTCGTTTGTGAGCAGTATCCAGAATATTTATTCGATGATCTTGCAGCGTCGTGCAATGACGATCCCAGGATCGTTGCAGAGGACATAGCAAAGGAAATTCGCAAGAAATCTGCTCTGCGAGAGCTTATACGTGTTATTTATAAGCAAAAACTGACAGCAAAACAAATCACTGCACTGAAAAAGCAGATAAAGCAACTTTTTTCGGTTATTATAAAAGAGATAATTTTGTTAAGCGAAAAGGACTTGGAAGGGTTGAACAAACGGATATAGAGGGTAATAGTTTATGGCAACAAACTGAAAAGATTTGGCTTGATTTGTATAAGAATAAGCGAGAAATACCTGGCTTATCTGTTATGCATAGGGTAAGTTGGGAGGATGAATGGCTTGCTGAAACCTAATGGCTTAAATTTTTGGTCTTCAGCAAAGGATCATGATAACTATATCCCTTCGTCAGACCTTATGAAAGCAATTACTCAATGCTTGAATTATCTGTATGAAATTGAACGTGAAGCAAATAGTGTAAAGTTCATAGAAAGAACAAAAAGCAAAGTAGTTAAACCCAGATGTATTCTGATATTTGGTCGTTCAAACGAATGGAATGATGAGCAGAGAGAGGCATACCGTATTTTGAATTCTGCTTATAATCAGCTATCAATTTTAACGTATGATCATCTTTTAAGTCGTGCTAAAAATGTATTAGGTATAGACGGTGAGGAAAATAAAACTACATTTTTTGAAAATTTACCATTTTAATGAGTAAAAAAACCTCCCTGATTTGGATTTTCCAAGTTCAAGGAGGTTAACTATATAAAGACTCATTATATTGTTAAAAAAAGTAAGGTTGCTGCAAATTTAAAACCGAATTTGCACGCTTCTACCTCTGCGACAGAGTGCATTTCATTGATAATATCATCGTATTTTTCAAGCCATTCAGTTTGTTCTGCTGTTAAATTTGCAGATAGCTTATCCCTGTCTTTTTTCATAATGGTACCTAATTCTTTAAAATGTTCATTCCCGCTTAAAAACTGTTCTGAC
>JAZLLB010000168.1:0-8351 GCA_045597925.1 Acutalibacteraceae bacterium
ATAAGACCGACGCATCCCGCCTGAACGAGATCCTCATAATCAACTCCTCTGCCGATAAATCTCCTTGCGCAGGCATGAACCAGTCCTATATTAGACCTTATTATTTCATCTCTTTCGGCTGGATTCATTACGCTTCACGACCGCCGATTTTCTTAATCATTGTTACTGTTGTGCCTTTTCCGGGCTTAGAGCGGACAGACAGCCTGTCCGTAAAGCTTTCCATAACCGCAAAGCCGAGACCGGCTCTCTCCCCTCCGAGAGTTGTAAACAGGGGTTCTCTTGCTTTTTTGATATCTTCTATTCCGCAGCCCCGGTCACGAACGGAAATCTTTATTGTTTCATCATCAAAAACAGCGCAGTATATGTATATTTTGCCTAAGCGTTCCGCGTAGGCATGAACAATGCAGTTTGTTACCGCCTCACTGACAGCAGTCTTTATATCAGCGATTTCTTCAAGCGTTGGGTCAAGCTGTGCCGAAAACGCCGCCACCGCCGTTCTCACAAAGGATTCATTGACGCTTCTGCTGTCAACTGTCATTCTGAATTCATTTTTTACTTTCATATGCATTCTCCCTTTTATTGATTGTTGCGATTTTTTCAAGTCCCGACAGCTTCATAATTTTATAAAACTGTGACGAAAGATTTGATACTATCAGCTTTCCCCCGCTCATGGCAAGGGTTCTGTATCTGCCCATTACAAGCCCTATTCCCGAAGAATCCATAAATGTCACATTATCAAAGTCAATTTTCAAAACCTCGGGCTTTCTGAGCATTATTTCTCTGTCGATTTCTTCCCTGATTGCCGATGCTGAATGATGATCGATTTCGCCGTCAAGATAAGCTGTCATTTTCTGCTGTGAAGTTACGATTTTTACACTCATAAAATTCCTCCTTTATGAAAAAAATATCCCTTACCGATATAGTAAGGGATAAATTATAAATATTATGTTGAAAAATGGAAGCTGAGTTTAATTTTCTCAGATGCTCATAGCAACATCATACGCGCGCCAGATGACTGAGCGGAGGTTGCCGATCGCAAGGCAGTCGCCTACAAGATAAATATTCTTCGCTTTCTCAGTTGTAAGCGGATTAGGTCTGTAACCCATACAGCTGATAACGGAATCGCAGGGAATTTCGATTGTCTTGTTATTTTTGTCAACGCATACAATGCGGTCATCCTTAACCTCAGTAAGTCTTGTTTCGAGATATACGGGAACATTATTGAGAGCGAACCACTCACGGAGATACGATGAATTAGCAAGGCATACGCCCTTCTGGCTTACAAGGTCATCTTTCATTTCAACAATAGAAACCTTCTTGCCCTGGAGAGCGATTTCATATGCGATTTCACAGCCTGTAAGACCTCCGCCGATAACAGCAACATTGTCACCTACTGTCTTTGTGCCGTTAAGGAATTCACAGCCTTCAACAGTCTTTTCAAATCCGGGGAGCTTACCCGTAAGGTTAATCGGATTTGAACCTGTTGCTATAATAACAGGCGCGTCACCGAACTGAGCGATATTCTTAACTTCATCGTTGAGCTTGATTTCAATGTTCATCTTCTTCATCTGAAGACGGTACCACTCGAGAAGCTCACGGAGCTTACCCTTATAGCTTTCCGCCGAAGCGGGAATAAACGTTCCGCCGAGAACGCCGCTCTTTTCATGGATAACCGGCTTATGACCGCGTTCCTTAAGAACACGAGCCGCTTCCATACCGCCTATGCCGCCGCCGATGATGTGAACGGTCTTGGGAGCGTTTGTCTTTTTAATATAATGCTTGTTCCACTGCATTGTTTCAGCATTAACGGCACAGCGTGCGAGATGAAGGCTGTCTGAAAGCTCCTGGTCATTGGGAACACCCTTATAGTGGCACATATTGAAGCAGCCGTTGTGGCAGAGAATGCAGGGACGTATATCCTCCTCTTTACCGTTCATGAGCTTTGTACCCCACTCCTGGTCCGCAAGGAAGGGACGTGCGAATCCGGCACCGTCAAGCTTGCCTGCTGCGATTGAATCCGCCGCGACTCTCGGGTCAAGACGACCCGCGCATACAACGGGCTTGTCTGTGAAATTCTTTATGTGCTCTACATCTGCGAGGTTGCAGTTTTCAGGCATATATACCGGAGGATGCGCCCAGTACCATGCGTCGTATGTACCGTTATCGCAGTTGAACATATCGTAACCCGCGTCCGAAAGATACTTGATTGCCTTTTCGCTTTCTTCCATATCACGACCGGCTTCAACATAATCTTCGCCCGGAATAGCGCCCTGACGGAAGCCCTTTGTCTTTGAAAGAACGGAATAACGAAGTGATACAGGGAAATCGTTTCCGCATTCTTTTTTGATTGCCTTAACTATTTCAACAGCGAAACGGTAACGGTTCTCAAATGAGCCGCCGTATTCGTCTGTACGCTTATTAACATATTTAAGGGTAAACTGGTCAAGAAGATAACCCTCATGAACCGCGTGAACCTCAACACCGTCAACGCCCGCGTCCTTGAGCATCTTCGCACTCAGAGCAAACGAATTGATGAACTCCTGAATTTCAGCCTTGGTCATTTCTCTTGAGGGAACCTTGTCTGACCAGCGGTTGGGTGAAGGTGAAGCAGATGCTGTGATTTTGTCAAGATCCATAAAAGGCTTGCTTATCTTACGCAGAGCCGGATTTGAATAGAGCATTTCCATCATACTGCTGACTGTGAATGAGCGGCCGAAGCCCGCTGTGAGCTGAACAAAAAGCTTCGCTCCGGTTTTATGGAATTCAGGCATCCACTTTTTAAGATCCTGATACATCTTCTTATTCTTATGAAGCCACTGACCGAACATAGGATTGTAAACAGGCTGGCAGCCGGGAAGAACAAGACCGCAGTTATTCTTTGCAACTTCAAGAATGAATTTTGCGCCGTCCTTATCAAAATGGTTTTTTTCCATCCAGCCGAAAAGGTCTGTGCCGCCCATGCTGGTTAAAACTATGCGGTTTTTAATTTCACATTTGCCGATTTTCCACGGTGTAAACAAAGGTTGTAAATTTTTATCCATAACTTCCTCCTGAAAAATTTTTAAAGCAAAACTTATGCAATGTGTTCATTATAACACACTTTTGCAAAATTGGAAGACAAAAACACTATTTTTTTGAACTTATTTGTTACTTTACGATTTGATTATATAGTCATCTTTTCTCGGTCTGGCCGCAGGAAGCTCACCGTCTGCATAACCTAAAATGCAGTTGCCGATGCCGATATAATTCTCACTTATCCCCCATTTTTTCATGAGGGCTTTGCCTGTTTCCGTTTCAAAGGTCTGACGCGCTCTGTGAATCCAGCACGAACCAAGTCCCGCAGCGTGAGCGGCAAGCAGAAGCGAACCCATAACAAGTGAACCGTCTTCAAGATGAGTGCTGACATTTTTATCGGAGAACACTATAACTATTGTGGGAGCACCGTAAAACGGGTCGGCATCAGGATTTCCCATAACCTCCGCGTTGATTTTGCGAAGCGTTTCAATAGTCTCTTTATCCTGTACAACCACCATTTTCGGTGCCTGACGGTTCATACCTGTCGGGGTATATGTCGCCGCTTCAAGAACAGCGTCAAGCTCGCAATCCTTAATCTGCTCAGCTTTGAATTTTCTGCATGAGCGCCTTTCTTTAATTCCTTTAAGAATTTCATTATTCATCATTTATTTCCTCCGCTTGTCGGGAAATAAGGTTTCAGTGAGCCTGCGACAGCGCAAATCGGCATTGTCTGAAGAATTACTTTTCCGGGACCTGTGACAACGGTGTTGAAGAAGCCCTCACCGCCGAACAGCTTATTTTTAATGCCTGCAACTGTCTGAATTTCCATTTTACAGGTAGCATCCATAACAGCAAGATATCCTGTGTCAACAACAATCTGCTGACCTGCAGCAAGATTATATTCGCAGGCGTAGCCGTCTATTTCAACAAAAGCTGTTCCGTTTCCCGAAATTTTCTGCATGATAAAGCCTTCGCCGCCTAAAAAACCCGATGAAAGTTTTTTCTGGAAAAATACCGAAAGGTCAACACCAGCCTCGGCGGCAAGAAATCCGCTTTTCTGAACAATAATCGGCTTATCGGGTGTAATCTGAAACACTCTGATTGAACCGGGGAAGCTGGAAGCGAACGCTATCTGACCCGCTCCTCCCTGCGCCGTGTATCTGTTCTGGAACATTGACTCGCCCGAGAACATTCTGCCGAACGCCTTGCCTATGCCGCCGTTTGTGGTGGTTTCCATCTTCATATTAGGCGACATCCAGCACATTGAACCGTTTTCGGTAATCATTGTTTCGCCCTGCTGAACATCACATATAACAGCACTTAACGGCTCTCCTACTATTTTGTAATTCATAAAACACACTCCTTACAAATCAAGCTTTAAATCATTTTCTTTTATCCAGTTTATTTTACGCAGAATCTGCGCAAATATTAAACTCAGCACCGCGGGAAGAATAAAGCAGATAAGCGCAAGACCTGCAATGTCAAATGCAGTAATTGCCTCTTTAACTCCGCTTGAAATATCATTAAGCCAGCCTGTGTACAACCCTATCTGCCCGACAAAGCCGCACGTTCCCATTCCCGAGGAAATCGCCGCACCGTTCATTTCCATTTTAAAAACGCAGGTTGCTATAGGTCCTGTAATTGCGGAAGCGAGAGTCGGCGGAATCCATATCCTCGGATTTTTAACGATATTGCCCATCTGAAGCATACTCGTGCCAATACCCTGAGCGATAAGCCCGCCCCATCTGTTTTCTCTGAAGCTCATAACCGCGAAGCCTATCATCTGCGCGCAGCAGCCTGCCACAGCCGCTCCGCCCGCGAGACCTGTGAGCGATAAAGCCGCGCATATCGCGGCACTGCTTATCGGAAGCGTCAGCGCAATACCGACAACAACCGAAACAATAATGCCCATAATAAACGGCTTCTGCTCCGTTGCCCACATAATAGCCGTACCTACGACACTTGCCGCTCTGCCGATATACGGGGCGCAGAAATGAGCAAGCAAACCGCCCGAGAAAACAACGGTAAGCGGCGTAACAAGAATATCAATTTTTGTTTCTTTGCTTACGAGCTTGCCCAGCTCAGCCGAAATGACCGCAATAAGCAGAACAGCAAGAGGCCCTCCCGCGCCGCCTGATTCATTCGCCGCCCAGCCGACAGCCGCCAGTGAAAGCAGCACAAGCGGCGGTGCCTTAAGAGCATACCCTATCGCCACCGCCATAGCAACGCCGGCGCACTGCTTGGCGAATCCTCCGATTTCAACAAGAATGTCAATTCCGAACTGACTGCCAATTGTGGATATTATCGTTCCGATGAGAAGCGACGCGAAAAGTCCCTGCGCCATAGCTCCCAGCGCGTCAATAAAATAACGCTTCACGGAAAACTCGATATCCTTTTTCTTCAGAAATTCCCTAAATCCCTGCTGTTTCATACTTCCCCTGCTCTTTCATATCAAAGAGTTTTAAATTCAGCTGTCAGACAATTTGACGAAGAATTTTTGAAAAATCCCTCAGCCCTGATTTTCGCCGTGTATTCAGTGTCCGGACTGAGATTTTCAAATTTAACATTTCTGGCTTCCGGCATATTGTAAATATAATAATCCGACCAAACGCTCTTCTGGCTTACGATAACACCGTCAGACTTTCTTCTGAGAATGATATCATAATTATTGACATAAGGCATATCATCTTCAACAGCCTGCGGAAATTCAACAACAGCGGAATTTTCTGTAATATCCTTTGCCTCCGCCTTTGCATCAGCTTTGAAATACGGCTTCTGAGCCTCGCCATATCTTTTTTCATCAGTATAGATGAATGTTTCGGGGTCTGACGGAACGTCAATCTTCCATACAAACGGGAAGAAATTACCTGTGAGGATATCATAAGGATAAACTCTTACGCGATTTTCCCTATCCGCCTCAACAATAAGCATCTGGGCGGCTTCAGTATTGTTTTCGGGGATTGTGCCGCCGACTTTATCAAACTCGTCAAATTCAAAATAACTGAGCGTACCCGTTCCGAAGCAGGTGAAATGCTCCTGGTGAACGGAACGCGGGTCATTTATCGGCGCGTGCGAATGACCTGAGAAATCAATAATCTGAGGGAAATCCATATACGATTCAAACAAATCATCTTCGCCCCAAAGAATACTGCCGTAAACCGTGTCTGTCATGTGCGGATGCTGGAAAGTGAATATCGGCTTTTTCGGGTCAGCTTCCGCGGCTTCCTTAAGATTTTTGTAAGCGAACGCTTTCTTTTCATCATTGAAATTACAGCTGTGCGACGGGGAGGTCGACACAAAATGAAATCCCTTGATTACCTTATGAACATCAGGCTCCATACCGAAAATTCTTCTGAGTTTTTCCCATGCAGCCTCC
Organism: Acutalibacteraceae bacterium; assembly: GCA_045597925.1. Taxonomy (GTDB): domain Bacteria; phylum Bacillota; class Clostridia; order Oscillospirales; family Acutalibacteraceae; genus CAG-488. The sequence goes on from JAZLLB010000168.1 coordinate 6,392, forward strand.
ATAGCACCGCTTCTTGTGTTGTATTCATGGCTGGCAACTGAAGCAATAAGCTCTGTACCTTCTTTAAGATTCTCATCACAGATTTTTTTAACGGCAGTAAACTGCTCCTCTGTTCCGCTGTTGGCAAAGTCGCCGTCAATAACAAGGGCGTCAAGTGATTTATATGTTTCGCCGCTCTCCGCTATTTTATAAGCGTCTTTAATGCCTTTAATCATTCTGTCACGTTCAACAGTATGCTCATCCTTAATATGTATGTCACTCATTACCGCGAATCTGATAACGGGTTCAAATTTTTCACTGCACATATGAAAACAACTCCTTTTTAATATCACGTATTAATTATACTATTTCCTTTTTTTAGTGTCAACATATTTTCATGTCTGCCAGCATAGATTTTTATTGCGGTGGTGAGTAAAATTAAACTTTCAGATAAAAAACAGGTAGCGGCGGCGTTTGCGGCGGTATTTTTTTGTTTTATTATAGCGGTTAAAGCGTTAAGCTCGGTTACAACGGTGATATTCACAACTAAACATATTGTCTGCCTTGACCCCGGTCACGGAGGTGAGGAATCCGGAGCTTTATCCAAGGATAAAAAAAGACGTGAGCAGGACGATAATCTTGCTCTAGCTCTTAAAGTAAAATCAGAACTTGAAAAAAAAGATGTAAAGATAATTATGACAAGAGAAAATGACAGTACCGTTTCTCTGAAGGAAAGATGTGTTATAGCAAATAACGGAAACGCCGATTTATTTGTTTCGCTTCACCGCAACAGCTCAAATGACGGCTCAGGTATGGAGGTCTGGATAAAAGACAAACCGTCCGCAAAAGAGGAAGAACTGGCGGAGGATATTCTGAATGCGCTTGTTTCTGTTTCAGCCCTTCCAAATCGCGGGGTAAAAAAAGGATACAGAAATAAAAGCGGAAACAACTATTATGTGAACGGAAACACTAAAATGCCGAGCTGCCTTGTTGAAGTCGGTTTCATTACCGCTAAAGCCGATAATGATAATTTCGACAGAAACCTGAATGCGTATGCCGAAGTAATTTCTGACGCAATATATGAAAATCTTAAAAAAAGTTAAAATTTCTATTGATTTTTAACCAAAATGCATTTATAATGAGAGAGCTATGTGCCGGCGTGATGGAATTGGCAGACGTACGGGACTCAAAATCCGCTTCGTGTGTTGACGTTGTAAACGCGGCAAGCCCTTATATATCAACGATTTTTACAATTTAATATTTCGTATTTTTCCAGATCGGCCTCCAAAACGACCTCCGATTTCCACGGAGTAAAAAATGAGTGCGAACGGAAATATAAATGCCGGTGTGTCGGAATTGGCAGACGAGACAGACTCAAAATCTGTTGTCAGCGATGGCGTGTGGGTTCGAGCCCCACCACCGGCACCAATCCCCGAAAGCCTTGTGTATCAAGGACTTTCGGGATTTTTTATGCCTTTTTTATGAAATAATCCGCTGCGTCAGACATCATAAAAAAGTGCCGTTTTGGGAAAATTTGAGTTTTTACAAGCTTTCACAGCCCTTATATATCAATGGTTTCAGCAATTCCGGAGGCCGTTTAGAGGTCGTTTTACTTTTTTATTTCGGGAAATAACCGAGAATTGCATTTGCAGAATTGACCTTTGTGCTATAATCGAGATGAGTATAGATATCCAGCACCGATTGTCCCTTGAGCTATTGTTACTTCACCGCCGTTGATGTTTGTTAAATGAAAATCCCGCCTCAAATTGAAGCGGGAAAATTATATTAAATTCGTTTTTATGAGATTATTTAATCTTAAACAGATTTTTAATTATATAGAACATATTATGGAAAAACTTTGCTATCTTGTCCCAGAAATTATTCGGATGAATTTTTCCGCAGTAATCACAAATTTCTGCTTTAAGAGTCTCTATTTCCTTAATAGCCGCTGTCTTTATATCATTTACAGCGGTCAAATCCT
>JAZLLB010000169.1:0-4912 GCA_045597925.1 Acutalibacteraceae bacterium
ATCTGTTTCAGTCGGCAACATTGATGTTAAATATAAAGATTCCGCAAAAATCAAGCCTGAAATCAAGACTGACGGAGAAATAAAATACACAGTAACATATACATCATCAAATCCCTCTGTCGCGACAGTTGACGAAGACGGCAACATCACCACAAAAGGAAAAGGTACGGCGACAATTACCTGCACAGTAACAGATGAATTTGGTAACACGGTGAAAGACACCTGCACGGTAAATGTTAAATTATCTTTCGGTCAGTGGCTGATATGGATTTTCCTCCTCGGCTTCCTGTGGTATTGATTTAAATAAAAGTAATTTTTCCCCTGCTCTGAGCATATATATTTTGCGTCAGGACAGGGGAGATTTTATGAAAAAATATGTTATGCTGTGCGCGGTTCTTTTGGGGCTGATGATAACGGTTCCGCTCCTTTCGGTGAGATATTCAAATGAGGTGGTCGAAAGCGCACTGAAAGCGAATAAGGCAAAAAACGAATATATAAGCGTCATGAAATCCGAAACAGGCGAAAAAACGGAAATGGAAATCCGTGAATATCTTATCGGCTGTGTCGCGGGTGAAATGTCTCCAGAATATCATGAGGAGGCACTCAAGGCACAGGCTGTGGCAGGCTATACATTCGCTAAATATATTAAAAACCGGGACAAGGGCAGACCCGGAGCGGATATTTCAGATGACAGTACCGTTTATCAGTCATATATTGACGAAGCGGCGAGAAAAGAAAAATGGAAAGATAATTTTCAGAAATACGAAACCGCTGTTGAAAATGCGGTTGACGCTGTACTGGGCAGAATGATTACATATAACGGTGAGCCGATCATGGCGGTATATTTCGATAAATGCGGCGGAATGACCGAAAGCTCCGAAAATATCTGGGGCAGAAAGGTTCCGTATCTTATTTCCGTTACCAGCGACGGCGATAAGCTGTCCCCCGACCTTGAAAGCGAAAAGGAGCTTACGGTTGATGAATTCAAATCCTCGTTCGCCAAAAAGAGCATTGATTTTTCGTCAGAAAACAGGCTCGTTGATGATATTGAAAGATTTGATTCGGGCGTGGTGAAGAGTATAACAGTCGGCGGCAGCGAAATGACGGGAACGGAATTCAGAGAAGCGCTCGGGCTGAAAAGCGCGGATTTTTCCGTCGAAGCAGGTAACGGGAAAGTGATAATAACCTGCCGCGGAAACGGTCATTTTGTAGGAATGAGTCAATACGGAGCGGATTATATGGCACGTCAGGGCAGCAGTTACAGTGAAATCCTCGCGCATTATTATCCCAATACGGAAATAAGTTAAAATATTTTATAAAAACCTATTGAAAAAATTTTTCTATGTGTTACAATAAAATAAATCTAAAAAGGAGGAAACGACTATGGCATATAAAATCTCAGAAGATTGCATTGCTTGCGGTGCATGCGAAGCAGAGTGCCCCGTCAGCGCAATTTCAGAAGGCGACGGCAAATATGAAATCGACGCTGATGCTTGCCTTTCATGCGGTGCTTGCGAAGGTGTCTGCCCTGTTGGTGCTCCTCAGGAAGCAGAATAATAGGCATAAATCGGTTTTTGCCGAATATCGCAGGGCGGTTTCTTTCCGCCCTGTTTTTCTTTGATAGGGTGATTTTATGCGGAATTACAGAATTGAATATTTAGGCTCGGGCTGTAAAGTCGCGGTAAGCGATGCTCACGGCTTCGGCACGGACGCGGTTATTCTTGCGTATTTCGCATCACCGAATAAAAAAGACAGAGTGTGCGATATGGGCACCGGCTGCGGAATTATTCCGATGCTTCTTGTGCGCAACGGCTGCGGCAAATCAATAACGGGTATTGAGATTCAGAAAAACGGATATGAACAGGCGCTCGAATCCGTAAGGCTGAGCGGAGCGGGAGAAAAAGTTGAGATTGTCAACGGCGATATTAAAAATATCAAAGAGCTTTTTCCGCACGGTTCTTATGACACTGTCATTATGAATCCGCCGTATAAAGCCGCTTCGGGAGGAATTGAAAGCTCTGACGAAAGCGCGAGAATCGCCCGTCACGAGGTCGCCTGCACAATTGATGATGTTACCGCGGCGGCGGCTCATCTTCTTAATTTCGGCGGCAGACTCTGTCTTTGCAGTCGTCCCGAAAGGCTGAGCGATACAATCGTAAGTATGAGAAATTCGGGAATTGAGCCTAAGAGATTAAGATTTGTTTCAAAATTTTCAGATACAGAGCCGTGGCTCTTTTTAATAGAAGGTAAAAAAGGCGCGAAACCGTTTATGCGTGTTGAAGCACCGTTTGCCGTTTACAAACAGAAGGGTGTCTTTTCAGATGAAATGATGTCCGTCTACGGAGAGTATAAGGAGAACTGCAATGAGTAAGCTTTATGTTGTCGGCACACCGATAGGAAATCTTGAGGATTTTTCACCCCGTGCTGTCAGAACACTTGAGGAATGTGATTTTATTGCCGCTGAGGATACGCGGGTTACTCTGAAACTTCTCAATCATTTCAATATAAAAAAGCAGATGATAAGCTATTATGAGCATAATCTGCGCGAAAAAGGGGAGCTTATCGTCGGCAGAATCCTTGCGGGTGAAACCTGTGCGGTTGTTACAGATGCCGGAATGCCCGCGATTTCAGACCCCGGTGAAGACCTTGTAAGGCTGTGCCATGAGCATGGAATTCCGGTTGAATCCGTGCCGGGACCGTGTGCTTTTTCAACAGCGCTTGCCATTTCCGGCATGCCGTCCGGCAGATTTACATTTGAGGGCTTTCTGAGCGTAAATAAGCTGAGCAGAAACGAGCATCTGAATTCACTTGTCAACGAAAAGAGAACGATGATTTTTTATGAGGCTCCGCATAAAATCGCTCAGACACTCAGGGATATGAACCGTGTTTTCGGCAGCCGTGAAATCGCCATTGTAAGAGAGATAACCAAAATCCACGAGGAGGTTATCAGAACAACGCTTGATGAAGCGGTTGAACGTTACGGCGAGACGGGGCTTAAGGGTGAGCTGGTAATAATCATTCACGGAAAAGAAGACGAGCCTGAAAATGAAAAGATGACTCTTGAAGACGCGATTGAGCTTGCGAAAAACAGCTTTGAAAAAGGTATGAGTGTCAGCGAAGCCGCCAAAAATGCCGCTAAGCTGACGGGATTCAAAAAGGGCGAGATTTATAAAGCACTTATATGAGGAGGATTTATGAGGGATTTTTTTGAATTTATATCAACGCACTGGTATGTGGGATTGTTAATAATTATACTGATTGCCGCCACTGTGATTATGTGGATTAAGGCTCTTGCGGCATCACAGCGAAGCAGAGAATTCCGTGAAGCGGAAATTGCCCGCCTTGAAAAAGAAAAAGCACTCAGAGATGAATTCATGGTTCTTGACACTTTAAAGTTTGAAACCTATGATAATGAAAGACTTCTCTGCGGCGTTGCGGCGAATATTCAGATGTATCTCGAAAAAGAAACCGATATGAATAAAGCGTTTGAAAATCTGCCTGAGGAAAAAAAATTCGCTTATGCCTTAAACTATGTTTTTGAAGACGGAAAAGACAATGAGCTTTCAAAATTTTTCAGAGCAAACGGTCAGCCGCTCACGGGTGAGGCGGCAAAAGCCGTCAATTGCGTGATTGGCGGAAATTTTGCGGAAATTTTTATGTCACTTTACAATATGCTCGATGATGACTGCGAAGATGCCTCATATGACAGTGCAAAAATCCTGGAATGTGACAAGATGTATTCCGAAATCATGAGTGACGGAAAAGCGGAGATTTTTAATAAAATCGGCAGTTATTTAAAAACGAACAGACAGGTTTTTGTTGATTTATAAAATCTCGTTAACGAGTATTTCTCTGATATACTGACTTGTGTATTGATTTTAATGAATATCAATGATATAATTACAGAAAATGGATTAATGGAGGAACATTATGAAGAAAATAGTATCTGTTTTACTTGTCGTTATTCTCATTTTATGTGCTTTTTCAGGCTGCGGAAAAGGCAAGGCTGAAAAATCCGATATTAAAATAGGTCTTGCGGCACCATCCGTAACACACGGCTGGGTTGCGGGAGTGTCTTACTACGCTGAAAAATACTGCAAGGCGAACGGAATAGAATATAAGCTCACAGTGTCAGACGATGCTGAGGCTATGAGCAAAAGTCTTGAAGAGCTTGTCAGCTGGGGAGCGCAGGCCGTTGTTATCTGGCCGCAGTGGACAGGCACGGAGGACGCCGTTAAAAAACTGAAAGAAAAAAATATTCCCGTTGTCAGCTTTGATTTTGATATTGACTGTGAAGGAATATACAAGGTTACGGGAAATAATTACGATATGGGATATCAATGCGCGAAATACATAACCGAAAAAGTCGGCGAAAATGCATCAATCGCCGTTCTTGATGTTCCGGCGGCGGGTTCGGTTTCAGAGCTTCGCAAAAAAGGCTTTAACGATTATCTTAAAGAAATCGGCTATAATACGGAAAATGTTTTTGAAGTTGAAGAAGACGGCTTCGCAAGAGATGCCGGCTATAATGATATGAAAGAAATCCTCGAAAATCATACTAAAGTTGATGCCGTGTTCTCAATGGATGATGAGGTTTCCATCGGCGTTGTAAAAGCTGTTTCCGAAAGCGGAAGAACAGACATCAGGGCTGTTACAGGCGGCGGCGGCATGCAGGAATATTTCAATATGATTGCCGACAGCAAATATGCTGATTTAGGTCTTGCCTCTGCGCTTTACAGCCCGTCCATGATTGAAGACGCTATAAAGACCGCCATTGATTTATGCAGCGGCGAAAATTCGAGTAAGGTTGTTGTAATACCGACAACTATAGTTAACTCGGAAAATGTTAAGGATTATTTAGACGCAGAAAACACTGTTTACTGATTTTTATAGGAGTGGCTATGTATTATTC
>JAZLLB010000170.1:0-5309 GCA_045597925.1 Acutalibacteraceae bacterium
TTTGATACTCTTCTCTTCGGTACTGCCATTTCTGAGTCCTCCTGTTAAAACTTAAAATAATTACTTGTTAAGATTCGCATCGTCAAAAAACGAAAGTGCATCCCATCTCGGGTCGGTTGCTTTTTTGCACCCGCACGAACCTTTGTTGAGGTTTTTGCCGCACTGCAGACAAATCCCTTTACAGTCATCTTTACAAAGAATCTTTGTGGGAAGGCTGAGGATTATATCCTCGCTTACGAGAGGGTCAATATCGTAGCTGTAAGAGTCCACCACAATAAGCTCATCATTATCCTCGTTTTCAACACTTGTTACAAGAGTATGCTCAACGGGAATGCTGAATGAACGATTGAATTCCTCTGCGCATCTGTCGCAGGAAAGACACAAGGTGAATTCTGCCTTTGCAGAAATTGAAACAATACCGGTGGAGTTTTTAACTTCACCCTTGACTTTAACCGGCTCAACAAACGGGAAGCCGCCGTTATAACCGTAATCACTGAAATCAAGTTCATATTCAAATGACTGCGCCGCCCCATCGTTATTGAAGACGGGTTCAAGCTCTAAAAGGAACATTTTTCACTCTTCACCTCATATGTCATACTCGTGTATTATATATTTTTATATCAGATTTGTCAACACCAAAATTCAAATTTTTTCAACTAATTTTGTCAACCTGCTTTCAGCTCTGAAGTTTGATGTTGACTTTAATATTCCGCACTGTTATAATAACGGAAAAGACGGTGTACGGCAATTCAAGCTGCACGGATTACAGAATTGTTCGGTATCGTCCTAATCAATTTAAAGGTGAAGATTATGAAAAAATCGGTTAAATTTATAATTATTTCAATCGCCGCCGTTGCCGCGGTAATCGCTGTAGCGGGCGGCTTGAAAGGCAGAAAGCCCGAGGAACAGACAACCACCACTCAGTCCGCAAGCTCTTCTGAATACGTTACAACAGAAAGCACCGATGAATCCACATCAGAACAGACATCGGCAACCGAAACATTCTCATCAACGTCAGCTTCAGAGCGGTCAACCGAAGCTCTTACAAGTCAGACAGAATATTCAGAAAAATCAACAGCAGTCATTATTTCCGCGCCGAAAACAACAATAAAAACCTCCGCGAAAGTTACATCGAAAAAGCAGACCGTCTCGCGCAAGGCATCATCGCCGAAATATCCGACATACATAAACGGCATACTTATCGCGAACAAATCATATGCCCTTCCGTCAGATTACAATCCCGGGGTCGATCCCAACGCTCAGAAAGCATTCAGCAAAATGGCTTCCGAAGCCTCAAAGGAAGGCATCAGCCTTCGTATTGTTTCGGGATTCAGGAGCTATTCGACACAGCAGTCAATATATAATAATTATGTTGCGAGTGACGGAAAAGCGGAAGCGGACAGATATTCTGCCAGACCGGGTCATTCGGAGCATCAGACCGGGCTCGCGTTTGACGTTAATTCGCTCAGCCAGAGCTTTGAAAATACGCCTGAAGGCAAATGGCTCGCGGCTAACTGCCACAAATACGGATTTATTATCAGATATCCCAAGGGAAAAGAAAATGTAACAGGATATATGTACGAGCCGTGGCACATAAGATATCTCGGAACAGGTACAGCCGAAGATGTTTTCGTCTCCGGTCTGACGCTTGAGGAATACCTCGGCATAAGCTCGGTTTACGCAAATTGACAACCAAATAAAAACAGACGGATAAAAAGGCTAAACAGCAGTTACAGTCTTTTTATCCGCTCTTTTTTACTAAATTAATCACAAAACGTCAACTGATTTGCACTTCCTGATGCCAAATCAAGCTCCGCCAAGCATCTTAACAATATCCGAAAGAAAAGCTCCAAGCCCTTCCAAGGTATCTTTTAATGTGGCAGCGTTGAAATTTTTCATTATCATGCTGAAAAAATCGCCTGCTTTTGAAACATCAAAAGTACGGAAATATTCGATAACGGTTGTCATAATATCAGTAATCGTCTTCCATAAATCCATAAGAACGCCTCTCCTTTCGTTGATTTAGGTCTTCACCCATCGTGATTATATCACCTTGTCAATAAAAAATCAAGAGAAATATGAATAATTCACAGTAAGGTAACATTTGGCATTATATCAGAATATTGAAATAAACATATTAAATATCTTTACGATAAAGCTAAAGAACGTTTTAAAAATGCCCGGTTTTTCTGCCGGAGGAACATTTATTTCTTCCTCTGCCGCCGGCTGAGCAGGACTTTGAGCTATGAGATTTATATATTCATTATACACCGAATCATTCTGAAGCTCACCGTCGGTTTTACTCTGGTCGACACCGGCAAGCATCGTACCCGCTTTCTCAAGAAGCTCAACATCAGCCTGAGTGATTATTCCGTCATGATCACAGTCGGCCGCCTTATACGCGGCATTACTCAGTGACGCCTTTGAGAGCATTCCGTGAACGATACAGTTGACTATAACCGAATCTGTGCCGTCATACCAGCCGTCGCCGTTTAAATCACCGAAAACAACAACACTTATCGTATCATAAGCCTGACCGCGGTCATCAATAAGTGTGATTTTCGTGCCGGTAGCAATTCTGCCGCAGCCGTTAAAGTCGACAGAAACATTAGCGTTTTCAAAGCAGGACGCGAGTGAGCTTTCTGTCGCGGACAGGATATCCGCTCCGTAAATCACCTTTTCGTCTGTATCGACAAAATACCGCGCGTCGCTCTTCACGGTAAATCCGTCATGGCTCCAGTGAGCGAAAACGTCAATATCACCGTCATTATCCATAACGGTATCTTCTGTTATCTGCGTTCCGCCTTCCAAAGAAGTGAACCAGCCGTCAAACACATATCCGGTTCTGCTTTCAGGCACCGGAAGCGTTCCGAACGATTCACCGAAATCCAGAGACTTTGAAGTAAGCAACAAATTTTCTTCGGAATAAAAGCTCACGGTGTACTTATTCGGATTCCAGTTAAAACTGAGGTTAAGCGAACTGCTGATCGTATAAGAAAATCCGGGATAGTATTTTGTTCCGCCCGGTGAATACCAGCCGTCAAAGGTATATCCTTTTTGGGTTTCCGCGTTTCTCGTGGTAAATTTCGGGTATTTATAATTCCCCGCCGCATTAAACAGAGCGGTATATGCTTCAGACACCGATGAAGTATCGCCTAAATCGTATGTAACGGAAACAGACTTTGAATACAAACCGTAATAGGTTTTATTTCCAGCAATTGTAAACGGCTGCTCGGCGGGTGAAGCATCTGCCGCCTGTGAATCTGTCCACCCCGCACAGCTCCAGCCCGTATATGTATTCTGTACAGGCGGAATCATCTGAGCACTTGTTGATTTGTTGTAAACAGTTTTCTGCACTTCAGACTCTGTTTTTTTCGTATCGCTGTAATCAACAAACTTTACCGTAAAGCTTTTTGAGTAAATCGCATAAAGAGTTATGTCATTCTTACCCATAGTAAGCGAGGCTAACGGAGCGTGCGCGTTTGCGTCCGTATTCCAGCCCAGAAAGCTCCAGCCGCTTTTATAAGCAGACGGCGTTAAATTAACAGCGGCGTTTTCCTCAACCAAAACACTGCGCAATGACGCGCGGCTTCCGCCGTTTTCGGAATAATCATATGTTACGGTATGTGAAACGGCAATGTCATCCTGATATTTGTATTTTACATTGTTTTTATAAGTATTGGCATTAAAATTGGGAGAGTTGAAAAGGTTTAAATAAAAATAATTATCCTGTGCCTTGAAACCGTAAATCCAGTAATAACTGCCGGGCTTGCTCGGGGTATAGACAACCGTAGACGTACCTGTATCAATACTGTATTTATAAATAGATTCGGGTGTTGAATAAAAAAGGTAATCACCGTAATTATCGCTGTCAAGCCTTACATAATTACCCGAATAATAGCTCGATGATGAAGCCATCCATTTATTATTTACAGTAAGAAGTGTCGAGGTGACACCGTCCTTTATCTTCTTAAGCTGCTTTGCCGATGTGTCAAAATAATAGAACGCTCCGTTTTTATACTGAAATTCAGCGTTTGAATTCTGCCAGTAATAGGCATCATATACAGTACTGACAGGCGAAGTATTAAAATCCGCCGTGTTATGACCGGTGCTGATGATTCCGTTTGTTGAACGCAGGAAATTATTATGACTTACTCTGCCGTACATATCCCAGACAGGGTCGTCCCATGTGGTATCAACATGGTATCTCTGTCCGTCAATTTCAACAATATTCCATTCATGGTTCAATGCCTCCGAGTCGCAGAGATAACACGTCATGCCCATTTTCTCAAGCATATATTTATATGCATGAGAATAACCCGCGCACACAGCGCATCCTTTAACAAATACGCCGCTGATGTCATATGAGCAATCCGCAATCGTTCCGTTAAGGTAATTCTGATAATCATATTCGCACCACTGAATAAGTCTGTCATGCACAAGAAGAGCCTTTTCAGCCTGTGAAAGAGCGGAGTTGTTTTTTATGTCGGCTATAAGACTTTCAGCAGTATTGTCACATATTTCGAGCTGCGCTTCATACTCTTCTTTGGTGAGATAATATTTCATAACCAGCCTTGTTACTTTTCCTGTATTTACGTTTCTGTAATAAGAAAAACTTTTCACGTGAAAAGCGTCGACTATATCATAGTATATGCAGGCTCTCAAAGGCGTTATATCGCTTGCCGATATATTAAACGATGATACATCAATCTCAGTTTCACTTGATTTCAGCTTTTGGGTAAGGTAGCTTTTAAGAGCGGAGTAATTCTCAAACTCATTGTCGAGCAGCATTGATTCCGCTGACAGCTGAGCGTTAATATGATCTCCGTCATCAATTTCAATACTGAACGCACCGAAGCCCGTCACCGCAAATGACGGCACAACAGCCGAAAAAACAAGCATAAACACAAGAACAAAAGATAACGCTTTTTTCATAAAATCATCACCTGTAAATTATAAATCACTGTTTTCAATTATCCTCATCGACAACGCCGAAAGGACATATGACATAATATTTATTTTTGTCAACTTTCTTATAATTAACTTTGCACAAATTGGCAGATTGCTGATTTTAAATGCCCGGCATTGTAGCTTTTACTATAACCCAACCTCATATTTCCCGGAATATTTTTTCATCCCGCTCATATTTTACACATCTGTTTTCACGGCAACACCGCATAATTATAATTATGAATATTATAATATAAAAATAATATTTGTCAATAGTGCATAGAAAGTTTTAAACGTCGATTTCTGCGTTGTAAATAGATGTGACCCATTTTTCCTAAAAAAGAAGGAACTAAATGGTA
>JAZLLB010000171.1:0-7091 GCA_045597925.1 Acutalibacteraceae bacterium
ATAGCTTTCCGCTGTATGACAACATTAAATACTCTCTCAAAAATCGGCAGAACAGGCGATCACGCCACGCTTTTTACTTATCTGAATGTGCGTGAGGACGCCATGGAGCTTTTCGGCTTCTACACTCAGCAGGAGCATGAAAGCTGTAAATTGCTGCTTACCGTTTCGGGAGTAGGACCCAAGGCGGCACTGGCGATTCTTTCGCAGCTTTCACCCGACAAGCTGGTGCTGTGCGTTGCTTCCGGTGATGTGAAATCAATTACGCAGGCTCAGGGCGTGGGTCCTAAGCTCGCTCAGAGAGTGGTGCTCGAATTAAAAGATAAGATTTCAAAAAGCATCGCTTCGGGGAATACGGATACTTCGGGTATGTTTGCCGCACCCGTGGCGGCGGGCAACTGCTCAGAGGCTGTTGAAGCTCTCGTAATGCTCGGATACAGCCGTTCCGAGGCGGCTGGGGCAATCGGAAAGCTCGATAAAAATCTGCCTGCCGAGGAGCTTATAAGACTTGCTTTAAAATCACTTATATAAAGAGGAGCGTAAGATAAATGGAATCCGATTACGAAAGCCGAATTGTAGCCCCCGAGTTTTCCGGAGCCGCAGATTCTGATATTGAATTACAGCTTCGCCCTCACACTCTTGCCGATTATATCGGTCAGGAAAAGGTTAAGGAAAATTTATCGGTTTATATAGAAGCCGCCAGAAACAGAGGCGAATCCCTCGACCACGTTCTGCTTTACGGCCCTCCCGGTCTGGGCAAAACTACGCTTGCCGGTATTATCGCCAACGAAATGGGAGTTAATTTCCGTCTTACGTCAGGTCCCGCGATTGAAAAGCCTAAGGATTTAGCGGCACTTCTTACAAATCTCAATGAGGGCGACGTGCTTTTCATTGATGAAATTCACCGTATGAACAGGCAGGTTGAAGAAATTCTCTATCCCGCTATGGAGGATAACGCTCTTGATATTATTATCGGTCAGGGCCCTTCGGCGAGAAGCATCAGAATCGACCTTCCGCATTTCACCCTTGTTGGCGCGACTACAAGAGCAGGTCAGCTTTCCGCTCCGCTTCGTGACCGTTTCGGCGTTGTGCTCCGTCTTGAGTTATACACCCCCGAGGAGCTTGCGAAAATCGTAAAGCGCAGCGCAGGAATTTTAGGCGTTGAAACAGATGAACACGGAGCTATGGAAATCGCTTCACGTTCAAGAGGAACTCCCAGAATCGCCAACAGGCTTTTAAAGCGTTCAAGGGACTTCGCTCAGGTTCTGGGCAACGGGATAATCACCGATGCCACGGCGAATATGGCACTTGAAAAAATGGAAATTGACTCTCTCGGTCTTGACTCGATAGACAGAATGCTTCTTACCTGTATGATAAAGAACTATAACGGCGGCCCCGTGGGGCTTGAAACAATCGCCGCCGCGATAGGTGAGGAATCTGTCACCATTGAAGATGTTTATGAGCCTTATCTTATGCAGATAGGCTTCCTTTCGAGAACACCGAGAGGAAGATGTGTTACCCCTGCGGGCTACCGGCATATGGGATATGCCATGCCGGGTCAGCAGCAGTTATTTTAAAAGTTTTTCAATTTTTAAACTAAGTAATTCGGAGGTATTTTTATGGGCAGATTATTCGGAACTGACGGCGCGAGAGGAATCGCAAATTCAGAGCTTACCTGTGAGCTTGCCATGCAGATAGGCAGAGCCGCGGCAATGGTGCTTATTGATGAAAAAATCAAACGTCCCAAGGTTATGATCGGCATGGATACAAGAATCTCGTCAAATATGCTTTGCGCCTCAATTACAGCGGGACTTTGTTCTGTGGGCGCGGATGTTATGCATCTGGGTGTTCTTCCCACTCCCGCGGTTGCGTACCTTGTTAAAAAATACAATTATGACGCGGCTGTTATGATTACGGCTTCTCATAACCCCTGCGAATACAACGGAATTAAAATTTTTCAGAAAGACGGATTTAAGCTGCCAGATGAGCTTGAAGAGAAAATAGAAGAAATAATTCTTGACGGAACAACCGTTCCACCTGTTAAAATCGGTGCTGATGTGGGCAGAATCCGCACATCCGAAATGCCGATTTTCGATTATATACGCCATCTTGAAAAGACGGTTGACTGCACATTTGAGGAATACAAGGTCGCTCTTGACTGCGCGAACGGTGCTTCATGTGTTACAGCTCCTGAGCTTTTTACCGATTTAGGCGCTGATATTCACATTAAATCGTCAATTCCCAACGGTGTTAATATCAACCGTAAATGCGGCTCAACTCATCTTGAGGGTCTTCAGCATCTTGTGCTTGAGCATAGGTGCGACATAGGCTTTGCCTTTGACGGCGATGCCGACAGAATGCTGGCTGTTGATGAAAACGGTCAGATTGTGGACGGTGACAAGATTATCGCAATCTGCGCTGCTGACATGAAAGAGAGAGGAATCCTCACAAAAGATACCGCTGTTGTTACGGTAATGAGCAATATGGGTTTCTTCAAATTCTGTGAGGAGCACGACATTAAGTGCGAAAAGACAAAGGTCGGCGACAGATACGTTCTTGAAAACATGAAGGCGAACGGCTATAAAATCGGCGGTGAGCAGTCAGGCCACGTTATTTTTTACGATTACGCTTCAACAGGTGACGGTCAGCTTACGGCTATTCAGCTGCTTTCTGTTATGAAGAGAACAGGTAAAAAGCTCTCAGAGCTTGCCGCGCAGATGGAGGTTTATCCTCAGGTGCTTATAAATGTCAAGGTTTCGCAGATGGGCAAAGCACGTTATGATAAGGATGAGGAAATCAAAAAGGCTGTTGCCAGCGCGGAAAAAGAGCTTGGCGGCAGCGGCAGAGTCCTTGTGCGTGTTTCAGGCACAGAGCCGCTCGTAAGAGTAATGCTTGAGGGTAAAAATGAAGAGCAGATTCAGCGTCTCGCTGAAGAAATCGCGGAAGTTGTTAAGGAAAGACTTATATAATTTATTGATACGAAAGGGTGTATTTTATGCGCAGTGCCTGCGATTGGGAGGATTATGAGCTTATTGACTGTTCCGGCGGTGAACGTCTTGAGCGTTGGGGCGATGTAATTCTTATCAGACCCGATCCGCAGGTTATATGGAAAACGCCGAAAAAGCACCCTTTATGGAAAAATGCCCACGCAAGGTATCTCCGCTCAAGCTCGGGCGGAGGCAAGTGGGAAATTTATAAAAAAATCCCGGATTCATGGCAGATAAAATACAAATCTCTTACTTTCAACGTAAAGCCCATGGGTTTTAAGCATACGGGGATTTTTCCCGAGCAGGCGGTCAACTGGGATTTTATGTCGGATATAATTAAAAACGCGGGAAGACCTGTAAAGGTTCTGAACCTTTTCGCGTATACGGGCTGTGCCACTGTTGTAGCTTTGAAAGCAGGCGCGGAGGTTGTTCATGTTGACGCTTCAAAGGGTATGGTTTCGTGGGCAAAGGAAAACGCCGTGACTTCGGGCGTTGCGGATAGGCCTGTCCGCTGGATTGTTGACGACTGTATTAAGTTTGTCAACAGAGAAATTCGCAGAGGCAATAGATACGATATTATAATTATGGATCCTCCGTCTTACGGCAGGGGACCCGGCGGTGAAGTCTGGAAGCTCGAAAACGAGGTTCATTCCTTTGTTGAAATATGCAAAGAGGTACTGTCGGACAATCCGCTTATGGTGCTTGTCAATTCATATACAACAGGGCTTTCACCGTCTGTTATGGAGTACATATTAGGCAGTGTTGTTTCACCGTCTTACGGCGGCAGACTGACATGCGATGAAATCGGTATCCCTGTTAAAAATACAGGTATGAATCTTCCCTGCGGAGCTTCCGCATTATGGTTAAAGGATTAAGGCATCCATCTGAAAATACTCTCACTCGTAAGAGAAAGATTTGATAGAACGTTGCCGAGAGAAAAACAATATTTTAGTTTGAGCTCGAGCACCGAGTACCGAATCAGATAACAGTTATCCCGACTATAAAAAGGAGACATTATGAGCGATTCATTTATAAAATTTAATAATGTCACCTTTTCATATACGGTTGACGATGAAACAGGGCAGAAAATCAAGCCTGCTTTGAAAAATATTTCCTTTGAAATTCCGAAAGGTCAGTTTATCGCTGTTTTAGGTCACAACGGCAGCGGAAAATCGACTGCCGCCAAAATGATTAACGGTCTGCTTCTTCCAGATGAGGGAGAGGTGACTGTTGACGGAATTTCTACCGGAGAAGAAAAAAGAATTATTGATATAAGAAAAAAAGTCGGCATGGTTTTTCAGAATCCCGATAATCAGCTTGTCGCCACGATTGTGGAAGACGATGTCGCGTTCGGTCCCGAGAATCTGGGCGTTGAACCCGCCGAAATCAGAAAAAGAGTTGATGAGGCCCTTAAAGCGGTTGGGATGTACGAGTTTAAAGACCGTGAACCTCATAAGCTATCGGGCGGTCAGAAACAGCGTGTAGCAATTGCGGGGGCAATCGCGATGCAGACTGAATGTATTGTTATGGACGAGCCGACAGCCATGCTTGACCCCCGCGGCAGAGCAGAGGTTATGGATACAATAAAAATGCTCCGTGAAAAAATGGGTGTTACCGTCATTCTTATAACTCATTATATGGATGAGGCTGTCAGGGCTGACAGGGTTGTTGTTATGAACAGCGGTCAGATTGTAATTGACGGTACGCCCTGTGATGTTTTCAAAAAGGTTGAGCTTGTGAAGTCCCTCGGTCTTGACGTTCCGCAGGCAACGGAGCTTGCTTACAGATTAAATAAACTCGGATATAAAATAGATTACAGCGTTCTTGACGAAAATGAATGTGCGGACGCCGTTCTTCGTTTGACAGGGGTGGTGTGATGCCGGCGGTAATTTCAGTTAAGAATCTTACACATAAATATAATGAAGGTCTGCCGCACGAAACAACAGCTGTTGACAATGTGTCATTCGATATCGAAAAAGGCGATTTTATAGGTCTTATCGGTCACACAGGCTCGGGCAAAAGTACGCTTGTTCAGCATCTTAACGGTCTTTTGAAGCCAAGCTCAGGTGATGTGATTATTGACGGCAAAAGCATATGGGCAGATAAAAAATCCACCCGTGCCGCAAGATTTAAAGTCGGTCTTTGTTTTCAGTACCCCGAATATCAGCTTTTTGAGGAAACCGTTGAAAAGGATATCGCGTACGGACCTAAAAATATGAAGCTGAACGATGATGAAATCCGAAAGCGTGTTGTGTCTGCCGCTTCTTTTGTGGGACTTCGCCCAGAGCATCTGAAAAAGTCCCCGTTTGAGCTTTCGGGCGGCGAGAAACGCCGCGCCGCGATTGCCGGAGTTATGGCGATGCAGCCGGAGGTGCTTATTTTAGACGAGCCTACGGCGGGTCTTGACCCTAAGGGCAGAGATACGGTACTCTCTATGGCTGAAAATTACAGGCGGCAGACGGGCTGTACGGTTATACTCGTTTCTCACAGCATGGAGGATATAGCTAAAATTGCTAAAAAAGTTCTTGTTATGAATAAAGGCAAGGTCGCAATGTATGACGAAACAGACAGGGTGTTCGCAAAATCGCGGGAGCTTTCCGAAATGGGGCTTAATATTCCGCAGATTTCAAGAATTTTTTCAATACTGAAAGAAAAAGGTCTTCCTGTGTCTGACGGTGTTTTTACCGTTGACAGGGGAGTTGAAGATATAGCACGTCTTCTCGGGAGAGGAGGCGGAGCGGAATGATAAAGGATATTACAATCGGGCAGTATTTCCCGGGAAATTCGGTTGTTCACAGAATGGACGCGAGAATGAAAATCGTTCTTACTTTTGCGCTGATTGTCGGAATTTTCCTTTGCAAAAGTCTTGTTTCATTAGCGGTTATTGTAATTACAACCTTTTCGTTAATACTTTTGTCAAAAGTACCTGTTAAAATGGTGCTCAAAAGTGTGAAGCCGCTGGCGATAATTGTTGCTTTTACCGCGATACTCAATGTTTTTTATATAAACGGCGGAACAACATTTTTTGAATGGCGCTTTCTGCATATAACCTCAAAGGGTCTGTATACCGCCGCTTTCATGGTTGTCAGAATAATCTGCCTTGTTATTATCAGCTCACTTCTTACTTATACCACCACACCTACGGTGATGACGGACGCTATTGAAAGTCTGCTTTCACCGCTGAAAAAAATAAAGGTTCCCGTTCATACGCTTACGATGATGATGACTCTGGCTCTCAGGTTTATTCCGGTTCTTGTTGATGAGATTGACAGAATCACAAACGCTCAGAAGGCGAGGGGAGCCGATTTTGAAACAGGCGGAATAAAAGAAAAGGTTAAAGCGCTTGTTCCCGTGATTGTGCCGCTGTTTGTGTCATCAATAAAACACGCGTTTGAGCTGGCTGACGCTATGGAGTGCCGCTGTTATGTTGACGGCAAGGGCAGAACGAGAATGAAAAAAATGAAGCTCAGCGTTAAGGATTTTGCCGCTTTTCTCATTATTGCGTTGATAATCGCGGGCATTGTGCTCTGCAATATGTATTTTAAAACGGTAATTTAAAGGTGATATGTTGAAAAATTTTCTTGTTGCCATTGCTTACGACGGAACTGAATACCACGGCTGGCAGGTTCAGCCCAACGGAATAACCGTTCAGCAGACGGTGCAGGACGGAATTGAAAAAATTCTCGGCAGGAGAGAAAATATTATCGGGTGCAGCCGCACTGACGCCGGGGTTCACGCAAATGAATTCTGCTTTAATATGCGGACTGAAAAAGAGATAAATCAGTTCAGATTTATCGGAGCTATGAACGCTGTACTGCCTGATGATATCGCTGTTAAAAGCTGCCGGGAGGTACCGCCTGATTTTCATGCGAGATATGACTGCAAGGGCAAGGAATATGTTTATAAAGTGTGGAATTCTCCGCAGAGAAATCCGTTTTGTGAGGGCAGATATCTGCATTATAAAAGAGAAATTGACGCTGATATGCTCAATAAGCAGGCTGAATATTTTCGCGGAAAACATGACTTTTCAGCGTTCTGCGCTTCAAAAAGCACCGTGGAGGATACGGTGAGGACAGTTGAATATTTCAGTGTTGAAAAAAATGAAGA
>JAZLLB010000172.1:0-30746 GCA_045597925.1 Acutalibacteraceae bacterium
CTGAGCACGCAGAAGCGCGTTTTCGTCAAAAGCGGCATTCTCGGTAAGAATTATGCACGCCGTATCAGCCAGAGCCGCGACTCCGACGGCGTTCACGTTTCCCATAACGGTCAGCCACGCGTCGCCCGCCTGCGCTCTTGACATAACCCAGCTTAAAAGGTCGCCGCAGTAGCAGCCGGTGATTTCTCTTTCAAAGCTGTCTCCTTCACAAAGAACTTTCATTGAGTTTTTTTCGCAGACATCTTTAACTGTTATCATTTTTTATTCTCCTTATGAGATCTGAATGACGCGGGAAGAATTTCTCTGAGCATTTCCGCGTGCGGGTCTTTGGATTTTTCATATTCATTTCTGGTGTAGAACATACAGTCATGAATATCCGCGAAGCCTCTTGCGATATCCTCCGCAAGCGCTTTGCACGAAGGCGCGCCGCAGGTTCCGCAGTCAAGCTTCGGAAGCTTTTTATTTAAATCATTTATTTCACCCATGATACGCATGGCGTCTTTAAAATTATCCGCAAGGCGCATTATATTTGTAGGCTCCGGCTTTATCTGCCAGAAAAGGATATCGGAATCTTCTTCTTTCTGCTCGTCGGTGTAACGCTCACCCGAAACGGGAAGGTATTTTCTGAGTGTATGCAGACGGCGTTTCGCTATAAACGGATTTTCCACGTTCAGGATTCCGCCGACGCAGCCGCAGGTGCAGGCGTTAAGCTCAACAAATTCCATACCGTCAAGCTGGTCGTTTTCTATTTCATCAAGGATATTTTTTACATTTTCAATTCCGTCAGCCGCAAGATAATGGTCACAAAGCAGAGCCGCGCTCTCACCTCCGCTTGAAGCCCAGCTGACACCGATTCTGCCGGAACGCTGAAAATCTTCAATATCTTTACCGCTCTTAGCAATGTCGTTCATCTGCTGAAGAAGTACAGGGTAAATATCCTTAATAGCTATAGCTCCGTCAATAATAGGCTTTTCTATGGAAAGAGACTTCTTAATTGAAGTGATTTTCGCCGGACACGGTGTAATAAAGAAAACACCGATTTCCTCAGGCTTCAGCCCTGTTTTTCTGACAGCGTCCCTGCGCGCCGTCATAGCCGCGATTTCCATAGGAGCGTTAAGCTCCAGAAGCTGATCCAGCAGTGACGGATAGCTAACCCTGATAAGTCTGCAGACGGCAGGGCAGGCGGAAGATATCAGCGGTTTGTCGGATTTTCTGTTTTTTATTATTTCACGTGTAACCTGCGAAACGATTTCCGCCGCGCGCGAAACCTCAAACACCTCGTCAAAGCCCATATTAATAAGCCCGGCAAGTATATAATTCACATCTTCAAGATTCCTGAACTGACCGTAGAGTGACGGCGCGGGAAGCGCAATGTTATATTTAAAATTAATAATATCCTGAAGTCTGTCTCTGTCCGCGTATTTCGCGTGATGAGGGCAGACCGCGATACATTTGCCGCAGTCGATACATTTTTCTTTTATTATATTGGCCTTTCCGTTTCTTACGCGGATAGCCTCTGTGGGGCAGCGTTTGATGCAGTTCATGCAGCCGACACATTTATCTTCATCCATTCTTACTGAATGAAATATGTAGTTATCCATACATAAGCTCCTTTCGGCAAATTTCAGTTTTATACTGAATTATATGTTGAATCCGAGAGTTATAGTTGTTCCTACTCCGATTTCCGTTTCAATATTCATCTCATCAGAATATTTTTTTATATTCGGAAGACCCATTCCCGCACCGAAGCCCAACGCTCTCACATTCTCGGGCGCGGTTGAAAATCCCTCCTGCATCGCTTTTTCAACATCCGGGATTCCGGGTCCCGCATCTTTGAGAGTAACCGTAATTTTTTCCGGCTCTATTTCCGCTTCTATGTATCCTCCGTCAGCGTGAATAACCATGTTTATTTCGCCCTCGTAAACGGCAATCGCGACATTCCTGACGGTTGCGGCGTCAAGGCCGAGATCTTTAAGCGCACGCTTTATTTTCCCCGAAGCTTCACCCGCACACGAAAAATCGTCCTGTATTACTTCGTAGCGAAGTCTGATGTTATCCATTATTTTCCGCTCGCTCCTCTCAGTCCGTTTTCATAAAGCTTTCCGCAGGCGGTAAACATTTCAAGCTTTGTGCAGACAAGCACGATATCTCTTTCCCTGGCTAAATCAATCATACCCATATCGGGTCTTTTGCCTCTGACAAATACTATGCATTTCATATCCATCATTTCAGCTGTGCGCACTACCTGAGGGTTAACAAGCCCTGTAAGCATAACCGCCTGTTCCTTGACGAACGCAAGCACATCGCTCATCATGTCACTGCCGCACGCACTGAAGATTTCATTATCAATAAAATCCTCACCGTAAATAATTTCGCCCTTCAAAATGGAAACAAGTTCCCTGATTTTCATTTATATCACCTCAATATTCTGCCGCATTCACGGCCTGGTCAGCAGTATAGCATAATCCGGTTATAAAATCAACGGCACCGGTTTTATTCGTTCCAGTCATATTTTGTAAGCCTGCCGTGGCACAGCAGCTCCGGAAAGTCCCATTGCCTCAGGGTCTCATACACCGCTATCGCAACGGAATTTGAAAGATTGAGGCTTCTTGCCGCCGAATTGTTTATCATGGGAATTCTGACGCACTTTTCCCTGTTGCGGTAAAGCAGGTCTTCCGGCAGACCTTTTGTCTCTTTGCCGAAAAAAAGATATGAATTATCCTCATATTTCACGTCAGAGTATCTGTTCAGCGCCTTGGTTGTAAAATAATAATAACTGCCGTTCTGATTTTTCTCAAAAAAATCATCAAGGTTTTTATAGTATGTAATATCCAGAAGATGCCAGTAGTCAAGTCCGGCACGTTTTAATTTTTTATCGTCAATTTTAAAGCCCATTGGTTCGACTATATGAAGCCTCGCCCCGGTCGCCGCGCAGGTTCTCGCTATATTGCCTGTGTTCTGAGGAATTTCAGGCTCGACCAATACAATATTCAAGACAGACATTTTATTTCTTCTTTCATTTTTATAGTATATTCCGTGCATTCTTTCCGATAATAATAAAAAAGATAATGGAGGTATAAGTTATGCAGAAAAAAACAACGGCGGTTATGAAAACCGTAGGCTTCGGTATGCTTGCGGGAGGAGCCACAGCGGCAATCGGCAGCATTATGATGGGCTCTTCGAGCAAAAAATACCGCAAAATGATGAACAAGGCCGCAAAAAACGCGGGCAATTTCATTGACTCGATTTCAAACACACTGGGAATGTAATATAGCGAAAACGGTTCAGCAAAGCGGTCTTTGCCGAGCCGTTTTTTCAGGCAATCCGCAAACCTTAATTACGCAGTGCCGCCTTAATTGAATTTATTCATTGCTTCATCGGTTTTTCCGCCGACAATAAGCTTTATCGCTTCGCAGGCATCGCCCACAGCGGATTTGAACTGCTCCATTTCGTCTTTTTTAAACGTGGAAAGAACCCAGTCCGCCAAATCATAATCGGGGTGAGGCTTCGCGCCCACTCCCACCTTGACACGCGGGAAATTATCACTGTTAAGGTGATATATAATGCTTTTTATACCGTTATGCCCTCCGTCAGAACCTTTTCGGCGGATTCTCAGTCTGCCGCAGGGAAGCGAAATATCATCAAAAACAATAATCACTTTTTCCGGCGGAATCTTATAGAAAGAGCATACATCACGCACGGCTTCACCGCTGTTATTCATAAACGTCTGCGGCTTAATCACTATGCATCTGTGACCGGAGAGCCTGACCTCTCCCGTAACCGATTTGAATTTGATTTTGTTAATTCTGAAATCTTCCTCTGTGCAAAGACGGTCAAGCGTGAGAAAGCCTGCGTTGTGGCGGGTAAACTCATATTTATCACCGGGATTGCCGAGCCCCGCGATGAGAAACTCCGGAGCGGAAGAATCATAAAATTCTTTTTTCTTGAAAAACATTTTGACCTCTGATTGTACGGTACTGCCTTAATGAATATCTATTGTTTTTACATCAGCCGTTTCCCAGTCTATATCATCCTGAGCACTGTCGGTAAGAACATATTCAAGCTGGATTTTTATATTTTTGAACTCTTTTTCGAGTGATTCCTTGTCGTACTTCTTCATATCCGCTATGCCGTAAACATAAACAGGCGTAACTCCTCCCGGAATCATTGTAAATTCAGCGTCAAGAGCGGTATTAATCCAGATGCCGTTTTTGCCGTTTTCGGGAACTCTTACACTTTTGTATGCCATAGTTTTGTCTGAACTGTTCTGAACATACTCAACAAACTGGAATTCATGGTAATCATTCGGATTTGACGCGACTTCCTTCGCCTTGCTCTCGTTCATCTGATATCCCTTCTGAGCAATGCCGTTAAGGAATCTGTCGCTTGTAATGTCCCGTGTACTGACCAGCTCAACATGATCGGCGATATCCATATCAATATCGACCTTTTCCGTCTGCTCCTTACCATCGGCATCAGTATATTTATATGTAACCGCGGCCGTACCGTTGACTGTCGCAAGTTCACTGTAATCAATTAACTGACCGCCTTCTTTTGAATCTTTACCCGTTTTGCCTGACTTGACAGTGCAGCCCCACATTGACATAAAAGCGACAAACGCCGTGATGATGCAGACTGCTCTTTTGATGTTGTTTCTCATTTATTTTTCCTCCTTCTTCTGCCATCTGTATGGCTTTACCCTGTTGACCCAGTCATCTTTTATAACCTGCCGCGCCCGCGCTATAGCAAGGGAGTCAGCAGGTACATTCTCGGTTATTACAGAACCTGCCGCCGTAAACGCGTTATCTCCGACCTCGACGGGAGCGACAAGATATGTGCTGCACCCGATAAAAGCGTTATCGCCCACAACAGTTTTGTTTTTATCTCTGCCGTTGAAATTAACCGTCGCGCAGCCGCAGCCGACATTGATGTTTCTGCCGAATTCCGCATCACCGATATACGAAAGATGGGAAACAGACGTTTTCTCACCTATTCTCGCGTTTTTCAGCTCAACAAAATTGCCGACTCTTACGTTTTCGCCCACGGTACAGTCGGGGCGTATTCTTACAAACGGGCCTATATGCGCGCCCGCCTTTATTTCCGATGAATAAACCTGCGTGCTGTTAAGCTCAACGCCGTCACCGATAACCGAATTTTCAATGAGACTGTCGGGACCGATTTCACATTCACTGCCGATAACGGTTCTGCCTTTGATTATTGTACCCGGAAGAATCTGTGTATCCGCGCCGATTTCAGCGTCGGGGCTTATCATAACGCCGTCAATGCACGGGATTGATACGCCGTTTTTCATATGCTTAAAAAGAATCTGCTTTCTTGCGATTTCGTTAAGCTCATAAAGCTGCGCCCTGTCATTCGCGCCGAGAACAACATCTGAGGTTTCCGCAATAAACGCCGCGGCCTTACCGCCTTTTGAAAGAATAATTTCAATGGCATCCGTAAGATAATATTCCTTGCTCTCATCTGTGTGGTTTTCACTCAGAGTTTTCAGTGCCGATAAAAGAGCTTCCGCTCCGAACCAGAACGCGCCCGAGTTAACCTCATCAATTTTTTTCTGCTCCTCAGTGGCTTCCTTCTGCTCAACGATACATTCAAGAAGTCCGCTTTCATCGCGCTGGATTCTGCCGTAGCCGAACGGATCTTTGACTCTCGCGGAAATAACAGTCGCGCTGTTGCCGTTTTCTCTATGAAATTTCAGAGCGTCACCGATAGTTTTTGAATCCATAAGCGGAGCGTCGCCGTTGAGAATGAGAACGTCTCCGTCAATGTGTTCCGAAATAAAATCCTCAGCCTGCATTACCGCGTGACCGGTGCCGAGTCGCTGTACCTGAAGCACTGTTTTATATCTTCCGTTAAGATGTTCCTCGAGTATTTCACTTTTATAGCCCTTAACAACACAGATATCTCTGACTCCGCCCGCCTCGGCGGCGGAAGCAACCCAGTCAATCATGGGCTTGAAAAGAACCTGAGCCATTACCTTCGGCTTTCCTGATTTCATCCGCGTTCCCTCGCCCGCGGCAAGAATAACTGCGCACACTGAATTCATTTAAATTCCCCCTGATACTGTATAGTATAATTATTGCACATTAATTATAAAAAAACAAGTGAGAAATAATTAACATTTAATAAACAAAATCAGAATTTTCTTCTCATTTCCACAACTTTTCCTATGATTGAAACCGGAAGCCTTGAAATATCCTCAGCTGAAAATTCCATAACAGAATAGTCAGGATTAAACGGTACAAGTGAAATTCCAGTTCCTCTTTTTACTACCTTTTTAACCGTTGCGTCCATTGAATTTACAAGAACAACCGCGATGTCTCCGCTGTTAATATCAGGCTGTTTTCTGACAATTACAACATCGCCGTCGCATATTTTCGGCTCCATGCTGTTGCCTCTTATATAAAGCGCGAAAAACTCACCCGTTGCCGCGAGATTCGGCGGAATCTCTTCATAATCCAGAATTTCTTCAACAGCCTCAACAGGCATTCCCGCTCTGACATATCCCAAAACCGGAATTTTAACTCCCTTTGAAGATGCCTGAGCGTTGCCGAGGATAACGTCTATTGAAGCGTCAAGCACCTCTGAAAGTATTTTAAGAGAATCGGCGTCGGGCTGAGTGCGGTTCTTTTCCCACTGACTGACCGCGGTCTGATGAACTCCGCACAGCTCTGCCAGCTGAGACTGTGTGAGATTTTTTTCAATCCTGAGAGATTTTATCCTGTTCATATGCACGACCCCCAAAATACAACTTTATGTAATTATGAGGTATTACCTGAAAAAAGTCAATAGATTGACATTAAAATAATAGAAAAACTATTGACAATTCGAACATTTGTTCTTATAATAATAGATGTGCTATTCAAACACACTTAATAAGAACAGGAGGTAAGAAGTGACCACAATTACAGACAACAGCATTTTGCTTGATGAGGCACAGCTCGCGCTGAGAGAAATGAGGAAACTCGGTCTTGACGCTCAGGAAAGCCTTGAAAGCATTGATTCATATGTAAACCGCGTCAGAACGGTACGCATTTCCGGACTGCTCAGTAATATTATCGAAACAAAGCTGACCGAAATTCAGAAACAGACCCTGAAAGATTTCTGGTTTAACGATGTACCACCTGACGATACCGCGAAAAGGCTCGGCGTTTCACTGAGATCTGTGTATTCCGCACGTACAAAGGCGCAGGAAATTCTTAAAGACTACCTCGAACCGCTGATTACATATTTACGCGATATGCCGTCATCTGACGTTATGCCGGCGGTAATAAACGAAGCCCGTTCCGTGCTGAGAGCCGAAAATACTCTTCCGTGGGACTTTAACGAAACGCTTAAAAATATACGCCTGACCTTCGGTGCCGAGGTTCCGCTTGCGGCTTCGGCTTTGGGAATAAGCGAAAAGGAACTGATAGAAAAAGAAAAATTAAAAATCGAACCGACTCTAAGCGAGCTTAAGACTTTAAGCGGAGCTTTCGGCGCAAAAATCATTGTTATATTAAATAACGGAAACGGAGAAATAAAATGGGTAAAACATTAACTGAATTAAGTCTTGAATATTTTGACGCGGCAAAAAATATGGACATCCTTATTAAAAAATGCTCTCATGACCTTAAAGAGGCAAGCAAAAAAAGAGACTATAAAAAATGTCTGCTTTTAAAACAGAAAAGGCTTGTTTTTTACAGTCAGAAAAGGGATTTAATGGAAACTGCCTACAAAC
This sequence comes from Acutalibacteraceae bacterium, assembly GCA_045597925.1. Classification (GTDB taxonomy): domain Bacteria; phylum Bacillota; class Clostridia; order Oscillospirales; family Acutalibacteraceae; genus CAG-488. The sequence continues at coordinate 7,739 of JAZLLB010000172.1, forward strand.
TTCAGAATTATTACAGAAAAGAGGAATGCAGATGAATGAAATACAATTCACCGTTAACGGAAGAAACATGGCGGTAACGGGAAACCCCGTTCTTACAAGCGGAAGCTTCGGCGGCGACAGATGTGTTTTTACGTTTGATTCGCAGTGGAACGGCTTCACGAAATCAATTGTTTTTTCAACAGCGGAAATTGAGGAATTTACGGATTTTATTACGGATAATAAATATGTTATTCCAGATGAGGTCATGCGTAAAGCCGGACTTCTCAAAATCGGAGTTACCGGAATCGGTGCAACAGGAACGGTTCTTTCGACAAATTTTTTGGGGATTAAAATTATCACAGGCGCTAACGAAACCGAAACGATACCGCTTGCCCTTGCCGATTATGTAAAAATCAATGAGGGAGGCGATGAGGATTGAGCGTTGTCAGCAATCTGATATTCAACAACCAGAAGCATTACATAACATCGCCTTACGGAAAACGAAATATAATTTCAACCTCAGCCGGAAGCACATCGTCTTTTCACAGCGGAACGGATTACGGCACCAACAGCCGGAAGCTCCCGCAGTACGCGATTGAAAACGGCACTGTAATTTCATGCGGAACAGCTTCCGACGGCGCGAAATATGTCTGGGTAAGCTACCCGCGAATCGGCAAAAAGTTTCTGCACTATCATCTTGACAGCATAGCGGTAAAGAACGGTCAGACCGTTAAAAAAGGCACTAAGCTCGGCACAACAGGCATGACCGGCAAAGCTACGGGAATACACCTTCATTTAGGCGTTAAGGATTTGAAAACTGATTTATACGAAGATCCGGAGATTTTCTCAAAAAGCTACAAAGCTCCGCAGAGCAGAAAAACGGGTAATTATAAGGTGAACACCGCGGTTCTGAATGTCAGAACGGGCGCGTCAACCTCGTACCGCGTTAAAACCTTCGGCGAATTCACTGAAAACGCCCGTAAGCAGATAACGGCCTTGTGCGGTTACAAATGCAACGGCTATGTTAAAGGCGTGGTCTGCACGGTTTCGCAGATTGCGAACGGCAGCTGGGGCAAAACACCCTCAGGCTGGATATGCCTCGATTACTGCACGGAGGTATAAATGAAAAACGAAATCATTGTAACGCTCATATCTTTTTTCGGAACTCTTATAGGCACTCTCGGAGGGATTATCGCTTCGGGCAGACTGACCGGATACAGAATTTCAGAGCTTGAGAAAAAGGTTGAAAAGCACAACAATCTGGTGGAGCGAATGGTGAGCGTTGAAAATTCGGTGAAATCCGCTCATCACAGAATTGACGAGATAGTTGTCGAAAGGAAAATTTAATGAATAAAATAAATTTTAAAAGTGTTGATAAGAAAACATGGGTAAGAACCGCCGTACTTCTTGTGTCACTGATAAATCAGGCACTGGTAATTTTCGGCATAACCAACAAAAAAATAGATGAAGAATCTTTCACATGCTTTGCGTCATATATGCTCACAGCCGTAAGCGCGGTCTGGAGCTGGTGGAAAAACAACAGCTTCACTGAGAAAGCTCAGGAAGCTGACGGATATCTTAATTCGGAATACGGCTCAAACGGCTGATAAATGCAGCGCCGCGGAATCTCAGGCAGGTTCCGCGGCGGAATTTTTGTTCAGAAAATATACGGGAGCGGATTGTACTTTCTGAATTGCGCGGTACCGCGTTTACAGAGTATTTTCAAAAACACCGTATTTGATTTTTATTCTTTCCAGCTTTTCGTTAATCTGCGGCTGAACAAGCGCGGTGATAATCCCCGTTGCCGCGCCGTGAATCAGATTGAATGTTACACCCGATAAATATATTGACAGAACGGATTTTATATTGAACTCCGACACCATCATAAAAACAGAGCTTAAATCCACAATAATTCCGTAGAGCAAAAAGCACAGCACTCCGCTGACAACTCCGACGGCTATTCTGTTTTTTATTCTGAAAGACCTGATAATCAGCGCGCAGACAAAAACAGTGACGCCCATGCCTGTCATCTGAAACGGAGTCCACATTCCCTGCCCGTATATAAAGTTTGAAATGAGCATAGACAAAGCTCCGCTGACAAAGCCGAACTCCGCGCCGAATGATACTGAAGCGATTATAAGAATCGCGCACATCGGCTTAATCTGAGGCAGAAACAGAAACGCCGCCCTTGAAACAACGGCAATAGCTACCACACTTGCGGTTATTACCAGCTCCCTCGCCTGAAGCTTTTTCTGTGAAAGAAAAAACGGAAACATTGAAGCGGCTATCACCATAAGGCTCAGCAGATAATATTGCTTTACGCCTGCCAGAAACCAACCCGCGGTTACTGCGGCAGGTATAACAACACAAAGTATTATAATTGAGAAGATTTTTCTTTCAGACATAAGCGTATATCCTCATCTGTAACGGCATTTTCTATTATCCCTCTCGCCATTCTGCCTGCGGCGGTTGTATAAAATCTGTTTTCGTTAAAAAATCTGTGAGCGGATGAAGCGGAAGCGATTTCCCCGTCAAAAAGCATGGCGCAAAGGTCGGCGTATTTCGCGCAGAATTCCACATCATGAGAAATCATAATTACAGTGCAGCCCCGTTTTTTAAGTGAGTTGATTATTTCGGCAAAATCGGATTTGAATTCCGCGTCCATTCCTTTTGTCGGCTCGTCAAGCAGAAGAATTTCAGGCTCACACAGAAGTGCCTTCGCGAGAGCCGCCCTCTGCTGTTCTCCTCCGCTTAAATCAAACGGGTGCATATCAAGCAGATTTTCTATTCTGACGAGCTTTGCGGTTTCAGCGATTTTCTTTTCATCTTTTTCAATTTCTTTCAAATCCAGCCTGACGGTTTTCGCGGTAAAAATCGCCTGAACCTCCTGCGGCAGAACCGCAATTTTCGCGCTGCTTTTTTGCGGATTTTTCCCGAAAATTTTTATTTTTCCGCTGTATGGCAAAACAGTTGAAGATATTATTTTAACAAGCGTTGTTTTGCCCGCTCCGTTGCCGCCGAGAATCGTAAAAAAGCTGTTCGCCGGTATTTCAAGCGATAAATTTCCGAGCACATCTTTTCCGTTTTTTTCATAACGGAAACAGATTTCTCTGAGCTCAACCGCGTTGATTTTTTCAAATGATTTTTCTGTAAAAACGAACTCATTTTCATGCTCCCGTTCTTTAAGCAGGGCTCTGCCTTCTCGAACGGTTACGGGGCATTTTCCCTCTGCGGATTCACCGAAAATTCTCACAGCCGCGGGAGCGGCGGAACGCATAAACTCAGGCAGAACGCTGATGCTTCTTCCTGCTTCTTCGGGTGTGCCGTCAAAAACGATTCTGCCGCTGTCCATAACAACAACCCTGTCCGCGCAGGCGAACGCTTCCTCAAGCCGCTGTTCCGTAAGAATAACCGTTGTGCCGAGCTCACGGTTGATTTTCCCGACTGTAAACAAAAAATTTTCGGCGGCTATGGGGTCAAGCTGAGCTGTCGGTTCATCAAGCAGAAGTATCTGCGGCTGCATCGCCGTAACAGACGCTAAATTCAATATCTGCTTCTGCCCGCCCGAAAGCTCCGAGGTCTTTTTGTTAAACCATTTGTCTATTCCGAAATAGCATGCCGTTTCCGCCGTACGCAGACGGATTTCGGAGCGTGAAAGCCCGAGATTCTCAAGCCCGAACGCAAGCTCGTGCCACACCTTGTCGGTAACAATCTGCATCTCCGGGTTCTGCATAACAAATCCGATTTTTTCCGCGCTTTCACGCATGGTCAAATCATCAATGTTTTTTCCGGAGATAAAAATTTTTCCGGATTTCTCTCCGTGCGGGGAAAGCTCTTTTTTCAGCTGCCTTAAAAGAGTTGTCTTTCCGCATCCGCTTTTGCCGCAGAGCAGAACCAGTTCCCCGTCCTTAATATCAAGTGAAATACCGTCGATAACCTTTTTATCGCACAAAGGATAAGAAAAGCTCAGATTTTCAATTTTAATCTGCCCCATTTTTATCCTCCTCCGTATCTGATAAGTGTGAATATGAACCGGAAAGCGTTAAAGTGCTGAATCACTTTATGTATTTCAGCCGGTTCACCTGTCCCGATTCTACTACCGTGCCGCGAAAATGTCAAGCCGCGGCGGTTTTATTATCCGCGGTATTGCAAACAGTTAAATATAATGATATAATCAGCTCAAATGTTTACGGAGGTTTCAGCATGAAAATAATCGCTCACAGATGCGGAACAGACGCTTTTCCGCAGCAGACAATTCACGGCGCGAGGTATTCTCTCGCTCACGGGACCGACCTTGTTGAAGTCGATATAAGGTTCACCTCGGATAATGTACCCGTTGTAATTCACGACGCGACTCCTTTATCGCTTTACGGAACAGAAACACCAGTCTGCGAAATGACGGTTCAGCAGTTTCTCGCTTTAAGGCGGACAGACGACGCGGCATTCTGCGGTCACTCATTCAGGGATTATCTTGACTGCGGAATTGAAGATATGCTTTTTCACATTAAGGAGGGCGGAGAAAGACTCAACGTCATACTTGATATGTGCAGAGAATACGGGATTCTCAAAAAGGTCGTTTTCGGTGTAACGGCGGTTGAAGACGTAAAAACAGTAAAAAATTATGACAGCGGCGTTAAGGTGCTCGGATTCATGCCCTCGGCTGAGTGCGTAACCGAATTCGCGGCGGCAGGCGCGGATTATATCCGTCTGTGGCAGAAATGGCTGTCAAAAGAAAACATCGAAGCTGTTCGCAAAAGCGGCAAAGAGCTGTGGATAATGGCAAAAAGCACAGATGTCGGCGAAGTCGTTGACGGCGACTATCAGCTTTATGAATCAACCGGAGCGGACGGCGTGCTTGTCAATCAGGTCATTCCCGCGATTGCGTATTATAAATAAAATGACGGAGAAGCCGAAAAAGCTTCTCCGTTTTTGTAAATATCCGAACCGGATTATCTGTAAATAATTTCTTCTCTCTTGGGACCGTTTGAAACCATGGAAATCTTAGTTCCGAGTTCTTTTTCGATAAAGAGAACATAATCCTGAGCTTCTTTCGGGAGCTTATCGAATTCCCTGATTCCTCTGATATTCTGCTTAAAGCCGGGAAGAGTAACAAGAACAGGTTTCGCTTTTTTCAGAAGGTGAGTGTTGGGGAAATTCTTCGTAACCTCACCGTCGATTTCATAGCCTACGCAGACCTTGATTTCGTCAAGATAATCGAGGCAGTCAAGAGCCGTCAGAACAACCTGAGTCGCGCCCTGAACCTCAATGCCGTAGCGTGTCGCGACACAGTCGAACCAGCCCATTCTTCTGGGTCTGCCTGTTGTCGCTCCGTATTCGCCCGCGTCGCCGCCGTGAGTTCTCATTTCCTGAGCCTCATCGCCGAAAATCTCACTTACGAATTCACCAGCTCCTACCGCCGATGAATATGCCTTTGTAACGGCAACTATTTCTTTGATTGCGCCGACGGGAATACCCGCGCCGACTGTACCGTAGCCCGCGAGAGTAGAAGAAGACGTAACCATGGGATAAATTCCGTGGTCGGGGTCTTTAAGTGAACCGAGCTGACCCTCAAGAAGAATTTCCTTGCCCTCTTTGATTGCCTTGTGAATATACGCTGTTGTGTCGGCAACATAGGGAGCTATCATCTCTTTGTATTCCATGAGGGTATTGAAAAGCCCGTCAACATCAATAAGCGGCTTGTGATAGATATGCTCCAGAAGAAGATTCTTGATTTCGCATACGCTTTCAAGCTTCTCTCTCAAATCCTCGGGATAGAAAAGGTCGCATACCTGAAAACCGATTTTAGCGTATTTATCCGAATAGAAGGGCGCTATGCCCGATTTTGTTGAACCGAACTGCTTGTCCGCGAGACGCTCCTCCTCATATGTGTCAAGAAGCACATGATAGGGCATCATAATCTGTGCTCTGTCTGAAACAAGAATTTTGGGTGCGGGAACTCCCTTTTCCGTAACAGACTGAAGCTCTTTAACAAACTTCGGAATATCAAGCGCGACGCCGTTGCCTATAATATTGACCGCCTCGGGGTGACATACGCCCGAAGGGAGCAGATGAAGCGCGAATTTTCCGTAATCATTTATAATTGTATGACCTGCGTTGGCACCACCCTGAAAGCGGATAACTATGTCCGCTTTATCCGCGAACATATCGGTAATTTTACCTTTACCCTCATCGCCCCAGTTGGCACCTACAATAGCTTTAACCATAATGGCTGCACCTCCTAAAATCTGAGCTTCCGGATTTAACCGGATTGCCCGAACATACGCAGTAAGTATAGCTCAACTTACCGCATATTGTCAATAAAAAAAACAGCATTATTATTTTTTTATTTGTTTCTTTTAATTTTCGGCGCAATCGGGCATATATATTTAAAAAAGGAGTGAAGTTATGGAAAGTTCAGACAGCAGGAAATCATCGGAAAAGAGCCGCGGCGGGCAGAACAGTATGAGCAGAATCGTTCTTGTTCAGTTTTTTGTGTGCGCGTTTATAGTTGTTCTTACGGCAATTGTGTGCAGGCTCGGCGCAGCAGAGGGATTTGTTGATAAATATATGCGTCTGATGTCTGAGGATATCAGCGTTTCTCAGGTTATCAGCTCCGCGAAAGATGTGGCGGAATCTGTAATGAAGCCGGTAGGCGAAGGCGGTACAATCGAAATTGTTGAGAAATCCGGAGCCGCCGCAGCCGGAGAAAATGAAAAGACGGCCGCCGTTGAGACTGAAAGCCCGGCTGAAGATTCAACGGAAAGAACCGTCGCGCAGGTTATGTCTATTTTCTCTGAGTCCTCCGGCATAACAATACCCGCCCACGGCGAGGTTTCATCTCTTTTCGGATACAGAAGCGACCCTTTCAGCGGGATACACAAGCTCCATTCGGCTGTTGATATCGCTGTCAGTGAAGGCACTAAGGTTTCAGCGGCGTGGGACGGTCTTGTTACAAAATCGGGCTACGATGAAACAGCGGGCAACTACGTCTGGATGGTTCACAAAAACGGCTGTGAGACGCTTTACTGTCACTGCTCTGAAATTCTTGTCAGCGAGGGAGATGTTATCCGCGCGGGAGAAACAGTGGCTCTTTCCGGCAATACAGGCTACAGCACAGGGCCGCACCTTCATTTCGGAGTAAAAAAAGACGGCGAAATGATTGACCCGCTCAATTATCTCACGGTTAAAGACGGCAGAATATGACGTTCTCAGTTAAAAATATTCAGATTTCCGTCAGCGTATATTTCGCGGCGGTCATCACGTTTGCGCTGCTGTTCGCCCCGAACGGCAGCGCACTGCCCGCGCTTTTATGCTGTATTCTTCACGAAATCGGGCATCTGACGGCGATATATCTTTCAGGCGGCAGGGTGCGAAAAATGTCACTCGGCGCGTACGGCATGAGAATTGAGCCCGTCCGCACATTAAAAATCTCACCGGGGAAAGAAATAATAATCTCACTCGCGGGACCGTTTGTGAATGTGATTCTGCTGATTGCCGGTATTGTTTTAAAAGACACGATGATTACGGGAATCAATCTGGCGCTGTGTGTTTTCAATCTTCTTCCCGTCGGAAAAACAGACGGCGGCAGCGCGCTTTTTAACGGACTTTCTCTTTTTCTCGAAGAGCGGAAAATCAAAGACGCGCTCAGAATAACAAGCACGTCTTTTTTGATAATTATTTACGTTTTCGGGGTGATAATACTGGTAAAAACAAAATATAATTTTACGCTTTTAGCTGTCGCGGTTTACATGACGGTTATCAATACCGTCGGAATACAGTAATAAAAATAACGGTTGTCACTTCAGTTTTTCTTCGTAAGACTTTATTTTACCTATAATAAAAACTGACAGCGGGCAGAGAATCAGCTCAACAAATGTTTTTAATAACGCCTGAATCAGAATAATAGACAAAAGCTGAAATGCGCTTGTGATGATTGTGCCGTAACCGTGAATAAAATAGTAAAGAAGCGGAAGAAAAACCAGACAGTCAACTATTTCACCGCACAAAGAGGAAAGTATGCTCCGAAAAGCGAAAGCGGATACTTTTCCGTCAGAGTCATGAGCCTTCATTTTCGCGAAAACCAAATCGTTTAATAAATCGCCCGCCATAAACGCGGTAAGTGAGGCAAAGACGATACCCGGTGTTGAATCGCAGACAATTGAAAACGCTTCGGAGGTAGTTGAATCTATACCCGGCATAACGGCGACGAGCTTAAAGCAAAGTATCATAAAAATATTGGCGAATAACGCAATCCAGCTTATTTTTCTGCTCCACGAATAGCCGTATACCTCAGAAAAAATATCCGACGCAATGTATGTAAACGGAAAAACCACGAATGACGCGGCAATACTTAATTTCTGCCCGAAAACCGTCCATCCGAAGAGGTCAATACTTTTGTTTGCCACGACATTACTAATCAGAAGTGATACCACAGACAGTATGGCGACAAGCATAAAAACGCCTGACATTTTCTCTTTTTTGCCGATTTCAAGAGAACTGATTATTTTTTTTACAACTGACATATTTCCACCAATCCTTTACACGTATTCAAAGCTCCGGTATATGATACATCATAACAGCCGATAAATCAAGTTAAAAAATACACCTTCACGGAAATCTGCTTTTGCCGCGCAAATTCCGTGAAGAGGTTTCTGTTTTTCGGAGTTAAAGCTCTTCGACTGACAAAATACCCTCTGTTGAGTTTATATCTGTCATTATTTTATCATGCGATATTTTTTTCGGCAGCTGAAGCTGAAGAATAGCGCATGAATTATTTCCGGATTTAGTGATTTCAAGGTCGATAAGAATAACACCGCTTGATTTAAGATATCGGATAACATCATCAAGATTATCGGTCTTACCGTATTCAATATATATGTTGAGATTTTTTGAATTTACAAGCACCCAGTACTCAAATTTTGCGAAGAAAATTTCGGCAAGCAGAATAAGCACAGTCGCGACTATGCCTGCCTCAAAATAGCCCGCGCCGACGGCAAGTCCGATGATTGCGCAGGTCCACAAACCCGCCGCGGTTGTAAGCCCTTTTACCTGACGGCGCTTTGTGACGATAATCGTACCCGCGCCGATGAAGCCTATACCCGCGATAACCTGAGCGCCGAGTCTGGCGATATCGGTGTAAAGCCCCATGTGAAGATACAGAAACTGGCTGGTCATTGTTGTAATCGCGGCACCCAGGCAAATAAGAATATGCGTTCTGAATCCCGCCGGGCGGCGTTTATGCTCTCTTTCAATGCCTATCGCGCCGCCGCAAAGCATTGCCAGAAACAGTCTTACCGCAACTGAAAGTGTTGTTATATCTCTTAAAAAATCAAGTGAGCTCAGCATAAATCCGTCCCCTTATATTTCGTCAACCAGTGTGACAAAATCAAACTTTGAAATTGATGACATAACCTGCGAATGACTTTCGCCTCTCGGAAGTCTTGTTGAGAGCACGGCACCGATAACAACTCCGTTGGACTGCTTCTCACGCTGAATATCAACATCAAATATCTGAATATCCATATTTTTTACGGTATTGATTATCTCTCCCAGATTCTCCATCTGAGCAAATTCGACATACAAATCCATATTTCTGGCGGTTGAGACAATCCATGAACCTATTTTATTGAAAACCGTCGTTGTAATGAGTATAAGCACGAATCCGATTATCGCGCACTCGAAAAACCCCGCGCCTATCGCCAGTCCCATACACGCAGACGCCCACAGTCCCGCGGCGGTGGTAAGACCCTTAACCTCCTGCCTGCCGGTGACGATTATCGTACCCGCGCCCAGAAAGCCTATTCCGTTTATAACCTGCGCTCCGAAACGTGAAACATCGGTTTTTATGCCGATGGCAGCTGAAATTTCAGCCCAGTTATTTGTAAGGAGAAAAGATTCATACTGGCTGAGCATCATCGTCAGCACAGCTCCGATACCGACAAGCATATATGTTCTGCTGCCTGCCGCGCGGTGCTTCTGACCTCTTTCAAGACCTATAAGTCCGCCGAAAAAAACGGCAAGAAAAAGCTTCAGCAGCAGCGCCCAGATATTCATTTCTCTGAAATAATCAAAGCAGTTAAGCAGCCCGTTCACAAAACTCTCCCCTTTAAAAATTTTTCATAAATAATTAGTAATTATATCATTCGTATCCATTATTGTCAAGTTCTGTTTTCAACAAGTTTTGACAGCTATATTTTCGCGCGCACGAAAAATCCGCAGAGCTATAAATTGACCGAGGCTCACTTTTTACGGTGAACCCCGGCTTTTCCGGCTGTTTTTTACAGCTCATTTTTTCTATCTGCACGCTTCCCCTATCATTTCAGAGAATGTGGGATGCGGATGAATAACAGACGCGACATCTTCGGTTTTCATGCCCCTTGAAACAGCGAGGGCGAATTCGGAAACCATGTCGGTGGCTCTCGGACAGACAAGCTGCGCGCCTAAAAGAAGCCCCGTGTCCGCGTCGGTAACGGTTTTGATGTAGCCCGACTCGGAGTTTTCAATCAGACACTTTCCGTTCGCGCCGGTAAGGCATTTTTTCGATTTTACATTTATACCTTTCTGCTTTGCCTCGTCTTCCGTCAATCCCACAGAAGCGATTTCGGGTGAAGTGTAAATACAGCTTGGCACAACATTCATATCAACAGACAGCTCTTTGCCGAGAATCGCGTCAACGGCGTTTCTCGCCTGCGCTTCGGCAACGTGAGCGAGCTGGATATTGTATGCCTTCGCGTCACCGATAACATAAACATTATTAAGATTCGTCAGTCCGTTTTCATCGGCAGCAACAGCGCCTCTGAAAAGCTCAGGGGTGTTTTCACATTCAAACAGACCAGCGGTGGCGGCTTTTCTGCCTGTGGCTATAAGAACCGCCTCAGCCTGCGCGGTGCAGATATCGCCCTTTTTGTTTTCATATGAAACGGTGAAACTGCCTTTTTCGCCCGTGATTTCAGTTACCTTGGCCGAAACATTAATCGATGCTCCCTGCTTCTTAAGAAACATTGTAAGCCGCTGCGCGATTTCTCTGTCCATCGGGGGAAGAATATGCTCCATAGCTTCGAGAATTGTCACGTCGCAGCCTAAATCCAGATAAATCGAAGCACATTCGCAGCCGATAACTCCGCCGCCGATGATAACGAGAGATTTAACATCTTTACCTTCACCCTCGAGCAGATCGTTGCTTGTGTAAACTCCGTCAATATCACTGCCCTTAATCGGCGGAACAGCGGGAACGGAGCCTGTCGCGATTATAACATTTTCCGCCTCATAGCTTTCACCGCCCGCGCTGATAACAGAACCGTTTTCATTGCAGGATTTAATTGAAGCAAAGGCGTTTACAACAGAAACCCTGTTTGATTTCATAAGCTTTTCAATTCCCTGACGAAGCGATGAAACAACAAAATCTTTTCTTTCGTGAATCTTTTTAAAATCATATGCGATGTTTTCAGCGGATATGCCGAGAATATCGCTGTTTTTCATTTCTTTATATTTTTCGGCTGAATGAATAAGCGCCTTTGTGGGAATACATCCCCTGTTAAGGCAGGTGCCGCCTATTTTGTCCGCTTCAAAAAGCACAACCGAAAGTCCGTTTTTCGCGGCGTGTTCAGCGGCGGTGTATCCGCCGGGGCCTCCGCCGATTATAGCTAAATCATATTTCATTTCCGTTTTCCTCCGCAATTTTTTCTGAAATCATAGCGGCGATATCTTCCGCAACGGAAAGCAAATCTTTATCGGTTTTATCTTTAAGTCTTGCAAGAATTTCATCTTTCCGCGTCCCGCAGTTAAAAAGTCTTTCGGGAATTTCAGAAAGATAATCAGCTTCAAGCCCGTCAGAATAAAACTGTACTTTCGAGAATCTGTTTCCGCTTTTTTCAAAATCAAAACGAGCCTGTCCCCAGTCGAATCTTTTTTCAACTGAATCGGCAAGAATTTCCTGCCCGGCGTATTTCCATTCGGGTGAGGAGTAACGCCGTTCGAGCAGGGAAAGCGTATCCGCGTCAACGTCTTTTTCGCTGAGGTACTCAACGGGCAGACCGTAAACCTCACCGAACGCCTTAACAAGATTTTCGGAAAGCGCATTGACTGTAAGTCCGGGGTTTAATTCGCACAGGTTGACCACCCTTGATTTTACCGACGCGACACCTTTCGCTTTGAGCTTTAGAGGCGAAACATTGAGATAATCCGCAAGCCTCGTTTTGTCAACATAAAGCATCAGCGTTCCGTGATGATAACACCGCTCTTTTGTTTTGTAATAAGCGTGACCCGAAAATTTCCGCCCGTCAGCGGTGAGGTCGTTTCTGCCGTTTTTTTCGGCATCAATTCCTGCCATTCTGACGGCTTTAAGAATGACGTCTGTCTGCTTTTCTTTGTCAAAAGCATCAGCGCGGGCAAGGAACGTGAAGTTTAAATTTCCCGTATCGTGATAAACCGCGCCGCCGCCCGAAAGCCGCCTTGCGAGAAATCCGCCGTCCGCTTCCAGCTTCTGTACGCGGCATTCGCTCAGAGCGTTCTGATTTCTGCCGATAACAACAGTCTGCCTGTTCTGCCACAGATAAAGAATACATTCACCCGACCCGACCGAATTAAGCAGCGTTTCCTCGAGGGCGAGATTGCGCCACGGGTTTGTTTCAGAAGCTTTTATTACATAAATTCTGTTAACCATAATAATTCATAAAAAACCGGACATTTAAAAAATCAAATGCCCGGATATTTTTCAGAAGCTGTATTTCAAAATCGGGTTTCTCGCCGCCGCGACATCATCGGGTCTGCCTATTGAGCAGTCGTTGGGCGCGGAATGAAGAAGTTCCGGATTTTCCTCCGCCTCTTTATAAATTCTGAGGAAGAGGTCACAGGCTTTGTCAAGTGTTTCTTTTGATTCCGTTTCAGTCGGCTCAATCATAAGAGCCTCGTGAACTATAAGCGGGAAATACATCGTCGGCGGATGGATTCCGAAATCAAGCAGACGCTTAGCTACATCCATCGCGGAAATTCCGGTCTTATCCTTGAGCGGAGCGATATCCATAACGAACTCATGCATGCACTGAGTATCATAAGCGATTTTATAGCTGCCTTTGAGCCTGTTCATCATGTAGTTCGCGTTGAGAACCGCGTTTGCCGACGCTTCGGGGATTCCCTCTTTGCCGAGAGTAAGAATATAAGCGTACGCACGGACAACAACAAGGAAGTTGCCGTAAAAATCCCTTACCTTGCCCATTGTTTTCGCCGGAGTGTAAAGAGAATACTTTCCGTTTTCCTCTTTGACCTGCGGTGAGGGCAGATAATCCTTAAGAAATGCCTTGCAGCCTACGGGGCCTGAGCCGGGGCCGCCGCCGCCGTGAGGCGTTGAGAATGTTTTATGAAGATTGACGTGAACGCAGTCAAATCCCATATCGCCCGGGCGCGCGTGACCCATAACGGCGTTGAGGTTTGCGCCGTCATAATAGCACAGACCGCCCGCGTCATGAATAATTTTTGTGATTTCAAGAATGTTGGGGTCGAAAAGCCCGAGAGTGTTGGGGTTTGTGAGCATAAGTCCCGCCGTGTCTTCACCGACAGCCGCTTTAAGAGCCTCAATATCAACGCCGCCCTGCGCGTTTGAGGGAACGGAAACGACCTTGAAGCCCGCCATTACAGCGGAAGCGGGGTTCGTGCCGTGAGCCGAATCCGGAACAATGATTTTTGTTCTTCTGTCAAGCTCACCGCGCTCTTTATGGTAATTTCTGATAAGCAGAAGTCCCGTGTATTCACCGTGAGCACCGGCGGCGGGCTGCATGGTCATGTCGTCCATGCCTGTGATTTCACAAATCATTTTCTGTGTTTTATAAATCACTTCAAGCGCGCCCTGAACTGTACACTCGGGCTGAAGCGGATGAAGTCCCGTGAAATTCGGAAGAGCGGAAAGCTCCTCGTCAATTCTCGGATTGTATTTCATTGTGCATGAACCTAAAGGATAGAATCCGTTATTGACACCGTGAGTTTCACCCGCAAGCTCTGTGTAATGTCTGCCTAAATCAATCTCTGCCATTTCGGGGAGCTTAGGTGCTTTTTCACGCAGGAGAGCGGGGTCAAATTCAAATTCTTCCACATCGCAGGCGGGAATAAGCGTCTGTTTTCTTCCTTTTCTGCTTCTTTCAAACAGTAATTCCATCACGCCGCCTCCTTTACAAATTCCGCAATCAGCTTAACGAGCCTGTCAATATCCGCCTTGGAGTTCATCTCGGTCGCGCACCAGAGAATATTTCCGTCAACGGGCAAGCCGCCGAGGATACCGTTTTCGGCAAGCATTTTGTTAAGCTCGCAGGGGCAGACAGGGCAGGTCATAAGAAATTCATGGAAGAAGGTTTTATCATTTGCAAGCTCGAAGCCCTTGATTTTTGAAAGCTCGGAAGCAAGATAATGAGCGTGAGCCGCTGAGTTTTCAGCCGCCTGCTTAAGTCCGTCGGGGCCTACCGCGGCGAGATAGACAGAAGCCGTCATAGCGCAGAGAGCCTCGTTTGAGCAGATGTTTGATGACGCTTTTTCACGTCTGATATGCTGTTCTCTCGCCTGAAGAGTAAGAACATAGCAGCGGTTGCCCTGCGCGTCGGTTGTCTGACCGACAATTCTGCCGGGGAGCTTTCTCATCATATCAGCTTTAGCCGCCATAAATCCGAGATACGGACCGCCGAAGCCCATGGGAATACCTAAGGGCTGACCTTCGCCACAGGCGATATCCGCACCGTATTCGGCAGGAGTCTTGAGAAGTCCGAGAGATACGGGGTTAACGCCCATTGCAACCTTTGTGCCCATTTCGTGAGATATTTTTACAATTTCGTCCATATCCTCAATAACACCGAAATAGTTGGGGCTCTGAACATAAACGCACGCTGTATCTTTCTGAATCGCCGCCTTGAGAGTGTCAATATCCGTTGCGCCGTCTTTCGCGGGAACAACCGTAACCGGCACGTTTCTTGATTCGCAGTATGTTTTCACAACTGTGAGAACATCGGGCGCGGTTGTTTCAGAAATAACTACGCTCAGCTTGCGTCTGCCGTCAACATTCATAAGAACAGCCTCGGCGGCGGCGGTTCCGCCGTCATAAACAGAAGCGTTTGAAACGTCCATGCCTGTCAGCTCGCAAATCTGAGTCTGATATTCAAAAATCGACTGAAGAATACCCTGGCTTATTTCCGCCTGATACGGGGTATAAGCGGTAACAAATTCTTCTTTTGATGTGATTGTTTTAACAATTGAGGGAATGTAGTGGCAATATGAACCCGCGCCGCGGAAGACTGAGCCGAAGACCTTGTTTTTGCCGGCTGTTTCTCTGACTTTCAGCGAAACTTCCATTTCGGAAAGTCCTTCCGGCAGGTTAAGCTCTTTGACTCTCGCTTCTTCGGGAACAACGGAATAAAGCCCGTCAGCCGAGCTTAATCCTATGCTCTCGAGCATCTGAAGCCGTTCATCGCCTGTATTCGGAATATAGCTTCCCATCTAATTACTCCTTTTCATTTTCACAGAATGAAGCGTATTCTTCCGCTTCAAGAAGATCTTCTGTATCTTCAACATCGGAGACCTTGATAAACCACGCGTCATAAGGAGCTTCGTTGACAAGAGCGGGGTTATCCATAAGCTCTTCGTTGATTTCGGCAACAGTGCCTGTAACGGGAGAATAAACGTCTGAAACAGCCTTGACTGACTCAACATCGGCAAAAGCCTCGCCCGCGACAACTCCGTCACCCTCCATGGGAAGATTGATGAATACGATATCGCCAAGCTCCGACTGCGCGAAATCAGAAAGACCGATAACGGTAAGACCGTCTTCGTCTTTTACCCATTCATGTGTTTTTGAATACTTTAATCCGTTCTGAATATTAGCCATAAATTTTTCCTCCTGAAAATGTTGTTATATTTTTAATTCTGTCTTTTATAAAATACATACGGGATAACCCTGCACGGAATACGGCGGCCTCTTACGTCAACCTCCGCTTCCGTTCCGAGAACGCTGTATTCGGCGTCAACAAGAGCCATCGCGACAGGCTTGCCGATATACGGGCAATGTGTTCCCGATGTGGTTACACCGATTTTTTTATCGCCGATATAAACATCCTGATGCTCACGCGCGATTCCTCTGCCGGTAATTTCAAGCCCGACACGTATAATTTCCGGCGCGCCTTTTGTCTCAAGAGCTTCTTTGCCGATAAATTCAGCCTTGCCCATTTTAACACCGAAACCGAGGTTTGCCTCAAAGGGAGTGATTTCCTCATTCATCTCATGACCGTAAAGCGGCATGCCCGCTTCAAGTCTCAATGTGTCTCTCGCTCCGAGACCGCAGGGAATAAGACCGTATTTTTCGCCTGTTTTTCTGAGAAGCTTCCAGAGCTTTTCGGCGTTTTCGTTCGCGGTGAAAATTTCATAACCGAGCTCGCCTGTATAGCCCGTTCTTGAAATAATGCAGTCCATACCGTCTATAACGGCGGATTTAACTACCGTATAGTATCCCTTGGGAATAAACTCCTCACTGATAAGCTCACCGAGAATTTCCGGAGCCTTCGGTCCCTGAAGCGCGATTTCCGCGAGAGTGTCGGAAATATCCTCCGCCTTTGTACCCGGCAGAATATTTTTGAGCATATGCGCGTAGTCCTTGTCTTTATTGGCGGCATTGACTACAACAAAATATTCCTGCTCATCAAATTTGTAGACGATAAGGTCGTCAACACAGCCGCCGTTTTCGTTGCACATAACGCTGTAGCGAACCTTGCCTGTCGGCATATCGGTGAAATCGTTTGTCATGATGTGGTTGAGAGACGCAAGAGCAGTTTCGCCTGTGAACATAACCTCGCCCATGTGTGAAACGTCAAACATACCGCATTTTTCCCTTACCGCCATATGCTCTTTAATTACGCCCGAACCGTACTGAACGGGAAGAAGATATCCTGCGAAAGGCACAATCTTTCCGCCTTCCTGAATATGAATGTCATAAAGTGGTGTTTTAAGTTCCATTTTTCCTCCTTGACGGATTAAAAAGATTCTCACGGAATCATTATCCGAATGTGAAATATCACAATCCGATTATATCAGCACCATATTGAAATGTCAACAAATTACAGCTATAAATAATCGCGGATTGCTCTTATATAAGATTTATATATTTTTCAAAGCGGAAGCACAGATTTTCGATTTTATGCGCATCGCTTGAAAGAACAAATTTTCCGCCGTGTTCCTTTATGTACTTATATAAAAATTCAGACGGATACGGAACGGTTTTAACTCCCTTGGCGATTGCGCCCACGTTGATTTCAAACGGTCTGCCCGTTTTCAGAAGGGTGTCCGCGGCGGCAGCGGCGGCGTCTCTGTATCTCGGAGCGGTTTCATCGAAAAGCGAATTCGTTTCATTAAATTTGGATATGAGGTCAAAGTGACCTATAATATCGCAGTCCGTTTTTTCAACAACGTGCGAAACGGTTTCAAAATATTTTTCGGCAACCGCGTACAAATCACCGTTTTCGTATTTCGCCGCTGTTACATGAACACAGGTAAGTCCGTCATCTCTTTTAAAGCTGGCGTCAACATCACCGTATTCGTCGCCGTATTTCATATAATGCGCCGAGCCGATAACATAATCATATCTGTCAGTCGGGCAGAGCGAATACATATCCTGCTCGATGCCGCACAGCACTTCGATTTTATTTTTATACTTTTCTTTAAGCGCGGTTACCGTTTCATAATATTTATCAATATTTTCTTCTTTCATGCAGTATCTTTTGTCGAAAAAAGTGTATGAATGGTCGGATATTCCGATTCTTTTCATGCCTTTCGCTATTGCCGCAAGCACTACTTCCTCGGGAGTGTTGCAGCCGTCTGAAAAAGTTGTATGAACGTGAAGGTCAAAAAATGTGTCTGTACTCATATTTCCTCCTGAATTTCCAATTCCCATTTCTGCGCCGCGATTACGGCGGGCAGTTCATCTTTTTCGTGAGTGTAAAATACTGTCATCAGACTGCCGTCGGGCAGCTCAACCGTTGCGGGGTAGCCTAAATCATCACTGACTCCGCCGTCAAAAAGGATATTGTCTGTATCCCACGTCTTTCCGTTGTCGCGGCTGAACATTACTCTTATTCCGTAAGGCTTCTCACGGCAGCCGTATGCGGAAATCAGCACACCCGAGGAATGTTTTAAAAGATGCGCGGGCGCGCCGCCCCGCTTTTCGAGAAGAGCGTGAGGCTTTGACCATGTTTTGCCGCCGTCACGGGATTCTGACTGGTATGTTGAGAAGAAACCGCCGCCTTCCATTCTTATGTGACAGATAAGCGTGCCGTCATCAAGCTCAATCATATGCGGCTCGCAGGAATTGAGAATCACTCCGTCAGCTTCAATGTTTTCCACTGAGCTTATGTACTCCATCGTTCCGTCTGTTCTGACTTCCCATGCCTGAATAAAATTATCAGTTCCTTTAAAGGAGTCGTCCTCTGAAAAAACTCTGCCGACCCATATGATTCTGCCGTCTTTCAGCTGTGCCGGTCCGTGTGGGGAGGTAATGGGCGAACGGAAAATCTCGCTCCATGTTTTTCCGTTGTCATTGCTTATGCGGAATTCCGAACCGATGGCGTTTCTTTCGTCTTCGGGGTTAACAGTGTCAAGATAATCATAGCATTCTTTTATATGCTCTCTTGAGCAGTGCACTCTCTGGAATTCAACACTGTTGTTGAATGAAGTCAGAATAAGCCCGCTTTCCCCGAAAGCGCAGAGTCCCGCGTCCCTGTCGTCAAGAACCGTGTCAATAACCGCCTCCGGAGCGGAAAACGTTTCGCCGTTATCGTCACTGTAACTTATAACCGCTTTGCCGAACGGGCATACATGCTCCAGACGGAAGCCCGAGCAAGCGGCGGCAATTCTGCCGTTTTTGGTGATTACGGCGGACGGCCAGCCGAAATAATTTCTGTGACTGCCGTAAGCGGAAATTATTATTTTTGTTTCTCCGATTTTTTTAATTTTCATATAAAAAGTCCCTTTAAATAATCAGTGATTTGTGTTATAATATTATATCATAATAAATGGAAAAAACAACAGGTGATTTTATGAAATGTATTGATATTATTGACGAAATCAAGTCATGGGCGCAGCGTGAGATTGACCCTGAACGCACGTGCGACACAGTAAAATGCGGTGACGCGCAAAAAGAGGTCAGCAAAGTCGCGGTAACCATGTTCGCCACGCCCGATGTTGTAAGGCAGGCTCTTGAATGGGGAGCGCAGCTGCTCATTGTTCACGAGCCGACGTTTTATGACCATATGGATAAATCCGTTGACACATTCATAGCGGAAGAAAAGAAAAAATTCGTTGATGAATCGGGCATTGTGATTTTCCGTTTTCACGATTACGCCCACGCAATGAATCCCGACCTTATTTATGAGGGTGAAATGAAAGCTCTCGGACTTGAGGGCAGATGCGACAGTTTAGCCGAACACGGAAAGTTCGGAATAACGCATTATCTGCTTGACAGTGAAATGACAGCGAGGGAGCTTGCGAAAACAATTGAGAAAAAACTCGGCCTGAAGCACGTCAGAATAGCGGGAAATCCCAACGCTAAGGGCAGAAAAATTTCATGCAGCTTCGGCACGCCCGGGCATCTTGAATCGGAGCTTGCGGAAAACGATTTTCTTCTCACGGGCGAAATCTGCGAATGGCGAATCGGCGAAATGGCGAGAGATTACGCGCAGCTCGGTTATAACAAAGCGGCTGTTGTTATGTCTCATGTCGGTTCGGAGCGCGCGGGAATGATGCTTCTGAAAGACAAACTGAGTGAAAAATATCCGGATATCGGGTTTAAATATATCGAATGCGGTGAAGTTTACAGCTATACGGATCAGGGAGAATGATTTATGAAATACTGTGATTATGTGAATACAAAGCAGGGCAGTGCTTCAAGGCACCGCTTCAGTAACGGCAACACGCTGCCGCTCGTTCAGCTTCCGTTCGGAATGGCGGCGTTCTGTCCGCAGACAAGCGACGGCAATTACCGCTGGTATTATCATCCTGAGGACAGAGCCTTTGAGGGTGTCCGCCTCACTCATCAGCCGTCACCGTGGATTGCCGATTACGGCGCGGTCTGCTTCATTACTCAGAAAGAACCGCTCACCTGCGGCGGCGAGGAAAGATGGTCGGGCTTCAGACCCGGGGACGCTGTTCTCAAGCCGTATTATCTGAAATACAGACTGCTGAGAACACGTTCCGATTTTGAGCTTGCACCGACTGAAAGAGGCGCGAAAATCCGTGTATCTTTCGATGAGGACGGCGGCAATTATTTTTCCGCTCATTCTGTCAAAGACAACTATACTTTTGAGTTCTGCGCTGAGAAAAACACTCTCTACATCACCACCGACAATACCTCGGGCGGTGACGCTGTTAATTTTCTCGAATATGTCGCTGTTAAATTCCCCGACGGCTCTGTTGACGCTGACGGAGTTAAAATTCAGTCTGACGGAAACGGTGCGGAACAAGGAAATAAAATCAGCGGAAAAAACACTGCGATTCATATTAAATTAAATAATAAGACGACGGAAATTTCTCTCTCATCTTCATATATTTCTTTTGAGCAGGCAGAGACAACCCTCAGAAGAGAAATCTGTGAAAAGAGTTTTGATGAAATAAAATCCGACGCTGAAACGCTGTGGGAAAAATATCTTTCAAAGGTTGAAATCGAACCCGAAGACGATAAACAGATGAAGACGTTTTATTCCTGCATGTACCGCGCGTTTTTATATCCGCACAAGTGCTATGAAATTGACAAAAACGGCAATGAAATTCACTACTGCCCTCATGACGGAAAAACTTACGCGGGCAAACGCTATACCGATAACGGATTCTGGGATACTTACAGAACCGTTTACCCGTTTTTTTCTCTCGTGTGCAGAGATGAGCTTAAAGACATGGTTAAGGCGTTCATCAACGAATATAAAGAAAGCGGCTGGCTGCCGAGATGGCTTTCAATCGGCGAGCGCGGCTGTATGCCCAGCACACTTGTTGACGCGGTAATCTGTGACTGCGCCGTTAAGGGACTTTTAGATAAAGAAACCATGGAGCTTGCGTTGGAGGGCATGCTTCACCATTCGCTTCATGATTCCGAAAACCCGAACTTCGGCAGAAACGGAGCTGAGAGCTACTGCCGTTTAGGTTTCGTTCCCTATGACGAGCAGAAGGAAAGCGTTAATCTTACTCAGGACGCGGCCTACGGTGACTGGTGCATTGCCGAAATCGCGAAAATCCTCGGCAAAGAGGATATCGAAAAAGAATACAGAAAAAGAGCGAAAAATTATCAGAATATTTTTGATAAAGAAACGGGCTTCATGCGCGCGAAGGATTCAGACGGAAATTTCCGTCCCGACTTTACTCCAATCGGCTGGGGCAGAGATTACACCGAGGGCAGCGCGTGGCAGAATTCTTTCGCCGTTCCTCATGACATCGAGGGACTCGCGGAGCTTTACGGCGGTAAGGATAAACTGATTGAAAAAATTGATGAGCTGTTTAACACTGTCCCCGACTATGAAATTGTCGGTTACGGCTGTGAAATTCATGAGATAACCGAAATGGCGGCGGCGGATTTCGGTCAGTGCGCTATATCAAATCAGCCCAGCTTCCATATTCCGTATATTTATTCCGCTCTCGGCAATGTTGAAAAGAGCGCGTACCGGGCTGAAAAGCTCTGCAAAGAGGCGTTCTCTTTTGAAGATGACGGTTTCCCCGGTGACGAGGACAACGGCACCATGGCAATATGGTATATTTTCAGCGTGCTGGGATTTTATCCGTTCTGCCCCGGCAGACCAGAATTTGTCAAGGGCAAAAAGCAGGTGAAAAAGGCTCTGATTCTCGGCAGAGAATTTGACGCCGACAAATACGGAAATAAAATACCTTACAGCGTTTTTGAAAAATAATCAAAATTTCTTCACCGCTCATATAATTCAGAATAAGCGCAGAAAAAGGCAATACCGCACAATTCAGAAGTGAGGTATTGCCTTAAATCTTCTGTGATGTCAGAAGCCGGTGTCATCAGATATTACAAATACGGTAACTACTTTAATAATGACACAATGCCGTTAATCAGACTGATTATTATTTTTATAAAGTTTATCAGCAGCTGAATAAGTCCCGAACCGACAGCCGCGGCTGTTTCCGTTGTTCCTGTTGTTCCGCCGGATACCTGCGGAATTTCGGAAAGGCATTTGTCAACAGCGTCGGCAATCGCCTTGTGACCGCTCGCGTTGGGGTGAATCATGTCGCTGCTTATCATTGACGCCTGCGTGAATACGGAATATACATCGGGAACATAATACGTTCCGCCGCCCGCTCCTTTTATAGTGCCGTTGATCGCGCTTACGCCTAATCCGCCCAGAGTTCTGAGCGCGTCGCTTGCGAAAACCGGATTGTAAAGACTCTGCACAAGCAGAACCGCGTCGGGATTAAGCTCTTTGATTCTTGAAACTATTTTTGAAATATTGCTTTTCAGCGCGGAAAGCAGAGTCGGAGATTTCGCGATGAAAACGGTGTACATCGATGCGTAGTCTCTGTTGGAAAACGGAGTTGAAATATCGGGGTCTTTAATGATGTCGTTGCCGCCGATTGAAACGCAGATTATATCCGCTTTGGCAACGTCTGACGCGCAGTAACGGGCGTTTTTGCTGTTTGTAAGCTGGTCAAGCAAATCAGAGGATGTGTAGCCGCCGACAGCGTCGTTTATAAATTCATAGCCTCTTTTTGCCGAAACAATCGCGCCGTAGGCTTCAGTGCTTCTGCTGCTCAGACCCGCGCCCTGGGCAATGGAATCCCCGAGAGATAAAAAAACGAGCTTTCCCGATTTGGAATCAGCGGCGCAGACGGATACAGCCGAAAGCATGGTAATCGCCGCGAGAATTAAAGCGATAAATTTTTTCATAAGATAACTCCTTCCTTTTTGAAAAATTATTTCTGACATCATATGCCATTTTCATTATATCACTGATTATATCGGCTTGTCAAACATTTGAGTGATATCTTTCAATTAACAGACACTGTGTGC
>JAZLLB010000173.1:0-3388 GCA_045597925.1 Acutalibacteraceae bacterium
ATATCTTTTTCTTCTTCCTCGGAACAGTCGCCCGTAATAAGAAAAGAAGCGTTCCGGTAAGATATTTTTGCCGCAACGGACATATTGTTTAAATCCTTTTTCTGAGAAACAGGAGCGAAATACTCTATTTTAACATCTGAAAGCGCTGTGATATCTCCCGCGCTGACATAAGAAATGCTTTTACATTCGGTACTGGCGTAATCAATGAAAGCATTATAATAATCATCATCGGGCGTGTTGATTTCACTCATTGCAGGCAGAATGACATTTTCAGCATGATAAGATTTCAGAATATCAAGCATACCGCCGTAATGGTCGGAATGTGGATGTGTCACAATACAAAAGTCAATCTTTTTTACCGAGAGGCTTTTAAGGTATTTTATAACGGTGTCTGATTTTATTTGTTCGCCCGAGTCAATAAGAATCGTTTCGCCGTCATCGGTTGTTATAATCACGCAGTCGCCCTGACCTACGTCAACAAAGTGCACCGAAAGGGGAGAGCTGACATATTCCCGCGGTCTCAGTCCCGATTTTATGAAAATGTTGTTCCATGTGTTTTCGGGTATTAAAGCGGAAATCACAGCGACCGCCGTTAAAACAGCCGCTGCGATTAATATAATCTTACTTTTTGAATTTTTTATTTTTGACATAGGGCTTAACCCCCTGCTTTTTATAATTGCCTTTCTGCCTGTTTGAGTCAGGCTTTACGAGACATTTGTCAGAAAAGCCGATTAAATCCTCTCTGCCTGTCATATGAAGAGCCTGAATGACAAGCGGTTTGTTTTTGGGGTCGTAATACTGAAGCAAAGCTCTCTGTAATGCTTTGTCCTTGGGGGATTTCGCAACATACACCTCTTCCATTGTGTACGGGTCAAGTCCGGTATAGAACATGCAGGTTGAAATTGTACCCGGTGTTGGGTAGAAATCCTGTACCTGCTCCGGTCTTATATGACGCTTTTTCAGAAATACCGCCAGCTCAACCGCGTCTTTTAGTGTACTTCCCGGGTGTGATGACATAAGATACGGCACAAGATACTGTTCCTTACCAGCGTCATCGCTTAATTCAAAATACTTCTTTGAAAATTCAATATATGCGTCAATATGTGGCTTGCCCATTTTATCAAGTACGGCGGCGGAGCAATGCTCAGGCGCAACCTTAAGCTGACCGCTGACGTGATATTTTACAAGCTCTCTGAAAAATGTATCATTTTTATCTCTGAGCATATAGTCATACCTTATGCCGGAGCGGATAAACACCTTTTTGATTTTCGGCAATTCACGCACAGTGCGCAGAATATCAAGGTATTCGCTGTGGTCGGCGGTGAGAGCCTTGCAGGGTGTGGGAGCAAGGCATTTTTTTCCCTTGCAGAGTCCGTTTTCAATCTGCTTAAGGCACGAGGTCCGTCTGAAATTCGCTGTCGGACCGCCGATATCGTGAATGTATCCCTTAAAATCGGGCATTCCGGTGAGAAGCTTTGCTTCATTCATAATTGATTCTTTGCTTCTTGTGGTGATAAATCTGCCCTGATGAAACGCTATTGAACAGAAATTGCACGCGCCGAAGCAGCCGCGGTTATGAGTAATTGAGAATTTGACCTCCTCAATCGCGGGTACACCGCCCATCTTTTCGTAAACGGGGTGATAATCCCGCTCGTACGGCAGTGAATACACCCAGTCAAGCTCCTCCTGTGTCAGTGGAGGCATCGGCGGATTCTGCACAAGCATTTTATTCCCGTGACGCTGTTTAATCAGCTTTCCTCTGATGTGGTCTTGCTCGTCCTGCTCGATTCTGCACGAAACGGCATATTCCTTTTTGCTTTTAACGCAGTTTTCAAAAGAAGGACATTCCCTGCCATCATACGGAGTTTCGGTTGTGTCGCATACATAACAGGTTCCGCGCACATCACGTATTGCCGAAATGTCCTCACCGTTGGAAAGCCGTCTGCAAATCTCAATCGTCTGATTTTCACCCATTCCGTAGGTGAGAATATCCGCCTGTGAGTCAAAAATAACCGAACGCCTTATCTTGTCGTCCCAATAATCGTAATGCGCGAATCTGCGAAGCGATGCCTCAAGTCCGCCGATAATTATCGGAATATCACCGTACGCTTCTCTTATTTTATTGCAGTAGACGATAACCGCTCTGTCAGGGCGGAGTCCCGTAACTTTTCCCGGGGAATATGCGTCGGTACTGCGCTTTTTCTTAGCGGCAGTGTAATGCGCCACCATTGAGTCTATGTTTCCCGAGCTTACTAAAAATCCCAGCTCCGGTCTGCCGAATTTCATGAAATCGTCGACGGTTTTCCATTCGGGCTGAGCGAGAACGGCAACACGGTATCCCTCGGCTTCAAGCACTCTCGTGATTATAGACGCGCCGAAGCTGGGGTGGTCAACATAAGCGTCCCCCGTAACATAAACAAAATCGACCTTTTCCCATCCCCGTTTTTTGACTTCATCGGGAGTTATCGGCAAAAACATAAGAATTATAAAACCTCAATATCAATCTTTTCGATTACAACATCTTCAAACGGCTTGTCGAGCATATCAACTCTTGTGTCGGCAATAGCATCAACAACGTCCATTCCTTCGTAAACCTGACCGAATACACTGTGCTTGAAGTCAAGCCACGGTGTACCGCCGACTTTTTTGTAGTTCTCAATTGTCTGTGCGGGGAACATTCTCTCACCTATTTCCTCCATCTGTTCAAGAAGGGCTGGGTCAACGCTCTTTGCCTGAACAATGAAGAACTGACTTCCGTTGGTGTTAGGACCCGCGTTAGCCATTGAAAGCGCACCGTTAAGATTGTGAAGTGAGATATCAAATTCATCGGGGAAAGGTCTGCCCCATTTGCTTTCACCACCTCGGCCTGTACCCGTGGGGTCGCCGCCCTGAATCATGAAATCCTTAATTACACGGTGAAAAATAATACCTTCATAATATCCCTGCTTCGCGAGAGTTGTGAAGTTGTCAACTGTGTTGGGAGCTTTATCGGCAAAGAGCTTAATTTTAATTGTGCCTCTGTTTGTCTGCATTATCGCGACGGTATCGCCCGCAACGGGCTTGTCAAGCTGTGAAAACATAAAAAATCCTCCGTGAAAATAAATAATTACAGATTATTTTATCATTTTATAACTAAAATAGCAATATGTTTGAATGGGTTTTTTATTTTGCGTTTCTGCGTTGTAAATAGATGTGACCCATTTTTCTTAAAAAAAGAAGGAGCTAAATGGTATAATGTTTTCATCTGCTTTGGAACGGAGCCGTAGGCGGAGTGGAAAAGCAGATGAACACGGCGCGGTTCACGCCGACAGCTTCTCTTTAAGCATCTGCACAGGGCTTTTTCTGTTAAGCGTTCGCATTGTTTTATTGTTGCTCCATATCAAATGCT
>JAZLLB010000174.1:0-3982 GCA_045597925.1 Acutalibacteraceae bacterium
GAGTTTTCGGTTACAAAAATATCACTGGCAACAGAAGAAATATTCAATGAAATTTGGAGAAGGCGCAAAGCCGAAAATAATCCGGAGGTATGATTATGGATTTAAGAAAAGAGCTGCTTGAAATCTTGACTGATTACACAGACGGAAGAATCAAATCGGTTAACCCCGATGACGTTATGACTTCCGATTTGGGTCTTAATTCTTTTGAGCTTTTTGACCTTATATGCATTATTGAGGAGAAATACGGGATTTCTATTCCGGACAGAGCACTTCCGTCACTTGTTACAATTAAGGACGTTGTTGAATATCTTGAGGCAAATGTTAAGGCATAAGGGCAAGCAAAATGAAAACAAATGTAAAGTATAAAAAATTTGCCGATTTTCCTGATTTTGAAACACTAAAGGATATCGTTGTTTACGGTGCCGAAAAAGGTCAGGATAAAAAGCAGTATATGTTTTACAATTTTGATAATGAGGTGGAAACCAAGACCTTTAATCAGATGCATTATGACACAAAAGGGCTTGGTCAGTATCTCTATTCAATCGGTATAAAAAACGGCAAAAAGGTTGCTGTACTCAGCGAAAACAGCTATTACTGGATAGCCTGCTTTTATTCCGTTATTACCGGCACGAATACGGCGATACCCCTTGATCCGAAGCTCCCGTTTGAGGAGCTTGCGGAGCTTATGGTAAGAAGCGGCTGCGACGCTATTTATTACAGCGATGAATTTGCCGGAGCTGTTGAGCTTATGAAAAAAACAGAGGGCGTTGTTCTTAAGGAATACATAAAAATTGAAGATTTTTATGATATTGTCGAAAAAGGTCAGCAGCTTCTTAAAAACGGTGAGGAATGTTATCTTAATGACACGGTTAAGCCTGAGGATTTAGCCGTTATTGTGTTTACGTCAGGCACAACCGGCAAGAGCAAAGGCGTAATGCTTTCACACAGGAATATCGCGACGGGCGTTATTACCTCATGCAGGGTTCTCACAGGCGGTCACGCCATAGGCTTTCTGCCGCTTCACCACGCGTTTTCATGGGTAAGCGCGCTTTTTTCCGGTACTCTTATTACGGAATACGGATTTATATGCCGCAGTATAAAGGATATTCAGAAAGACCTCGCGACATATCACCCGCAGAATTTCGCGGCGGTTCCTCTCGCTGTTGAAACTATTTATAAAAAAATATGGTACACCGCAAAGAAAAACGGCAGGGAAGACGCTCTTAAGAAAGGACTTAAAATCAGCTCGTTTCTTCTGAAGTTCGGTATTGATATCAGAAGAAAGCTGTTTAAAGATATTATCGACGGTCTGGGCGGTGAGCTGGAGTTCATTATCTGCGGCGGGGCGTATCTTGACGAAAAATACGAAAGAGGTATGTATGACCTCGGTATTCAGATAATCAACGGCTACGGCATTACGGAGTGTTCTCCGACCGTTACCTGCAACCGTCTTGATAATTTCAAATTCGGCAGCGCGGGCATTCCGCTTCCGTGTAATGAAATAAAAATCAACGACCCTGACGAAGACGGAGTCGGTGAAATTTACGTCCGCGGAACAAATGTTATGATGGGCTATTACAATGACCCCGAGGCTACCGCCGAAGCGTTTGACGGAGACTGGTTCAAGACGGGCGACTACGGATATATTGACAAAGACGGTTTTCTTTTCTTCCGCGGAAGAAAGAAAAATCTTATTGTTCTCTCAAACGGCAAGAATGTTTCCCCTGAGGAAATTGAGGATAAACTTCTGACGATAGAATACGTTAAAGAGGTTATGGTGTATGAAGAGAACAACTTCATCACAGCCGAGTTTTTTCTTGATACCGTTTCCACTCCCGACGCGAAAGACAGAATAAAAAATGATGTCAACGAAATCAATAAGAAAATGCCGATGTATAAGCAGGTGGCGAGAGTTAAGACGAGAGACACGGAATTTGCCAAAACAACCACACTCAAGATTTTAAGAAATTATAAAAAATAATATTTCTGGAAAGAGGTTGACAGGTAAAATGAAAAGTGCGACAATCCTGTTACAGACAGACAGACAGACAGACAGACAGACAGACAGACAGACAGACAGACAGACAGACAGACAGACAGACAGACAGACAGACAGACAGACAGACAGTAGATAACTTCTGTCTTTATAGTTGTGTCAAAAAATCAATATAGGTAATTTGTGCCATAGGATAATTATTCCTGTGGCACTTTTTATATTTTATTTAGGAGGAAAAAGAAATGATGAAAACTTACAAAAAATTTATTTCGGTTTTGCTGACAGCGGTGATGCTTTTAAGTGCGGCTCCGCTGGGTGCTCTTATCGGGATTGATTTGCCTGATTTAAAAAGGGCGTTTGGAACGGAGGCATTTGCAGATGGATATCATTATTATCGTTATGAAGTAGAAAAAGTTTCTTATGGTGTGCTTAGTTATGTAATTGAGCATAAGTATATGGACGATATAGAAGTCGATTCACATGCATACGTAGCCAGTTGCGACTCTTCCGCGACGGGTGATATAACGATTCCTTTTACTGTTAATTCAAGTCCGGTAATATTTATAGCTAAAGAGGCTTTCAAGAATTGTGTCGGCATAACAAGTGTGACTATTCCGGACAGTGTTAGAGATATAGGCTACGAAGCTTTCAAGAATTGTGTCGGCATAACAAGTGTGACTATTCCGGAAAGTGTTAGATATATAGGCATCGAAGCTTTTTTCGGTTGCTGTAATTTAACTAATGTAACCGTACCAGACGGAGCAACTGTAGATTCTTACTCGTTTTCTTCCGTTCTTAATGTAAATTGTCCGGAAGATCTTGTAGGAAAAATAGGAGCGTACAACTATAACAAGTATAGTGAGGGATATCTTCTTTATTCTGATTCAAGCAAAAAAGAACTTATTGCCTGTGGTATAGGAATAACAGGCAATATAGTTTTACCAAATAGTGTAACAAAAATTGACGATGCAGTTTTTGAATCTCACACAGGTTTAACCGGTATAACAATTCCGAATAGTGTCACAAGCATAGGCGAAAGAACATTTAAATATTGTTCAAGTTTGACAAGTGTAAACATACCTGACAGTGTCACAAGTATAGGTAGCGAAGCATTTATGGGTTGTTCAAGTTTAACAACAAGCATAAACATACCTGACAGTATCACACGAATTGAAGATTTTGTTTTTAGGGGTTGTTCAAGTTTGACAAGTGTAAACATACCTGAAAGTGTCACAAGTATAGGTAGCGATGCATTTTTGGCTTGTTCAAGTTTGACAAGTATAAATATACCTGAAAGTGTCACAAGTATAGGTAGCGGTGCATTTTTGGCTTGTTCAAGTTTAGCAAATATCAATATACCTGACAGCGTGACAAGTATCGGGGACAGTGCTTTTAAAAATACAGCATATTATAACAATCAATCAAATTGGGAAAATGATATGTTATATTATGGTAAATATTTGCTGAATGCGGAACCTGATTCTATATCAGGAAATGTTACCATAAAAAACGGGACTGAGCTTATTGCTGAAACTGCTTTTGCCGGCGATGGAGATGACCACTGCTGTACCAAAATAACAAGTATCACAATACCGGACAGTGTTAAAAGTATTGGAATGGGTGCTTTTGCATATTGTGAAAACTTGAAAAGCATAACGATTCCGAAAAGTGTTACAAGTATTGGAGAACTTGTTTTTTATCGCTGTAATAACGTAACAATGCACTGCTACAAAAATTCGGTTGCGCATCAATATGCTGTAGACAATGATATAAAGTATGTTCTTATTGATGACAGTCATATCCATTCTTACACTTCAGTAGTTACAAAAGAAGCCACCTGCACTGAAATGGGTGTAAAAACCTACACCTGCTCATGCGGCGACAGCTATACAGAATTGATGCCGGAAAAAGGTCACTCATGGGGTGCGTGGGTGAGAAAAATCGAACCAATGATAGATACAAACGGCGTTGATGAAAGAGAATGTT